>NZ_JBGCCS010000024.1:0-124104 GCF_041262645.1 Streptacidiphilus sp. EB129
GCTGAACCGACCCGGCGACGTGCATGGCGCAACGCAGCAGCGGACGGGTCGACATCGGCTATGTCCGGTCCTGCTACCAGTGACGCCCACACACCCCGGTATCCGTGCTCGCCGAACAGCGCCATCGCCAGCACGAAGTACACCACCACCCGAGACGGTAGTTTCCGCACCCGACGCTCCACGCAACGTGTCGCCCGAAGCACCTCATCGACCAGCACGATCGGGATGACCTGCGTCAGCTCGCCCAACTGCCCGGGCGTGAAAACGCCATCCCGAACATCCCCAGAACGCGACATGGAAGACTGGCATGGCAACGGAGCTCCTCGAACGAGATCAGGTCCTGGTCGACCCCCGTTCTATCGGAGCTCCGTTGCCGCGCCCAGCCCATCCGACGGAGGGGTTGACACACCGTCAATTCGCCAAACTTCCCGGCATTGGGTCTTGGGCAGTCCGCGGTAGCGGGCTCGGCGCAGGCCGGTGGTGTCGGTGGCCTTGCGGATGGTGCCCTCGACGCCGGCACGCAGGGCGTAGTCGCGCTGCCAGGTGCCGTCTTGCTGTTGTGTGCGGGCGGCGTGGATGGCCTCGGTGAGCTCGCGGGGGTAGGGGCTGAGCCGGCGTCCTTTTCGTGAGCCGGTGCACTGCTCCTTGGAGGGACAGGGGATGCAGTCCAGGGCGGCGAAGGCGACGACGGTCTTGGGCACGCCGTCTTGGACGGCGGGGTTCCAGGTGCTGCTGGTTTTCCCGGCGGGGCAGATGGCCTGGTGGTTGTCCCAGTCGATGGTGAAGTCGTGGGCGGCGAAGCCTTGCCCGGCCCTGGCCTGGTGGGAGGTGTCGAGCAGGACCGGTGTGATCAGCGCGACGCCGTAGCTTCTGGTGGAGGAGATGACCAGGTCGGCGCTGGGGTAGCCGGAGTCCAGGTGGTGCCGTTCGGGGAGCAACTCACGGCGTGCCAGGGCCTGGTGGCGAGGATGGTGGTCACGTTGGTGATGATGTTCGGACATGCGGGGCGGGGGCCGTGGTCCTGGGGGTGGCAGGTCTCGGAAACGTGGAGTTTGCACCCGTTCCAGAACATGTCGCGCTTTGCGGACCAGCGGGTGTCGGTGTCGTAGGGGGAGGCCAGGCGTATCGGGGCGGGGGCCAGTCCGTCGCCACCGTCCTCGGTGCGTTCGCGGCGCTTGACGCGAACGTGTCCGTTTCCGGCGGTGGCGCGGGTGTAGTTCTGGACCAGGACCTGTCGCAGGACCTGGACCGCGGGCAGGGTCCGCAGCCAGGGCGGGGTGGCGGGTGAGTGCAGGGCGGCCAGCAGGGTGAAGCCGTCCTTGCCGTAGTTGAGAGCGAGTTTGTCCTGCTTGGTCTTGGACGTGGGCAGGCGCCATGTGTCGATTCGGTCTGCATAGCGCCGGATCCAGTCCGAGACGTCCAGGGCCTGGTCGACCCAGCCCGGCGCAGCGGAGCACAGGGAGTTCAGGGCCGCGCGGACGGTGCGCCTGCCGAAAACCCCGTCCGGGCTGGTCAAGCTGCGTGTTGGTACTCGTGGATCACGCCGCGGAGGCGGTCGTGTCGGCGTATGTCGAGGTGGGCGATTCGGCTCGGATCGGTGATCGGTTCGGGAACTGCCCGGAGCGGAGCGGACTGTTCCATGGCCTGGTGTGGTCGGTGCTCGTTGTGATGGGTCTCGAACTCGCGCAGGGCGTGGCGTAGGTGGCTCTCGTTCCAGATGAGGGTGCGGTCCAGGAGTTCGTGGCGGCAGGTCTGTATCCACCGTTCCATGATCGAGTTCACGCGTGGGACCCGGACGCCGCTGAGAACGATCTGGATGCCGGCGTCGGCGAGGGTCTGGTCGAACAGGGCGGGGAACTTCGCGTCGCGGTCGCGGATCAGGTACTTGACCTTCGAACCCGCGTCATCGAGGTCCATTACTAGATTCTTCGCGGCCTGGGTCATCCAGGCCGCGGTCGGGTGAGCGGTTGTGCCGAGCACGCGTACGCGTCGGGTGGCGTGTTCGATGATGACGAGGATGTACTGGCGCTGTCCGGCCAGGGTGACGGTCTCGATGAAGTCGCAGGCGAGCAGTGCGTCGGCTTGGGAGCGCAGGAAGTCGGCCCAGGTGGTTGCCCCTCGTTCCGGGGCTGGGTCGATGCCTTCGGTTTTGGGGATTTCCCAGATGGTGGAGGCGGCGGTCCTGATGCCGAGGATGGCGAGTTCGCCGTGGATGCGTCGGTAGCCCCACGACGGGTTCTCGCGGACCAGGCGCAGGACCAGGACGCGGATGGAGTGCGCGGTGCGTGGCCGGCCGGGGCGTTTGGGTCGCGAGGCGTTCGCCTTCGGCGCTTGGGGCGGGTTCTTGAGGGTCTGCAGACCCGAGTCGGCGAAGACGGCGTCGAAGGTGTTGGTGAACTGTCCACTGTGATCGAGGTACGCCCATAGCGGTCGCGGGTCCGGCAGGCAGTCGGGCCACTATGCGACGTGTTGTTTCGCCGGAATGATCACGGGTAGGGGCGGACTCCACTGGACTTGACAGTCTCTCAAATCGAACGCGCATACGGTTGTTGTTTCAGGGCTGCGGTCTGTCGATGGGCCACTCAAGTCGACGGAGAGCCAAGCGATATGGCTTCGACGCCATGCCTATGCATGGGCCCATCCCTGCCTCTAGGATCGCGGGTCTAGTAACAGTTCAAATGATCATGAACGAAATGGTGGCATGCCCCCGCAGAATGCTCCAATACCCCCGGCTAGCACGACGCAGCCGCCCGTTCCTGCCACCAGCGGACTGCCCTCGTATCCGCGACAGACGGAACTCGGCTACTACGGAGCGAGGCAGTATGGGCCCAATGGAAAGGCCCTGACGGCGTTCATCCTGAGCTTGGCGGGGGGCGGCCTCATCTCCATAGTCCTCGCAGTGATCGCACTCGGGCAGATCCGCGACACGGGCCAGAGCGGGCGAGGCCTCGCGATCGCGGCACTCGTACTCTCGGTCCTGTGGCTGCCGTTTGAGATCCTCGGGGTGTACTTGAGCGCGACGGGTAGTTGACGAGAAGCTGACCGAAGCCGTGGCAGAACTCTTCGGTATGCCGTCACGGTAGTGGTGGCCAAGTCGCGCCGGCGGGGGCCCTCCGGGCGACCCTGACCCGCACGGGAGCACACGGCTGTAGCAATGTTGGGGTCCACTGCCCTCGGGCTGGCGGTGGGCGGGGACTGGTGCGGTGTCCCAGTCTGACACGGGGGTGTCCCGTTGCGTGCGGACCACCGACGGACCAAAACCTCCTGGAAGCCCCGTGCGCGTCCCTGCGCTGCAGGTCAGCGGGGGTGTACCCCCGTATCGGCTAGCGGCCTGTAAATCTGTCGGCGGTCTTCCGGAAGTGTGATCTGGTGGCGAAGCGGCCAGGCGGGCGGTGCCTCGGCGTGCTTGTCCCCCCGGACCAGGCAGACATCGCCCTGGACCCTGGCCTCGGCTCCCGGGTGTGATGCGCAGTCATCGACGTTGTGGGAAGGGCGTAAGTACGAAGCGCGAGGGTGTCAGGGACGCCCGAGGGCGCGATAGGTCCAGCCCGCACCCCTCCAGCGCTGCGGGTCCAGGGCGTTCCGGCCGTCGAGCATCCGGGGATGGGCCACCTCGTCGGCGAGCAGGACCGGGTCCAGGTCGGCGAATTCCTGCCACTCCGTCAGGTGCAGCACCAAGTCGGCACCCTGAGCGGCCTCGGTGGGCGACGCGGCATAGCCGAGACTGGGGTACATCTTGCGGGCGTTGTCCATTGCCTTGGGGTCGTACACCGCGACATCAGCGCCATGGAGCTGCAGACGGGCGGCCACGTTCAGCGCGGGCGAGTCACGGACGTCGTCAGAGTCGGGCTTGAAGGCGGCACCCCAGACGGCGATCCGACGGCCCAGCAGATCGCCTCCGCACTGCTCCCGGGCGAGCTCGACCATGCGATCTCGGCGCCGCATGTTGATCGCGTCGACCTCGTGGAGGAAGGTCAGCGCCTGGTCGACACCGAGTTCGGCGGCCCGAGCCATGAACGCCCTGATGTCCTTCGGCAGGCAGCCGCCACCGAAGCCGAGGCCGGCGTTGAGGAAGCGTCCGCCGATGCGCGGGTCGTAGGAGAGTGCCCGGGAGAGCTGCGTCACATCGGCTCCGGATGCCTCGCACACCTCCGCCATGGCGTTGATGAACGAGATCTTGGTGGCGAGAAAGGCGTTGGCAGCCGCCTTGACGAGTTCGGCCGTGGCGAAGTCCGTGGTCACCAGCGGCGTGCCCCGGTCCAGCAGTGGGGCGTAGACCTGGCGCAGCAGCGTCTCGGCGGCACTGTCCGGGGTGCCCAGCCCGAAGACCAGGCGGTCCGGGCGGAGCGTGTCGTCGATGGCGAAGCCCTCCCGGAGGAACTCCGGGTTCCAGGCGAGCTGGGCATCGGCGCCGGCCGGGGCGAGCCGTGCGAGGCGCTCGGCGAGGCGCTCGGCGGTGCCGACGGGGACCGTCGACTTCCCCACCAGCAGGGTCGGGTGGTGCAGGTGTGGAGCGAGGGAGTCGACCACGGCATCGACGTGCCTGAGGTCGGCGCCCGGCTCGCCGGACTTCTGCGGGGTGCCGACGCAGGAGAAGTGGACTTCTCCGAACTCGGCGGCCTCGGCGTAGGAAGTGGTGAAGCGGAGTCGCCCCGAGGCGACGTGCTTGGCCAGCAGGTCCTCGAGGCCGGGCTCGTAGAACGGGACCCGGCCCGACTGGAGCGCGGCGATTCTTTCGGTTTGCACGTCCAACCCGAGGACCTCGTGGCCGATTTCCGCCATGCACGCGGCATGGGTCGCGCCCAGGTAGCCGGTGCCTATCACGGTGAGTCTCATGGCCGCAGGTTCTCCTCGGGGTCCGCTGTTCCGTTGCCGCCCATTGCTGTGCCCAGGGGCCTCAGCAGTTGCCAGCGCTCCGCACTCTGGTGATCGGCTCCGGTGAGAGCGCGAGCGTACAGCCTGGAATCAGCACGTCCACTTCCCGCCCATGGACGGCGCTGGGAGCCGCGTGACCTTGACCGTGATTCGGACCGCAGGGAGCGGTGAGTTGCCTTCGGATCTGTCGGATCGACCCATCGCCTCGCCGAACCGGAAGAGGAAAGTCACCCTCCGCTTACCGTTCCTTGCCTTAAGTGACTCAATATGGGGAAATCCTGTGAAGTTGAGTTCAAAATCATCACATGCTCGTAACGTCTTCAACCTTGTATCCGATATAACGGATATTTACTGAGAAGTCGCACATCTCGCCCGGCTAAGGTCCGCACTGCGACGCCGCATTGGGGGTGGCTGCCGGCCGGGAGCCCCGTCCTCAGCGCGGCCCCGGCGCCATCGCTTCGGGGGCTGGCAACGTGCTGCGCCTCGGCGCACGGGCGATCGGGTAGATATACATGCTGGCTTTCTTGCTGGAGTGCCGACAGTGGTGGACGAAGGGGACCGTCTACCCGTTCGCCGTCTTCATGTCGGTGATCTGGATCCTCTGGATCGTCCGGGTCGTGCTGGCACGGATGTACCGGCCGTGGCAGAGGCCGTACCAGGTGACCACATCGGTGATCATCCCGGTGGTGGACGAACCCGAGGACCTGTTCCGGGACGTGCTGGGCCGCATCCTGGCGCAGCAGCCCACAGAGACCATCGTCGTCATCAACGGACGGCGGAACCCAGTTCTGGAGCTGATCTGCGAAGAGCTGGGCGCGTGGTGGTACTGGACGGAGATCCCCGGTAAGCGCAATGCGCTGAAGGTGGGCCTGGAAGTGGCCAGCGGAGAGATCGCGGTCCTTGTCGACTCCGACACCGTGTGGACCCCGAACACGCTCTCCGAGCTGGTCAAGCCGTTCCGTGACCACAAGGTCGGCGGCGTGACCACGCGTCAGCGGATTCTGGATCCGGGGCGTTCGGTCCTCACTCGGTGGGCCGACTGGCTGGAGAGCGTGCGCTGCCAGTACTCCATGCCGGCCATGAGCGTGCTCGGCACGGTGGGCTGCCTCCCGGGCCGCACCATAGCCTTCCGCAGCAGCATCCTCGCCGACTGCATGGAGCGCTTCCTGAGCGAGAAGTTCCTGGGCGTCTTCCTGGAGGTCAGCGATGACCGGACCCTCACCAACTACACGCTCAAGGCCGGTTACAAGACCGTCTACCAGTCCACGTCGCTGGTCTATACCGATGCGCCGCTGGAGCTGAAGAAGCTCGCCAAGCAGCAGTACCGGTGGGCGCGCGGTTCGCAGTACAACACGCTGCGCATGCTGCCCTGGATGCTGCTCCGGGCCAAGATGCTGTGCCTGTTCTACCTCGCCGATATCGCGGTCCCGTTCGTGTTGCTCGGTACCTTCGCCTCCTGGGTCGCCGCCTTCTTCCGGCGCTCGCGGCCCGGCCTCTACACCGAACTGCCGCTGCCGCACACACCCTGGATGGCCGCAGCCGTCATCATCGGGCTCGCCGCGGTGATGTCGCTCATCTCGATCGCCATCCGCTTCGGCCGCCATTTCGCTTACCGACCACAGGACATGGTCTTCCTGCCGGTATTCATGGTCATCAACACCCTGCTGCTGCTGCCCGTACGGCTCCTGGGCTTCTTCCGCTGCGCGCACAACGCCGGCTGGGGAACCCGGGCCGACAGCTTCGCGGGGGAACGGGCGCACAGTCCCCTGGTCATCGTCCCCTACCTTCTAGGCGGCCTCATGCTCTTCGGCTCGGTGATGATGAGTGTCTGACAAGGGAACGGGACACCGGAAGCGCCTCTACATATGGAACCGCGGTACCGGAGTCCGGCTGCGGCTGTGGATGGTGGTCAACGTCACCGCACTCAGCCTGTTGTGCTACCTGGTCTCCGAGGCCGTCATGCACCAGAACGACAACCGGGTCAGCGTCAGCGCCGCCGCCCACCAGAACCTGCGCACACAGAAGGTGGGGAAGAGCACCCGCGCCCCGGTGCCGGTCATCCCGACCAAGGCTGAACTGCTGCACCCCCACGGGATCTACTTCGGTGTGGCCACGCCCAACTCCCCCTGGTCGACGGCGGAGCTGGACCAGGTGGCCCGACAGGCCGCAGCGCGGCCGTCGATGACCGAATACTTCGTCAAGTGGAACCAGGGATTCAACCCGCGCGCGATCGCTGTGGCCTACCAGCAGGGCACCGTTCCGGTGCTCACCTGGGAACCCTGGCAGAGTGTCGCCCCCGGCGCCAAGGGAACGCCCTCCTTCGACGTCAACCAGCCGAAGTACCAGTTGTCCAAGATTGCCGGCGGATCGTTCGACACCTACATCACCGGCTTCGCCAAGGCCGTGGCGGCGGCCAAGTCGCCTGTGGTTCTGCGCTTCGCGCACGAGATGAACGGCACCTGGTACCCCTGGTCCGAGCAGGTCAACGGCAATCGGGCGGGCGACTACGTCAAGGCGTGGCGGCATGTGCACGACCTGTTCGCCAAGGCCGGCGCGACCAATGTGATCTGGCTCTGGAGCCCCAACATCATCCGCAACCTGCCCCACGTCAAGTTGACGCCGCTCTACCCGGGCGACGCCTATGTCGACTGGATAGGCGTGGTCGGCTACGGCGACGAGACGACGGCGGCGAGCACTTTCGACCCGACTCTGCAGGACCTGCGCCGGATCGCACACAAGCCGATACTCATCACGGAGACGGGGGCCCAGCCCGCCGTGAAGGCCCGCTGGACCACGAGCTTCTTCGCCTGGCTGCCCAAGAACCCGGACATCATCGGCTTCATCTGGTTCGAGAAGGACCAGTCGTCCGGAGGCACCGCCGACTGGCGGTTCGATGCGGACCCGCAGAGCCTCAAGGCGTTCGCCGCCGGGATACACGCCGACAGCACAGGCCTGGTCGCTCCGACCAACGCCGTTGCCGCCAAGCCGGGCGGTACGACAACCGCGCTCCCCGCGCCGAGCCCCACCGTCCGGCCCACCGCTTCGCCCTGACCCGCCGTCACCACCGGGCGCGCCCAGAGCCACCACCATCACCCTGAGAAAGGAGCGGCTGCCATGACCGGACTGCAGCCGTCCGAACACGGTCGGGCAGGCACACGGCCGGCGGCTCCGCATGCGGCAGGCACCCCCCCGACATCGCCGCCCCCACCGCCGAACTCCCACGGGGGCCGCCGGTCGCACCGAACCACCGGCGCTGGGATCAGCGCAGGGTACTGGCTGCCGCCGGCACTGCTCATGCTGGTCCTGGGCCTGGTCGGCGTCGGAGATCGCCAGCCCTGGCAGGACGAGTACGCGACCTGGTGGGCGGCGACACTCTCGTGGAGCGACTTCGGTCGGCTGCTGAGCCACGTCGACATCGTCCTCGCTCCCTACTACACGCTGATGCACCTGTGGATCGGCGTGTTCGGGGACTCCGCGGCGGCGATGCGCATCCCCTCCGTCCTAGCCATGTCCGCCGCCGCGGGAGTCGTCGCCCTGCTCGGGCGGCGCCTGTTCGACAGGTCGGTCGGGCTCGCGGGCGGTCTGCTCTTCGCCGTGATCCCCATGACGACGCGCTACGCGCAGGAAGCCCGGCCGTACGCCTTCGCCGTCCTGGCGGCAGCGTCCGCGACGCTGCTCCTGCTGCGCGTGCTCGACCGGTCGAGCGTAGGGCGCTGGGCCTCCTACGGCACTCTTGTCACCTGCATGGGACTCGCGCACCTGGTCACCCTGACCGTACTCGCGGCCCACCTGGTCGCAGTCCTCTCGACCGCCCGGCCGGCTCGCGGCAGGAGCCTGCCGGCCTGGCTGCTCACGGTGGTGGTCGCCCTGCTGCCGGTGCTGCCTCTCGCCTACCTGGGACACACCCAGTCGCAGCAGATCGCGTGGCTCCAGCAGCAGAGCGCCTCCCTGGTCCAACTGCCAGGACAGGTCTTCCACTCCGGGACCGCGGCCGGAGTGATGATCGGCGCTTCGGTCCTCGGCCTGCTGCTCACCCGGCGCTGGGCGGCCATGCTGCTGTGCTGGGCCTTGCTGCCCCCGGTGCTGCTCTTCGCCACCAAGAACGTGCTCGACCTCTTCCTCAACCGCTATCTCATCTTCACTCTTCCTGCCTGGGCCCTGCTCGCCGCAGCGGCCCTTTGCGCGGTCGTACGACTCCTGCCCGGAGGCGGCAAGGCCTGGCATCAGCCGGTGGCCGCCGCCCTGGCTGCTTCCGCCCTGCTGCTCGGCACGACCGCGGACATCACGAGTCTGCGCGCCGACCCGCTGCCGGGTGAGCCCGACTGGCGAGCTGCCACCGCCTGGATGCTGCAACACGACCAGCCCGGTGACGGAATGGCCTTCAACGGGTACCGCGAAGGCCGCCTCGCCCTGTCGTACCAGCTGCGCCGGGTGCAAAACGCTCCGCAGGACGTCTTCCTCGGCCGGAGCGCTCAGTCCCTGGGGCTGTTCGACCCGCAGAACTCCGCCGACCCAGCGGCCGCTGCCGCACGTGTCAACCGCATCTGGCTGCTCTCCACCGCGCCCAAGGGCCACAGCTTCGACCAGATGCCGACCTCGATCGGAGCCCTGTTCGCCACACGCTACCGGGTGGTCCAGACGACGAACTTCTCCTCGGTGCGCGTCCTCCTTCTCGTTCCCACAACGGCGGGCTGAGCTGCCTCCGTTCCGGCGCCATCACTGGGTTGGAGTCCGCCGCCAGCCACTGCCTACGGCCACGCGACTTCCCGCCATCAGGTGGCGTTGCACGACTACACCTGCGCCGACTGGCCCAGGTTGGTGGCGCCGCTGGGACGAGGTCCTCGGCGACCAGCGGCGGCTCGATGCCGGCCACCGGCCTGGAAGGCGAGCACTTGACCGTCTGGACGCAGCACGGATCTCCGGGTACCCGCTTCTCCGTTCGGCAGGTTTTTCCGTCAGCTTCAGCTCGAACGCCTGCCGGGCCTGGAAGCTTTCGTCGCGAGCTCGCCCTGCGCGCCTGCCTCGCCAGCATCCCCGCACACGCCACCTTGACCGGCCCCGCCGCCGGGCGCGAGCAGGCCCTCGACGATCTGGACCAGTACTTCGACACCGGCGAGGAGCGCCAGGGCGCCACGACCGAGGGATGACGGCCGTACCGAGGGTTGGGGCGGGGCAGGCGGGGGTGATCGTCCGTCAAGCTCCGTTGTCAGTGCCTCCCCATAGTGTGGAGACATCACTCGGGGAGTCGCGGAGAAGGAGCAGAGACATGTCCGCCAACAAGATCCAGCACAAGGTGAATCACGTCGCGCTGGTAGTGGACTGTTCGGGTTCCATGCATCAGCACCAGAGTCAACTCATCCGCGTCGTAGACGAGTTCGTGGCGGGCTTGAAGGCCGAGTCGGACAGCCTCGGTCACGAGACCCGGATCAGTCTCTACTCCTTCGACCACAAGGTGGAGAACCTGGTCTGGGATATGGACGTGAAGCATCTGCCGTCCATGCGGGGTCTGTACAAGGTCAACAATGGCGCTACGGCCCTCATCGAAGCCTCTCTGAAGTCCCTGGACGACCTGGGTCACATCTGGGAGGCGTACGGCGAGCACAGTTTCCTCCAGATCGTGGTGACGGACGGCGAGGAGAACGCCTCCGGCGGTGACCGGCGGCACGACGGCGACATGGCCATTCTCGGCCCCTGGCTCGACAGGATCGCGGCGAAGATGGGCGCGCTTCCGGGCCACTGGACGTCCGCGATCCTTGTTCCGAACTCCCTGGCGAAGCGAACCGCCCAGAACTACGGTTTCCCCGCCGGAAACATCGCCATCTGGGATGCGGATTCCCAGGAGGGTGTCGAGGAGGCGATCGGCACCGTGCGCGCTGCCGCCACCAGCTTCCTCCGTGGCCGCGAGAAGGGCGTGCGCGGCACCAAGAACCTGTTCGCGGTCGGCCAGGACATATCGGTCGACGAGGTGCGGGCGAACCTCGAACCGGTTCCGGTCGACAAGTACCGACTCCTGAAGGTCGACGCGGAGGTCGAGATTCGATCCTTCGTTGATTCGCATCCGGGCGTGACGTACGAACGCGGCTCGTGCTACTACCAGTTGGGCACCCGGGTTCAGGTTCAACCCGACAAGGAAGTCATCGTGGTCGAGAAGGACACTGACCGCGCATACACGGGCGACGCGGCACGCAGTCTTCTGTTCGGCACCGGTATCCAGGGGACCGTTTCCGTGAAAGCGGGTCGTCATCCCACGTTGGAGGTATACGTGCAGAGCCGTTCGGTGAACAGGAAGCTCAAGCCGAACACGCGTCTGCTCATCATGCTCTGAAATCGGCCGCGCCGTCCTGTCGGTGCCGCCTGCCTGCGCATCCCACTCCTCGCACATGCCCTCGTTGTCCGGGCCGACTGGCGCGACCGTGATGGCCCGACCGTGAGGGCCGACCGTGAGGGCCGACCCGGCACCTGCATGGATCGAAGGCCTGTCAAGTGTCTTATCTGCTAGACCAGAGCGGCTGAACGGTTCATAGATACCAGGCAATGACGCTGTTATGGGCAGCATCTGCGACCCATGATGAGGACGGCGAGGTGGCCGGTCCACAATCCTGGTCCGTCACGCTGCAGGGTGACGGCATCCACGTTCCCCTCACCCCCGCATGCGTGCTGACGGCGGCGTACATCCGCAGGGCAGCCGACCCGGTGACGCGGCGGGCAGCCCGGCCACCACCCGGACGGCGTCGGCCGGCTCTCCACCACGCAGTGACGGAAGACGATCCCCGGACGCCGCATCCCAGGAGCGCTGCCGGGCCGCGTTCGTCGCCTCGGAATCAACAAGGGAGAAGTCGATGGAAGAGAGAACTCTGCGGCGCTTCGCCATGGGTAGGGCGCTGGTCATGGGCGCCGTCCTGGCCCTGGCGGTGCCCGGCGTCGCGTACGCCAACACCGTGGGCGTGACCGTGAAGAGCCCCGGCGCCACCCTCGGCCCCACCACCACCTTCTCCGAGATATCGACCCACGCGGACTGCGGCAGCGGGCTCATCTCCGGTGGTGGCATCGAGCAGGCCATCGGCACCGGTTCGGCGTCCCCCGGCAACCATGTGATGGGCACCGAGCCCAGCTCGGACGGCTCCACCGAGTACACCGGCTCGACCGGCGTCGTGGGCACCGACAATACCCACTGGCTCGGCATCGGCGGCAGCGGCGGCGCGGTGAACAGCTCGTTCTCGTCGACCCCGTACGCGGTGTGCTTCACCAGCAACCTGATCGACCACACCCAGACCGTCATGAACAAGGCCGCCGGACCGACCGCCGCGGCCACGCCGGTCGCGGTCACGGCAACCTGTCCGGCCAACACCGTCCTGCTCGGCGGCGGCGCCCGCACCACCCCGGCCAGCGTCGGCAGCCTCAAGCCGATCGCGAGTTTCCCCACCTTCAACAACTCCGCGCACGACTACGGCCTGAAGGCCGCGGCCGACGGTGAGACCAACCCCGACTCCTGGACGGCGGTCGGCTGGAACGGCGGAGGCGGCGGCACCAGCAACGAGACCTACGCCTACGCGATCTGCAGCGGCAGCGGCATCAACGTCAGCGGCGTGACGATGAAGGTCCACTACACCGAGGTGAGCACCTCGTCCTCGGCGGGCGCCAACACGGTCGTGACGGTCGGTTGCGGCACGGACGGCAACCTGGTCAGTGGCGGCGCGGCGACCAGCGGCGGCAGTGTGACGACCACGGACTTCACCGGCCCGGGCTCGGGCGGCGACCACCTCAACGGCAGCTTCCCCAGCGACTCCGGCGGCAACCCGGTCAGCGACGGCACCACCACGGCCTCGTACTGGACCGCCGACGCCCACGCGGGCGGCGCCGGCTCCAGCAACACCTACGCGGACGTCTGGGCGCTCTGCGCCGACGACGGCGTCTGACCGACCGGCCTCTGATCCATCGGTCAATGCCGATCCGCAGGCGGGCCCGGCCCGCCTGCGGATCACCCGTCCCCCACCCCGGTTTCCAGCAGGACCGGAGAAAAGTGCCCATTCCCATGAACGACAGCACCCCGACCTCCGGTCGGACCATGTTCAGATCCACGATGATGTCGCTGGCCGCCACCACCGGCCTGGTCGCCGCCGCGATCGTGCCCCTCACCGCGGCCGCCGCCACGGCCAGTGCGGCTACCGCGCCCTGCGGCGCGGGCGGTGTCCTCACCACCTCGCCGCAGCCCACCTGCAGCTACAACTCCGTTGGTACGGACACCTTCACGGTCCCGGACGGTGTGACCGAGGTGACCGTCGACCTGTTCGGCGCCGAGGGTGGCAGCGCGGCGGGCTACATCGATCCCCATCCGGCGATCAGCGGAGCGCCCGGCGGCCTCGGCGGTGAGACCCGCGCGACCCTGCCGGTGACCCCGGGCCAGACCCTCCAGCTCACCCTGGGCGCGGCCGGCATCCCCGGCTCGTCCCGGCACGGTGAGTTCGCCCGTCCCGGCGGCACCGGCCACGGGCGGGGCGGTGGTGGCGCGCACGGCGGCGGCGGTTCGGGCGGAGGCGGCTCAGACGTGCGGGTCGGCGCATTCGACGGCTCCGACCGCGTCCTGGTGGCCGGCGGCGGTGGCGGCGCCGGCAACGGCGGCTCCGAGCTCCAGGGCGGCGCCGGTGGCGGAGAGGTGGGCCAGGACGGCGGCCAGAGCGACGGCCCGCCGGGGTCCGGCGTGGCCGGCGGCGGTGCCGGCCAGACCGTGGCCGGTCACGGCAGCCCCAACACCCTGTACGGCGGACCCGGCACCCCCGGCATCGACCTCGACCCCATCACCGGCGAGCCCGATCCCGGCAGTGGCGGCACGGGCGGCAACGGCGGTGCGGGCGGACCCGGTGGCGGGGGTGGCGGTGGCGGCTGGCACGGCGGTGGCGGCGGCTCCGGCGGCGGCAACCCGGGCTACTTCCCGGGCGCGGGCGGTGGCGGCGGCAGCAGCTACGCCGAGCCCTCGGCGACCGCCGTCTCGCTGCTGCAGGGCGTCAACCACGGCAACGGCAAGGCCGTTGTGTCGTTCCAGTACGGCACTTCGGTCTCCCTCACCGCGGACACCAGCACCCCGCTGTTCGGACACTCCGTCACCGTGACCGCGACCGTGGCCCCGGCCAACCCGGCCGAGGGCACCCCGACGGGGTCGGTCACCTTCGCGGACGGGACGACGACGCCGGCGACCGTGCCGCTGATCGGCGGCCGGGCGAGCTTCACCACCAGCAAGTTCCAGCCGGGGGAGCACGCCATCACCGCCACCTACAGCGGTGACCCGAGCTTTGCCGCGAGCAGTGTGGCGCAGCCCACCGATGTGACCGTCGGATTCAGCGCACCGTGCGTCACGGAGCACCACGGCAGGCTGACGGTGGCCTCCGGCCAGTCGCTGTGCATAGCCCCCGGCGGTGAGCAGGACGGGCCGGTCACGGTGAAGCCGGGCGGTGCCCTGGCCGTCTCCGGCGCCCGGATCAACGGCCCGGCCTCCGCCAACGGCGCGGCCGCGCTCACCATCTGCCGGTCGACCCTGTCCGGCCCGCTCGGCGTCAACGGGACCACCGGCTTCGTCCAGATCGGATCCGACCAGGACGACACGACGGGTTGCGCCGGCAACACCGTCGAGGCCCCGGTGAGCCTGAACGGCAACACCGGCGGCATGGAGGTCTCCGGCAACACGCTGAATGCGCCGGTGGCCGTCACCGACAACAGCGGCAGCGGCCTGCTGCCCGACCAGACCGTCCCGGAGTTCCAGGACAACCAGGTCGGCGGACCCCTGAGCTGCGAAGGCAACGCACCGACGCTGTCGCAGACGGGCACCACGGCGGACGGGCCGACGTCCGGACAATGCGGGGTATGACGACCGGGCTGATCCCCGGCGCCGACGGAACCCACATCCGGGCTGGGCGGCGGGGGTCAGTGCAGGGTGCGCAGCGCCTGCGGTGAGAACGGGGTCAGCTCGGTGGTGCGGCCGTTGACGACCTTGGCGGCCCAGGAGGGGTCGGCGAGCAGCGCGCGTCCGACCGCGACGAGGTCGAACTCGTCCCGCTCAAGGCGGTCCAGGAGGTCGTCGATGCCGGATACGGCGGCCGACTGGCCCTGGAAGGAGCTGATGAACTCGTTGTCCAGGCCCACCGAGCCGACCGTGATGGCCGGCTTGCCGGAGAGCTTCTTGGCCCAGCCCGCGAGGTTGAGGTCGGAGCCGTCGAACTCGGGCAGCCAGTAGCGGCGGGTGGAGGCGTGGAAGGCGTCCGCGCCGGCGTCGGAGAGCTGGGCGAGCAGGGCTTCGAGTTCCTCGGGCGTCTCGGCGATCCGGGCGTCGTAGTTGTTCGTCTTCCACTGGGACAGCCGGAAGATCACCGGGAACTCGGGGGAGACCGCCTCGCGTACGGCGGCGACGATCTCGGCGGCGAAGCGGGCACGGGAGGCGAGGCTGCCGCCGTAGGCGTCGGTGCGGCGGTTGGTGCCCGACCAGAGGAACTGGTCGATGAGGTAGCCGTGGGCGCCGTGCAGCTCGACTCCGTCGAAGCCGAGACGTTCGGCGTCGGCGGCGGCCGCCGCGAAGGCGCGGATGACGTCGTCCAGGTCGGCCTGGGTCATGGCGCGGCCGCTGGTGGGCGCGGTGCCGTCCAGGGCGAGACCTGACGGACCGACGGCCGACGCCTCCGGGAAGGACGTGGCGTCGGCGGTGCGGGTCATACCCACGTGCCAGAGCTGCGGCACGATCGTGCCGCCCGCCTGGTGGACCGCCTCGGCGACCCGGGCCCACCCGGTGAGCGCGTCCTCTCCGTGGAAGTGCGGCACCCGGTCGCTCTGTCCCGCCGAGGGATGGCCGACATAGGTGCCCTCGGTGATGATCAGGCCCACTCCACCCGCCGCACGACGGGCGTAGTACGCGGCCACGTCCTCGCCGGGCACTCCGCCGGGCGAGAACTGACGGGTCATCGGTGCCATCGCGATCCGGTTCGGCACGGTGAGCCCGCCCAGGGTGAACGGACGGGACAGCGTCTGGGCCGCGCGGGTTGTCACGGAAGATCTCCTGAGTCAGCTGAGCGATGGGCGCGGACCGAGCCCGGAACAGTACGTCCGCCCTGGGTAACCATCCGACCGGCGGATCTCATTCCGCCGGTGGCCGGAGAGGGAAAGGTCACAGCCGTCGGCACTCCTGAACTGCGAGGGGACTGCTCTAGCATCCAGCTATGACGGTCCTGCCTGACGACGGGCTCTCGCTCGCTGCCGAATTCCCGGATGCCACCCACACGCAATGGCAGAGCCTTGTGGAGGGGGTGCTGCGCAAGTCGGGCAAGGACGTGTCCGGCGCAGCCGCAGAGCAGGTGTTGGCGACGGCGCTGGAGGACGGCCTCGTCGTCGCTCCGCTGTACACCGCCCGGGACACCGCACCCGCCGCCGGGTACCCCGGATTCCCGCCGTATGTCCGGGGCGGCAGGCCTGCCGCCGCCGGCTGGGATGTTCGTCAGCGGCATGAGCGGCCCGATCCCGAACACGCCAACGCGGCGGTGCTCTCCGATCTGGAGAACGGCGTCACGTCCCTGTGGCTGGCGGTGGGCGGACCGGGGTTGCCGGTCGCCGGGCTGGCCCGGGCCCTGGACGGGGTCTACCTCGATCTGGCGCCGGTCGTCCTGGACGCGGGCGCCGAGACCGGCGCGGCCGCGCGGGAACTGCTGCGGCTCTACGAGGAGCGAGGCGTCCCGCGCGACGCCGCTCGCGGGAACCTCGGCGCCGACCCGCTGGGGTACGAGGCCAGGACCGGCGACCCGGTGGCACCGGAGGAGGCCGTGGAACTGGCCCGGCGCTGTGCGCGGGACTATCCGGGGGTGCGCGCGCTGACCGTGGACGCGCTGCCCTACCACGAGGCCGGTGCGTCGGCGGCCGAGGAACTCGGTTGCTCGCTGGCCACCGGCGTCGCCTATCTGCGCCTGCTGACGGAGGCCGGGCTGCCGGTGGACGCGGCCTGCCGGCAGCTGGAGTTCCGCTACGCGGCCACCGCGGACCAGTTCCTGACCGTGGCGAAGCTGCGGGCGGCGCGGCGCCTCTGGTCCCGGGTGGTCGACGTGTGCGGAGCCGGTGCCACGGGTGCGGGGGCGCAGGTGCAGCACGCGGTGACCTCGCCGGTGATGATGACGCGCCGCGACCCGTACGTGAACATGCTGCGCACCACGATCGCCTGCCTGGCCGCCGGGGTGGGCGGGGCCGACGCGGTGACCGTGCTGCCCTTCGATCACGAGCTGGGGCTGCCGGACGCGTTCGCCCGTCGGATCGCGCGGAACACCTCGTCCATCCTGCTGGAGGAGTCGCATCTGGGCCGGGTCGCGGACCCGGCCGGCGGCTCCTGGTACGTGGAGCGGCTGACCGACGAACTCGCGCACGCCGCATGGTCGTTCTTCCAGGAGCTGGAGCGCGCGGGCGGCCAGCGGGCGGCCCTGCGCTCCGGGCTGGTCGGTGACCGGATCGCGGCCACCTGGGCGGAGCGCGGAACGAAACTCGCCCGCCGCAGCGAGCCGATCACCGGCGTCAGCGAGTTCCCGAACCTCGCCGAGAAGCCGGTCGTGCGGGAGCCGGTCCCGGAGCACCCCGGCCGGCCGTTGCGCCGGACTTCGGGCAACGCCCAGGGCCTGCCGCAGGTGCGTCGCGACGAGGCGTACGAGGCGCTGCGCGCCCGTTCCGACGCCCGGCTGGCGGCCACCGGCACCCGGCCCAGGGTCTTCCTCGCCGTGCTGGGCCCGGCGGCGGCGCACACCGCGCGGGCGGCGTTCGCAGCGAACCTGTTCCAGGCCGGAGGCGTCGAACCCGTGGACGACCAGCAGTACGACCCGGTGTCGGTGGACGCGGACGCCGTGGCCGAGGCGTTCGCCCGCAGCGGTGCCGAGATCGCCTGCCTCTGCTCCAGCGACGCGCTGTACGAGGAACAGGCCGAGTCCGTCGCCGCGGCGCTGAAGTCCGCAGGCGCGGCACGGGTGTTCCTCGCGGGACGGCCCGGCCGGCACGAAGGCGTCGACGCCCATGTCTTCGCCGGCTGCGACGCACCCGCAGTCCTCTCCTCCGTCCTCGACCTCATCGGAGCCCCGGCGTGATGCAGATTCCCGACTTCTCGCAGGTCGACCTGGGCACGGGTGCCCCGGCCGGGACCGCCGCGGAGCAGTGGAGCGCGGCGGTGAAGGAGGCGACCGGGAGCAGCGGCGGCGACCTGCTCTGGGAGACCCCCGAGGGCATCTCCGTCAAGCCGCTCTACACCGGCCAGGACCTGGGCGAGCTGGACTTCCTCGGCACCTACCCGGGTGTCGCGCCGTACCTGCGCGGGCCCTACCCGACGATGTACGTCAACCAGCCGTGGACGATCCGCCAGTACGCCGGGTTCTCCACCGCCGAGGAGTCCAACGCCTTCTACCGCCGCAACCTCGCGGCCGGGCAGAAGGGCCTGTCGGTCGCCTTCGACCTGCCCACCCACCGCGGCTACGACAGCGACCACCCGCGGGTCACCGGTGACGTCGGGATGGCCGGCGTCGCCATCGACTCCATCTACGACATGCGCCAGCTGTTCGACGGCATCCCGCTGGACCGGATGACGGTGTCGATGACCATGAACGGCGCCGTGCTGCCCGTCCTCGCCCTCTACATCGTGGCGGCCGAGGAGCAGGGGGTGCCGCCCGAGAAGCTGGCCGGGACCATCCAGAACGACATCCTCAAGGAGTTCATGGTCCGCAACACCTACATCTATCCGCCGAAGCCCTCGATGCGGATCATCTCCGACATCTTCGCGTACACCTCGCAGAAGATGCCGCGCTACAACTCCATCTCCATCTCCGGCTACCACATCCAGGAGGCCGGAGCCACCGCCGACCTGGAGCTGGCGTACACCCTCGCCGACGGCGTGGAGTACCTGCGGGCCGGGCAGGCCGTGGGCCTGGACGTGGACACGTTCGCGCCCCGCCTCTCGTTCTTCTGGGCGATCGGGATGAACTTCTTCATGGAGATCGCCAAGATGCGGGCGGCCCGGCTGCTGTGGGCCAAGCTGGTCCGGGAGTTCGAGCCGAAGAACGCCAAGTCGCTGTCGCTGCGCACCCATTCGCAGACCTCCGGCTGGTCGCTGACCGCACAGGACGTCTTCAACAACGTCACCCGCACCTGCGTCGAGGCCATGGCCGCCACCCAGGGCCACACCCAGTCACTGCACACCAACGCCCTGGACGAGGCGCTGGCGCTGCCCACCGACTTCTCCGCGCGGATCGCCCGCAACACCCAGCTGCTGCTCCAGCAGGAGTCGGGGACCTGCCGGGTGATCGACCCCTGGGGCGGCAGCGCCTACGTCGAGCGGCTCACCTACGACCTGGCCCGGCGCGCCTGGCAGCACATCCAGGAGGTGGAGGCGGCCGGCGGCATGGCGCAGGCCATCGACGCCGGTATCCCCAAGCTGCGGGTGGAGGAGGCCGCGGCCCGTACCCAGGCCCGGATCGACTCGGGCCGGCAGCCGGTGATCGGCGTCAACAAGTACCGGGTCGAGACCGACGAGCAGATCGACGTGCGCCAGGTCGACAACTCCTCGGTCCGCGCCCAGCAGATCGCCAAGCTGCGGCGGCTGCGCGAGGAGCGCGACGAGGCGGCCTGCCAGGACTCGCTGCGGGCGCTGACCGCCGCCGCCGAACGCGGCTCCAACTCCAACTCCAACTCCGGCTCCGGCCTGGACGGCAACCTGCTGGCGCTGGCGGTCAACGCGGCCCGCGCCAAGGCGACCGTCGGCGAGATCTCCGACGCCCTGGAGAAGGTCTACGGGCGGCACGCGGGCCAGATCCGTACCATCTCCGGCGTGTACCGCAACGAGGCAGGGGAGTCCGGCTCCGTGACCCGGACCCGCGCCCTGGTCGACGCGTTCGAGGAGGCGGAGGGACGCCGCCCGCGCATCCTGGTCGCCAAGATGGGCCAGGACGGGCACGACCGCGGCCAGAAGGTGATCGCCACCGCCTTCGCTGACCTCGGCTTCGACGTGGACGTCGGCCCGCTGTTCCAGACCCCGGCCGAGGTGGCCCGGCAGGCGGTCGAGGCGGATGTGCACATCGTCGGCGTCTCCTCGCTGGCTGCCGGACACCTCACCCTGGTGCCCGCGCTGCGCGAGGAACTGGCCGCCGAGGGCCGGGAGGACATCATGATCGTCGTCGGCGGGGTCATCCCGCCGCAGGACATCCCGGCGCTGCACGAGGCCGGTGCGGCGGCGGTCTTCCCGCCCGGCACGGTGATCCCGGACGCGGCCCACGACCTGGTCCGCCGGCTCGGTGCCGCACTGGGCCACGCCGAGCTGTAGCCGCGGATGCGCATCGATCTCGACGCCTACGCCAAGGGCGTGCTGGACGGGAAGCGGGCGTACGTGGCCCGGGCCATCACGCTGGTCGAGTCCACCCGCGCCGACCACCGGGCCCTGGCCCAGCGGCTGCTGACCGGGTTGCTGCCGCACTCCGGCCGGGCTCGGCGGATCGGCATCAGCGGGGTGCCGGGTGTGGGGAAGTCCACCTTCATCGACGCCTTCGGCACCATGCTCACCGGCCTGGGCCACCGGGTCGCGGTGCTCGCCGTCGACCCCTCGTCCACCCGCACCGGCGGCTCCATCCTCGGCGACAAGACCCGGATGGAACGCCTGTCCGTCGACCCCGCCGCCTTCATCCGGCCCTCGCCCAGTGCCGGGACGCTGGGCGGGGTCACCAGGGCCACCCGCGAGTCCATGGTGGTGATGGAGGCCGCGGGCTACGACGTGGTGCTGGTGGAGACCGTCGGTGTCGGCCAGTCGGAGACCGCCGTCGCCGACATGGTCGACTCCTTCCTGCTGCTCACCCTCGCCCGCACCGGCGACCAGCTCCAGGGCATCAAGAAGGGCGTCCTGGAACTGGCCGACGTCATCGCCGTCAACAAGGCGGACGGCCCGCACGAGCGCGACGCCCGCAGCGCGGCCCGCGAACTCGCGGGCGCCCTGCGGCTGATGCACCCCGTCGACGCGGCCTGGACCCCGCCCGTCCTCAGCTGCAGCGCCCGCGACTCCGCCGGACTCGACACCGTCTGGGACCGGCTCGAACAGCATCGCGCCCTGCTGGACGCCGGCGGCCGACTCGCCGCCAAGCGCCGCGACCAGCAGGTCGACTGGGCCTGGGCCATGGTCCGCGACGAACTCCTGAACCGGCTGCACACCCACGCCGCCGTGCGCGGACTCGCCGCCGAAGTCGAAGACCGGGTCCGCAGCGGGGAAATGATGGCTTCCCTTGCGGCGGAACGCATTCTGGAGGCTTTCGACCGCACCGGGCCCTGACACCGTTCCGGCGGGCGGCGGGCGGCGGGCGGCGGGCGGCGGGGGCGGGCGGCAGGGCGGGCCGGGTGCGCTGGTCAGGGCGTGCTAGCCTGCGACGGCCGGATTCGAGCGCCATGGGGCGTGCGGATACCGGCAGCGCGTCAGGAGCGAAGTCGGTGACGCCCGCACGGCGGGTCATTCCGACGCTGTCCCGCAACTGTGACGGTCCCCACGGGGATCCCAGCCAGGTCGACTCCCCGCGCAGACGACATCAACCTCGTGGGAAGGCTGATCCGTCCCGGTCCGCGCGTGCACCCGCATGCCCACAGGCCGGCGCGATCACCTGCCTTCCTCCCTGACGGAGAAAGCGGCCACCATGCGCGCTCGGCAACGGCACGACCGGCGAGGACCAGCGGTCCGGAGCCTGACAGCGGTAACCACGGCCCTGGCGGTCGCAGCCGTCCTCGCAGGCTGTGGTTCCAACGGCTCCAGTGGTTCCAGCGGCTCGACCGCCGGCAGCTCCTCGGCCTCCGCTTCCTCCCCCGCCACGGCGTCGTTCCCGGTGACGGTCGCCGCGGCCAACGGCCAGGTCACCGTGAAGACCGAGCCCAAGCGCATCGTCTCGCTCTCCCCGACCGCCACCGAGGACCTCTACGCGGTGGGCGCGGGCAAGCAGGTCGTCGCGGTCGACTCCTCCTCGAACTACCCCTCCGGCGTCCCGGTCACCAGCCTCAGCGGCCTGACGCCGAACCTCGAGGCGATCATCAAGTACTCGCCCGACCTGGTCGTCGCCTCGGCCGACTCCGGCGGCCTGGTGGCGGGGCTCACCAAGGTGGGCGTGCCGGTGCTGATCGAGCCCGCCGCCGCGCAGCTGAACGACGCCTACCAGCAGATCGAGCAGCTGGGCACGGCAACCGGCCACAGCTCGCAGGCCCAGTCGACCGTGGCGACCATGAAGTCCGAGATCGCCGCCGACGTGAAGCTGGCCGGCACCGGGCACAAGGGCCTGAGCTACTTCTGGGAGGTGAGTGCGAACCCGTACTACTCGGCCACCTCCACGACCTTCATCGGGCAGGTCGTCTCCCTCTTCGGTCTCAAGAACATCGCCGACGCCGCGGACAAGGCCTCGGACGGCGGGTACCCCGAGCTGTCCCAGGAGTACATCGTCACCGCGAAGCCGCAGTTGCTCCTCCTCGCGGACAACAGCGCCGCGGACGGCGGGCAGTCCCCGTCCGTCGTGGCCGCGCGTCCCGGCTGGTCCGGCATCCCGGCGGTGAAGACCGGTCAGATCGTGGGCCTGAACGACGACATCGCCTCCCGCTGGGGACCGCGTCTGCCGCAGCTGGTCGCACAGATCGCGCAGGCACTGCAGAAGGCACCCACCTCGTGAGGCCCGGCCAGGCGGACCCGGCCGCATGAGCGCGTCCCGCCGCACCGTCCGCGCCTACGGCACCGCGGTGGCCTTCCTGGCCGCCGCGGTGCTGGTCAGCGCGCTGGTCGGGGCGGCGGACCTCAATCCCTGGGCCACGGTCGCCGCACTGCTGGACCGGCTTCCCTTCATCGACCTGCATGCGGGCCTGGGGCCGTTGGACCGCGCGGTGCTGTTCCAGATCCGCATGCCCCGCATCGTGCTCGGCGCGCTGGTGGGCGGCCTGCTCTCGCTCGCGGGCGCGGGCTACCAGGGGGTGTTCCGCAACCCCCTGGTGGACTCCGGACTGCTCGGCGCCTCGGCCGGCGCGGGCCTGGGCGCGACGGTCGCGATCGTCTACCTGGGCGGCATCGGGCCGGAGGCGGTGCCGGTTGCAGCCTTCGTCGGCTCCCTCGCCGGAGTGGCGGTCGCCTACGCGGCGGGCGCGGCCGGCGGGCCCGGCACGGCGACGCTGCTGCTGGCCGGCCTGGCCACCGGAATGTTCCTGACCGCGATTCAGACCCTGGTGCTCCAGCGCTCAACCCAGGACATCCAGCAGGTCTACTCCTGGCTGCTCGGGTCACTGGCCACCGCGGACTGGCACCAGGTCGTCGAGATCCTCCCCTACGCGGGGGTCAGCACGCTGATCGTGCTGGTCCACGGCCGACACCTGGACGTGCTCTCGGTCGGCGACGAGGAGGCCCGCACCCTCGGCATGAGCCCCGGCCGGGTCCGGCTCCTGGTCGTGGCCGCCTGCGCGCTGGCCGCGGCCACCGCCGTCGCCGTCAGCGGCCTGATCGGCTTTGTTGGCATCATCGTGCCGCACGCGGTACGGCGGCTGGCCGGATCCTCCTACCGCGTGGTGCTGCCGCTGGCCATGCTCTTCGGAGCCGGATTCCTGGTCCTGGCCGACACCCTGGCACGCACCGTGCTGGCCCCCGGCGAGCTGCCGATCGGCGTGGTCACCGCCCTGATCGGCTGCCCGGTGTTCGTCCTGATCCTGCGCACCACCCGGTCGGTGCGCACATGAGCGCCCTGGCCCTCGACCGGGTCGGAGTGGACCTGGACGGCACACCCGTGGTGCTCGACGTCTCCTGCGCCGTGGAGTCGGGCGGCTGGCTCGCGGTGATCGGACCCAACGGCGCCGGGAAGTCCACGCTGCTGCGCGCCGTCGCCGGCCTGCTGCCGCACCGGGGCACGGTCGCCCTCGAGGGTGTCGACACGCGGTCGCTGCGCGCCCGTGAGCTCGCCCGACTCGTCGCCTTCGTACCGCAGAACCCGGTGCTGCCCGCCGACATGACCGTCGCGGAGTACGTGCTGCTCGGCCGCACTCCCTACCTCGGCTACCTCGGCGGACCCGGCCGCCACGACCGCCTCGTCGCCGACCGCGCCGCGGACCGGCTGGACGTCGCGCGCTTCGGCGGCAGAAGGCTGGCCACCCTCTCCGGCGGGGAGCGCCAGCGGGCCGTGCTCGCCCGCGCGCTGGCACAGGAACCCCGGCTGCTGCTGCTCGACGAGCCGACCTCCGCCCTGGACATCGGCCACCAGCAGCAGGTCCTGGACCTGGTCGACGAACTGCGGCACGCCCAGGGCCTGACCGTCGTCACCACACTCCACGACCTGACCACCGCCGGCCAGTACGCCGACCGGCTGGTCCTGCTCGACGCCGGGCGGGTCGGCGCGAGCGGCGCGGCGCCGGAGGTGCTCACTGCAGCGCTGATCTCCCAGGTCTACTCCGCACGCGTGCAGGTCACTTCCGACGATCGCGGCCGGCCCGTGGTCACCCCGCTGCGCGGGCCGGAGCACAACGCCGGAGCGAGCTAGAGCGGGACGGGGCCCGTACCGCGCGGTGGGCCCGGCCGCGGCACGGGCCGTCATCCGTGACTGTCCGTCAGCATGCCATCAGGGGCTACTCGGTGACAGCGGGTGCGGGGGCGGGTGCGGCGCCGTTGCTGAGGTCCTTCTGCCAGCGGTCCTCGACGTTGCCGAAGCGCCAGAAGGCGTAGGCGATGATCCAGGTCGCGGCGAAGAGGATGGCGATGGCGAAGCCGGCCTGGTTGATGTTGAAGTTGGCCATGAAGTCCCAGAAGGGTCCGCTCAGGTGCAGTTCGCTGGTCATCACGCCCAGGGCTTCGACGGTGCCGATGAGGAAGGCGGCGGCGATGGACAGGCCGGTGATCACGAGGTTGTAGTAGACCTTGCGCACGGGGCGGGCGAAGGCCCAGCCGTAGGCGAAGTTCATGAAGCAGCCGTCGAGGGTGTCGAACAGGATCATGCCGCCGGAGAAGAGCAGCGGCAGCGCGAGGACGGCGTAGAAGGGCAGTCCGGAGGTGGCGGCGTAGGCGGTGGCGGCCAGCAGGACGACCTCGGTGGCGGTGTCGAAGCCGATGCCGAAGACCATGCCGACGAAGAACAGCTGCCAGGTGTGGTTGATGGAGCGCATGAAGCGGCCGAAGAAGCGCCACATCAGCCCGCGGGCCTGGAGCTGGCGCTCCAGCTCCTCCTCGTCGAAGGTGCCGCGGCGCATGCTGCGGAAGACCTTGAAGATGCCGATCAGCACGACCAGGTTCAGGGCGGCGATCAGGTAGAGGAACCCGGCCGAGGTGAGCGTGCCGAGCATGCCGCCCACGGTCTCGTAGGTGGAGTTGGGGTCGACCATAGCGCCGAAGACGGCCTTGGCGGCGAAGGTGATGCCCACCCCGACCGCGACCACCACCGCGGAGTGGCCCAGCGCGAAGAAGAAGCCGCTGGCCAGCGGGCGCTTGCCGTCCGCCATCAGCTTGCGGGTGGAGTTGTCGATGGCGGAGATGTGGTCCGCGTCGAAGGCGTGCCGCGCGCCCAGGGTCCAGGCGGTGACCGCCACGCCGAGCCCGACGCCCAGCCCGTTGTAGTGGAAGTGGTGGGGCATGACGGTGAAGATGAAGATGCCCCAGCCGAAGCCGTTCAGGGCCAGGATGACCAGGGTCATCAGGCCCAGTCTTCCCCACTCGGCCGGATGCAGCGCATTGGCGATCGAACGGAATCTGGTGGTCAGGGCTGACACTGAGCATCCTCCTCGGGACGCTCGCAGGTGCCGCGGGCCCGGCCGGACCACGGGGGGCCGGGATGGGAGGATCCGCCTTCCTGCGAGGCTGGGCTTCCGTGGATGCGGCGACAGGCGACCGGACTCGTCCCCCTGAGGGGGCTTCACCGTTGCGGGACAGTGCCGGATTCTCACCGGGCTTCGCTGTGGCTGCACCACCCCGACCATCGGCGGGGCCGTCCCAGGCTAGGGGGACCCGCACGGTGCCTACAAGCCTGCGCATCTGACAAGGTGTCGAAGTAGCGTGCGACGGTGATCACACGCCTCTTGCGCCTCATGGGCGGGCCCACCAGCCCTCGAACCACGGGTACCTCGCCACGTGAACGAGAGCCGGGGTGCGGCGGGGTAGCGTCGCGGTCATGGCCGCTCCCTCCCACTTCGACGCCCCGCGCCCCGGGGGCACGCAGGGCGTCGAACAGAAGGCCGACCTTGGGCCGTTCTTCAGCACGGAGCGGTACGATCCCGCGCACCCGCCGACCGATCCCTGGCGGAGCATGCAGGAGATTCTGGACGACCCGCGGGTGCTGGACGACCGCGTGGCCGGGGTGCGGGCCTCCCTCGCCGCAGGGGGCGGGCTTGCGCCGGAGGCTGTGGAACTGAGGGTTGCCGCATCGGTGACCCAGCTGGGACTCGCGGCCAGGTTGGCCTCGCCCCTGCTGGCCGCGGCTGTGCTCGACCACCGCGTGCCCGCCCTGACGCTGCGGGAGCTGTTCTGGCAGCCGCGGCTCGGCGGCGCCTTCCCGTTGTCCCTGCCGTTGCCGTTGTCGCTGCCGCACTCCGCCCCGGGGGCGCGGGCCAGGGACACGGACGTGGCGGACGCACTCGGAGCGGTCCTCATCGACGGCATGACAGCCGCTCTCGAAGGAGCCGTCGCGCGCTTTGGCGTCTCCCGCCGCATCGCTCGCGGCAACACCGCCTCGGCCCTCGCGGGCGCGGCCCGGGTGCTCGGCACCGCTCGCCGGGACCGTGGGGCTCGCGCACGGGAACTGGTCGACGCGCTGCTGACCTGCCCCACCCTCGACGGGAGCGGTCACCACCTCGACGACGGTGGCTTCCGCCGCCGCAGTTGCTGCCTGATCTACCGCGCCGCGCCCGACCGCAAGGGACAGCTCTGCGGCGACTGCGTCCTGCAGCGGTAGCGGCACCGCACGGATCGTCCCGGATCCCGGCCCGCTCGGCTGACATCGCGCGCGACGACGCCGCCGGTCAGAAGAGCGTCGGTGGGCCGGTGGGCAGCGGCTCGGGCAGCGGTTCGAGAGCGGGGACGAGCTGTCTGACATCGTCGTGGAAGCGCCGGGCGAGAGTGAGGGCCTCCTCGTTGTCTGGGGTGTGGATGAACACGGTGGGGGAGCGGCCCTCGTGCAGCCAGTCGGCGACCGTGCGCGTCCAGTGGCGCCAGCCCTCCGCAGTGGGCTGCGCGTCGTCCCGGCCGATGTAGCGGACGACCGGATGCGCGGTGAGCGCCCTGGACCTGCGCGGCAGGCGGGGCTTCTTCTCCCACGCCTCCCGTCCCGCCGCGCTGGTCGGCGGGGCGGCGAACAGATCGGTCGTGTCGAAGGTCGTCCACTCGGCGCCGACGTCGTCCAGAACCCGTTCCAACCGCTGCTCCCAGCGCGGGTCCTCGAAGAATGCGGGGTGACGGACCTCGACGGTGCAGCGGAGCCCGCGCGGCGCCCGGTGCAGGAACGCGGCCAGCGTGCCGAGGTCCGAGGGGCCGAAGGACGCGGGCAGCTGGACCCACAGGGCGTGCACGCGCGGGCCGAGCGGCTCGATCACGTCGAGGAAGGCGCGCAGCAGGCCGTCGCCGTCGGCCAGGCGCCGCTCGTGGGTGATCTGCTTGGGAAGCTTGAGGAGCAGCCGGAAGTCCGGTGCGGTCTGCTCGGCCCAGGAGCTGACGGTGGCGGCGGACGGCGTCGCGTAGAAGGTCGTGTTGCCCTCGACCGCGTTGCACCAGCTTGCGTAGGCCCGCAGGCGTTCCCGGGGCGCGAGCGGGTGGGGCAGCAGGCGGCCTTGCCAGGACGCGTGCGTCCACATCGCACATCCGACGTGCAGCTTCATGTCCCCGAGCGTAGCAACCAATGGTTGCGTGTGGTGCGAGAGGGGTCTACAGTTATGTGCAACCAAAGGTTGCGAGATGGCGGAGGAGTGAGATGGAGTACGGCAGCATCGAGCGGGAGATGCAGGTCGCAGCCACGCCCGAGGTGGTCTACGAGGTCATCAGTACACCCGAACATCTGCGGGAGTGGTGGCCGGACGAGGCGGAGTTCGCGTCGGTGCCCGGCGGCACGGGAGTCATCGCGTTCGGCGACAGGTCCACGCCGGAGGCGCAGGTCTCACCCATCACGGTGGTGGAGGCCGATCCGCCCCGGCGGTTCTCGTTCCGGTGGGTGTACGACGAGCATGTGGCCGCGACGCCGGACAACTCGTTCCTGGTGACCTTCGAGCTGGTCCCGTCTGGGGTGGGCACGCTGCTGCGTTTCACCGAGACGGGGTTCCGGGAGCAGGGCTGGGAGGCGGCCGTGCTTGAGGAGCAGTACCGCGACCACGTCAACGGTTGGGACTACTTCCTGCCCCGCCTCGTCACCTACGTGGCGCGGCTGGTGTCGACGCCATGAGCGTCGCCATTGACGACGAGCTCTGGTCGGCGGTGGGGGACCCCATCCGGCGGCGGATGCTCGACCTGTTGCTGAGCGACGGCGGCGGCACGGCCACCACGCTGAGTGAGCAGCTGCCGGTCACGCGGCAGGGGGTCGCCAAACACCTCGGCGTACTCGACCGGGTCGGACTGGTCCACGTCACGCCGTCCGGACGCGAGCGCCGCTACGAGGTGGACGAGGCCCAGCTCGCCCGCGCGGTCGCGCAGCTGTCGTCGGTCGGCGCCACCTGGGACGCCCGGCTGCGTCGCATCCAGCGGATCGCCGAGGCAATCCAGCGCAGCCAGGAGGGCTGACCCGCACGAACGAACGTCGCCACATCCGTGGCGGCCGCAGTTGATCCCTGCCCGCACGCGGGCGGGTGCACGAGAGGGAGGTAGTCGCAATGGTGGACATCCTGCACAGGATCGGCGTCACGTCGTCTCCGGACGAGGTCTACGGGGCCCTGACCACGGTCGGGGGCCTGGCGAGCTGGTGGACCGAGGACACCGACGGCGACGGCGCTGTCGGGGGAGTGCTCCGGTTCCGCTTCGTGGCCGGCGGCTTCGACATGAAGGTCCTGGAGACCCGGCCCGCCGAACTCGTGCTCTGGGAGGTCGTCGACGGCCCCGAGGAGTGGATCGGCACGCAGGTCCGCTTCGAGCTCAAGCAGGAGGACGGCTTCACGATCGTGCTGTTCCGGCACGAGGGCTGGAAGGAGCCGGTGGAGTTCATGTACCACTGCAGCACCAAGTGGGCGACCTTCCTGATGAGCCTCAAGAGGCTGCTGGAAACCGGCAGGGGCGAGCCCGCGCCGGACGACGTCAAGATCAGCAACTGGCACTGACGGTTCTGATCGTCACCGAGCGGTTCGGCCGCGGTTCGGCCTCGGTGGGGCCGCGGCCGGCACGGATGGCCGGGTGGACCGGGCGGGCGGATGCTGGGGGTATGAACGAGTACTCCAGCAACACGATCACGGTGCGGGAGGCCGGGCCGGACGCGCCCTGTCGCCTTGCCGCGGAGGTGTGTGATCATCCCGGTCACGCGGTTGCCCCGGACGTGTCCGTGGCGATCCTCAAGGACGTGGCGGCCCTCGCCGACCGCTACCGGGTGCGCCCGGACCACATCTCCTACGAGGGCGACGCGGAGCGGATCATCGAAGCGAACAGCGAGGGCTCCCCGGGCTGACCCGACCCGCGCGTCGTGGCAGGCGGCCACCACGACACGCGGCCCCGGCGGCACCGTGGTGGTGTCGCCGAGGCCGCGTGTGGTCCTGCCCGGTGCTGACGGCTGCGCAAGGGCCGGCGGCTACGGGTAGTTGACCAGGTCGGCGACGCTGTTGCCGGAGTTGGAGGGCCCACCGGTGCCGTTGACGATGTGGCTGATCGTGCCCACGCCGCCCAGCGAGACCGTGACCATGTCGTGCAGCTTCACCCCTGGGGTGTCGGGCACCTCGATGGCGTGGTCGGCCACGATCGAGTTGTTGACGTTGAAGTAGCAGTAGACGCCCAGCCCCCACGCCTCGTGGCTGGTCACGCCGGGCGCGACCTTGTAGGCGGCGTAGCCGTTGGTGCCGCCGTCCATCCAGCTCGCCTGGTCCGGCGGGTCGTAGGGGAGTTCGTTCTGGAGGAAGTAGGTGCGTCCGCCGTTGCCGTTCCAGAGCACCGCGTTGTTCTGGTAGTGCTCCGCCGCCAGTCCGTACATGGTGACGTTCGCGCCGTTCACCACCAGGCCGTTCGCGGCGGTGTTGGAGGTCCAGCCGACGCCGCTGCCGTGGTCCGCGCGCCACAGCCAGAAGTCGTCGCCGACCACGTTGTTGCTGTTCACCTGGACGCTGACGGTGGCCTTGCCGACGGCGGCCCCGCCGATGCGGGCGAAGACGTCGGACAGCACGGTCGGGTCGGCGGAGTGGTCCGCGCCCGAGCCGCTCGGCCCGACCTGGAGCAGGACGGGGGAGTTGGTCGTCCCGGCGTCGAAGAGCAGCCCGCCGATGCGCACGCCGCCCACGTCGGCGGTGGACATCGCGGTCACCCCGTTGTCGGCCTCCAACGTGGCCAGGCCCAGGCCCAGCACCACGGTGTCCGCGCGGGTGATCCTGACGGTGTCGGTCAGGTGGTAGACACCGGGGGTGAACAGCAGGTTCTGGCCGGAGGCCAGTGCCGCGTCGATGGTCGCCGCGGTGTCGCCGGGCTTGGCGACGTAGAACCGGCTGATCGGCAACGAGGTGCCGGGGGTCTGGCCGTTCGCCCAGGTGGTGCCCTGGCTGTTGGTCTGGTCGGCCGGGACGAACACCTGGTAGTTGCCGGAGGCGTCGACGTACAGGTAGGGCTTCTCGGCGATCGTCGGCGTCTGCGCGACGGTGGTGTACGGCGGGCTGGGGAAGCTGGTCGTGGGGGCGTTGGTGTCGCCCACGAAGACCATGTTCCAGTTGGACCCGGTCCAGCTGCCCCACTGGTCGTTGCGCGACAGCCACTGCTGCTGGCTGCCGGAGTTGACCTGTCCGTCGACCTGGGAGTCGGCGAGGAACCCGCCGCTGGACCAGCCGCCGTTGTCGTCCAGCACCATCGAACCGGGGATGTGCACCCTGCGCATCGGTGAGGCCTGCGAGACCGCCCACTTGACGGTACCCGAGGACGGGTTGTCGGTGAGGTTCTCGACCGAGCGCCAGAAGTTCTCGGTGGCGTTGCCGCCGTTCCACTGCGCGTCGGCGTTGACCCCGCCGCCGTTGATGGTGACGTCGTTCGGGTTCTGGCCCAGGCCGAGCACCTGGGTGTAGTAACCCACCGGGACGTTGACGTTGTAGGAGCCGGGCTTGAACAGCAGGGCGTAGCGTTGCCCGCCGAACTGGTTGCTCTGCTGCTGGCTGTAGACGCTGTCGATCTGGCTCTGGATCGAGGCGGAGGACATCGAGGGATCGAAGGTCAGCACATTGGGGCCGAGATCGGGGGTGCCCCCTCCGCCTCCGCCTCCCCCACTGGTGGGCGTGAGGGTGAAGGACTGTGCCGCGGTGCCGTTGCAGGTGTACTGCTGCAGCTGCACGCTGTCCGCCGTCGATGCCGACGGTGTGTCAAGACACTTGCCACTATTGCGGTTGACGAAGTGGTAGCCGCCGCCGGACTCGGCGACCGGCTGCCACTGCTGGTTGTTGCCGCCGCCGTAGGTCCACAACTGGATCGGGGCGCTGTCGGCGGGTGACACATTGGTCACGTCCCACACCTGGGCGGCGCTGAGGGCGCTGCCGACCTGGAAGTATCCGCCGCTGGTCGCCGTGAACGTCCACTGCTGCGCGCCGGTGCCGTTGCAGCTGTACTGCTGGACGGCGGTGCCGTTGGCGGTGCCGGCCGCCCTGGCGTCGACGCACTTGCCGCTGTTCGCGTTGGTCACCGTGTAGCTGGTGCCCGAGGTGACCGCCGCAGCCGCCGCCGGAACGGCCGCTGCTGTCGCCGAGGGGGACACGCCGAATGTGAGCCCGCCCGCCAGCAGGGCTGTTACCGCTGTTCCCGCGAGGGTGGCGTACCGCCACCGCAGGCGTCGTGCTGGGTGCATCTGTTCCTCCGTCGTCGCAGTGCGTCTGGCCTGGCCGGTGCTCATGTGGGCAGGTTCCACTGCTGGTTGGCGCTACCGGCGCAGTCCCAGAGCTGCAGCCGGGTGCCGTTGGCGGAGCTGGGTCCGGTGGCGTCGAGGCAGCGCCCCGACTCGGGGTTGAGCAGGGAGCCGTTGCTCTGGTGCTGCCACTTCTGCGCACCGGTGCCGTTGCAGTCGTAGAGCTGCACCTGGGTGCCGTTGGCGGTGCCCGCGGCGGTGACGTCCATGCACTTGCCCAGGGCCTGCAGGCTGCCGTCGGTGGCCACGGTCCAGTTCTGCGCGTTGGTGCCGTTGCAGTCGTAGAGCTGGACGGCGGTGCCGTTGGCGCTGTTGGCTCCGGCGACGTCCACGCACTTGCCGCCGTAGCCGGTGATCCGGCCGGTCGGCGCGCCTCCGCCGCCGCCCGTACCTCCGCCGGTCAGAGCGTTGAAGGTGCTGGAGAACTGGTACGGGCTCTGCGAGGTGCCGCTGCAACTGTCGGACAGGGTGCCGTTGCTGGAGCAGGCCTGGTCCCGGCCGAGGGCCCAGAACGACAGCTCCTGGATGCCGTTGGCGGCTGCGAAGTTCTCCAGCGTGGCGGCGTTGCCGGTGCTGAAGACCTCGTTGGTGGAGTCGTTGACCCCGATCATCGGGGTGTTGCCCTCCATCGACCACAGCTGCGCGGAGCTCGCGCCGGTCCAGATCTGGCCGAGCTGGGTGTGCAGGGCGTTGGCGGCGTTGACGGCCGCCTGACCCATGTCCATGGACGCGCCGTAGTCCATGGTCATGATGTTGACCAGATTGACGTTCAGACCGTGGCTCTTGGCGTTGTTCAGCAGGCTCAGCGCGTTGGGGTCCAGGCCGGTGGGGTTGACCGGCAGGGTGTAGTCCACGGCGAGGGTCCTGCCGCTCGCGGCGTACTGCTGCTGGAGGTTGGCCAGGGCCTGGTTGCGGCGGTCGTTGGCGGCGGTGTCGTCCAGCGGGGCGCCCTCGACGTCCAGGTCGATCCTGGTCAGGTTGAGGGTGTCGATGACCCGCTGGTACTGCGCCTGCAGCGAGGAGACGGAGGTACAGGCCTGGGCCAGCTCGGTGCCGGAGGCTCCGCCGAAGGAGGCGATCACGTCGCCGCCGGAGGCGCGCAGGCTGTTGATGGCGCCGGTCCAGCCGGCGTCGGCGATGTCGGTGTTGCCGTTGAAGGTGGCGTTGCAGCTGCCGTCGCTGATGACGAAGGCCAGCGAGAAGTACTTCAGGCCGGTGGCGGACTGCGCGGCCGACATCGCCGAGGGGGAGTTCCAGGTCTCGACGTAGGGCGCGGCGTAGTGGGCCGGGAAGCCGGGACCGGGGTTGGCGGCGGCGTGGGCGGTGGCACTGCCGCCCAGCAGCAGGGCCGTCGAGGCGAGCGGGACGGCGGCTGCCGTCAGCGACGCCCGGGTGCGGGAACCGAGTCGGGGCATGACTGTCCTCCAGGAGGAGCTGTGGGGGGTCGGACGAATCGTTGCGCAGGGGTGGGGGAGCGGCGGGCGCGGCCGGGTGGGTCAACTGGGCAGGTTCCACTGCTGGTTGGCGGCTGCGGTGCAGTCCCAGAGCTGCAGCCGGGTGCCGTTGGCGGAGCTGGGTCCGGTGGCGTCGAGGCAGCGCCCCGAGTTGGGGTTGAGCAGGGTGCCGTTGCTCTGGTGCTGCCACTGTTGTGCGCCGGTGCCGTTGCAGTCGTAGAGCTGGACCTGGGTGCCGTTGGCGGTGCCGGCGGCGGTGACGTCCATGCACTTGCCGAGGGCCTGCAGGGTGCCGTCGGAGGCGACCGTCCAGGTCTGCGCGGCGGTGCCGTTGCAGTCGTAGAGCTGGACGGCGGTGCCGTTGGCGCTGTTGGCTCCGGCGACGTCCACGCACTTGCCGCCGTAGCCGGTGATCTGGCCGGTCGGCGATCCGGTGCCCTGGCCGGTGTTCCAGGTGAAGGTCGCGCTGGTCTGCGCCGGGAGGGAGTACGTGAAGTGCTCGCCGCCCCAGTTGACGGTCAACGACTGGGTGGCGCCCGACTCGTTGTAGGCGACCAGTGCCTTCGAGCCGTCCGGGTTCAGCCAGGCGACGTTGGGGACGCTGCTGTTGGCCGTGGAGTCGATCCGGTACGCGCCGGGCTTCACGAACTTGGTGAGCTGGCCCATGTCGTAGTACTCGACGGTGTAGTCGACCTGGCCGCTGCGGCTGTCGCCGTTGTGCACGGTGACCAGTCCGGTGCAGGTGCCGCAACCGCCGTTGTGCGGGCCCATGTTCTGGTCGACCGCCAGGGACCACTTGACCACCGACTTACCCCAGTTGCGGGTGTAGTCGATGATGTTGTTCATGTCCTCCTGCTGCTGGTTCGCGATCCAGGTGCCACCGGAGTGCTCGGTGTCGAAGGCGTCCACGGTGGGGTACTGGTCGTGGACGGTGGTCTGCTCGGTGACGCTGCCCTCGTAGCCGTGCCAGGCGACGCCGCCGAACAGCGGGTCGTTGCGGACCGCGGCGTCGTCCACGGTCGGCGCGCCGTAGGAGGCGTAGGAGTCCGGGTTCCAGTCCAGCGCCAGGACCTTGGTGTTCAGCCCGGCGGCGTGGAGGGCCGGCAGCAGGTCGGTGCCGGTGAAGTAGTCGAGTCCTGAACCGTTCCACTGCATGGAGGGGTAGCCGGAGCAGCAGGTGGGCTCGTTCTGGACGGACACGTAGTCGATGGGCACGCCCTGGGCCTGGTAGGCCTGGAGGTACTTCACGAAGTACTGCGCGTAGGCGCCGTAGTACTGCGACTGCAGCCAGCCCTGGCTGTACGCCCCGCTGTCCTTCATCCACGGCGGCGCGGTCCACGGGGTGGCCATCACCTTGAGGGCCGGGTTGAGCTGCTGCGCCTGTCTGGTCAACGGCAGGACGTCGGCCAGGTCGTGGCCGATGGAGAAGTTCGCCAGGGTGGGGTCGGTCTGGCCGGCCGGCATGTCGTCGAAGGTGTAGTTGGAGCGGGCCAGGTCCGAGGCGCCCATGGGGTTGCGCAGGAAGTCCAGGCCGATGCCGGTGGTGGGGCTGAAGAGGTTGTTCATCAGGGTGGTGCGGGCGGCGGCGGTGAGCGCGCCGCTGCTGTTGATCAGCCAGGCGGCGGTGTCGGTGAAGGAGGCGCCGGCTCCGGTGAACTGCTGGTAGCGGGTGTTCTCGTCGACGTTCACGACCTGTCCGGCGCTGCCGGTTCCGGCGCTGAAGGCAATCGGAGTCTGTTGCTGCAGACCTCTGGTGACGGTGCGTCCGCCCGAGTCGCTGGTACTGGTGAGCCAGATGGAGACCGGTTCGCCACTGGCGTGCGCGGGGACGGGTGTGGTCGCGAGCAGGCCGGTGGCGGTGAGGACTGCGGCGGCGGTGCCGAACGCCAGGCGGGCGAGCCGGCGGGTGCGAACGGGGGAAGCAGGCATGGGGGTACCGCTTTCGGATCCCGGGGGGGGGGGGGCGGGAAGTGGCGCGGGGCTGCACAGGGGGCGCGTTCAGATCTTGAACGCCGAAGTCACTTCTTTCACTTCTTAGTTCAAGACTTGATTGAACTAGATTGAACTCGCGCCACATGCCCGCGTCAAGGTCTGGACCAATTCTGGTAGGGGGCGGAAGGACCGCGCACGAGGCCCCCGTATCGGGGGTGACGGTCTGGCAGAATCCGGCCTGTGACTCCTCTGGCGCAACAAACGACGCGTGACCTGCGCTGGCGCAACCGCTCCGACCTGCTCACGCGCCTGTACCTCGGGGAGTCCACCGGCCGCAACGACCTGGCCCGCGCGTCGGGACTGAGCCCGGCGACGGTCAGCAACGTCGTGTCCGATCTGATCGGCGACGGCCTGGTCGCCGAGGCCGGCTCGGTCAGTTCGGCCGGTGGCCGTCCGCGTGCCCTGCTGCGGGTGCGGCCGGACTTCGGGCATGTGGTCGGCGTCGACATCGCCGAGACCCGGATCCGGGTGGGGCTCTTCGACTGGACGCTGCGGCTGGTCGCCGAGGAGGTGTATCCGGTCACCGCCACCCGGCTGGACCCGCGGCGGGTGGCGCGGACGGTACTCGCCGGGATCGCCCGGGTCACCGCAGTGGCGGGGCCGGCCGCCGACCAGCTCCTCGGCGTCGGAGTCGCCGTCCCCGGCGCCGTCCAGGCCGACGCCGCCACACCGGAGCGGACGCTGGTGCACGCGCCGACGCTGGACTGGTCGTCGGTGCCGCTGGCCGACATGCTGCGCCGGGGGATCGCCGCGCCGCTGCACATCGACAACGGCGCGATGGCACTGGGGCAGGCCGAGACCTGGCGTGGTGCGGCGCGCGGCGCGGAACGGGCGGTGACCGTCCTGCTCGGCGTCGGGGCGGGCGCCGCACTCACCATGCCCGCCCAGCCCGGCGGACGGGCCAGGAGCATCACCATCGAGTGGGGCCACACCGTCATCGAGGTGGGCGGGCACCCGTGCCGGTGCGGATCGCGCGGCTGCCTGGAGACCTTCATCGGGGCCGAGGCGATCCTCCGCCGCTATCGGGACCTCCCCGGCAGCGAACCCTTCACCGGGCAGGGGACCGAGGACCAGCTGGCCGAACTGGTGGGACGGCGCCACACTCCCGACTCCTCGCCCGGGACGGAGGCTGTGGCGCAACCGGTCGAGCAGGCCCTCGACAGCCTGGTGAGTCATCTCGGCATCGGCATCGCCAACCTGGTCAACCTGCTCGGCCCGGACCGGGTGGTGCTGTCGGGCTGGGCGGGCGCGACCCTGGGCCCGGTGCTGCTGCCCGCCGTGCGCGAGACCGTCAGGCGGCACACTCTCCCGTACCTGCACGGCCGGACCCGGATCGAGCAGGGCGAACTCGGCTCCGAGGCAGTGGCCCTGGGCGCGGCGACGCTCCCCGTGGCCCGGCTGCTCGCCGACGGTGGCCGCACCACGCCCTCGCCGTAGGCAGGGCTGCCGGCCCGCCTCGCTCCGGCGCGGACATCACGCGCCCGTGGGCGGTCCGCCGGAGTGGGAACCCGGCACCGCGCTCCGTTCAGCCAGTTCGAGGGCCCGTTGTGCGAGCCACAGGTCGTGGACGGCGCTGGGGGAGCGCAGCAGGGACCGTTCGAGCAGGGCTTCGCTCCGTGTCAGACGCTTGCGCACGGCGGATGTCGAGAGGGACAGTGCGGCGGCCGTCGGGCTGATCTGTGCGTCCAGGCTCAGCCAGGTGGTGAGCGTCTGCGGCACGGAGGCCGGGACGTCGGGTGTACGCACCGCGCGGAACTGTCGTTCTGCCCATGCGACGACCCGGGGCGGCAGCAGGAGTTCGTCGAGGGAGGGCACGGTCCCGCCGGTCCCTGCGAGGCCGTCCTCCGGACGGGGCGCGAGGCCGGTGGCGATCGTGCGCAGCGCGAGAGCCAGCGCGGCCTGGTCGGCGAGCCGGTCCAGGTCCAGACCCAGCAACTCCCGGATGTACGTGAGCCGCGCGGCGAGGGTGTTGCGGTGGATCTTGAGATGGGCCGTCGCGCGGGAGGAGAAGCTGAGCCATGACGCGGCGGTGGCCAGGAGGTCCGTACTGTCCGGGTCCTGCGCACGCCTGGCGGTGTGGGCGCGCAGCGGCGCGAGGAACGCCCGGGCCCAGAGCGTCGCGGGCGGCCCGATGGTGAGCGCCAGATCGGGGTTGCCGGCGAACGAGGACTGCCGTTCGATGCGGTGGCGAGCGGCGGCGAGGGCGTGGAAGGCCTGGGCGTAGCCGGTGGCGATGTCCCGCAGCGGCACGGTGTCGCTCGCGCCGACCCAGCAGGTGTCCGCCACAGTGGGCGGCCAGGGCCAGACCGGAGGGCTGTCCTCGTGCACCGGGTGGTCGGCGGGCGCGAGGACGAGCATGTGCTCGGCGTAGACCGGACACGGCACGATCCACGCGCCCTCGGCCACCTCCGCCACCTCGTCCGCCACCGTGCGGCGTGCCGCGGGCGGCCCCTCGATGACGTACACCCGCACCACCTCCGGCAGCGGGGGGCGCAGTGCCCCCGCGACCTGGCGCGCGACGGTCGCCTGACCGTTCATCAGCAGGTGCATCACGGCCTCCCGGGCCCGGGCGTCGGCGATCCGCAGCCGACGCTCCAGACGTCGGGCGTGTTCCGCCTGCCAGCTCAGGCTCAGGACGGAGGTGGCATCCGCGAGGAGGAGCGGCAGCTCGGGTGGCGCCGGCTGCGGCACCACGGCGGCGAGAAGGGGCGCGCGGACGCCCTGCGGGCCGTCGAGCGGAAGGACGAGACAGCTCAGCCCCTCCTGGTCGATGGCCACGGACCGCAGCCGACGCACCGTCATCTCACGCACGGCGCCCAGAACGAGACCACGTTCGGTGTCGCCCAGCGGGGGCCGGGGCGGGGAGGCCACGGTGCCCGAGGGGTCCACCAGCAGAACCCGGGCCCCGGTGCGGACACCCAGCCAGCGTAGGAGCAGCGTGGTGCCGCCCCTGCGGGCGGCACGCTGCATGTCCAGCACGTCCTCGGCCCGCCGAGCCCGCCCGTCCGCCGCCACGGCGTCCGTCTGCGCGTCATCACCGCGCATGTCCCTCCCCGAAACGCAGCACTCCCCGAGACGCAGCCCTCCCCGAGGTACAGCACTCCCGAGAAGCAGCCGGGATCGATTCGAGCGGAGACTATCCGGGCCCTGGCATGCGCACAACGGTCGCTGTGCAGTCCGGCACCGGCGCAGGCGCTTCACCGTGCAAGGTGTTCCTTCACGCCGCCTGCGGCAGGCGTAGGTTCTTTGGTGCCCGCCCCACGGGGGAGGGCGGGAGCGCGAAGACCCTCAGGGGTCCCGGTGGACGGCGACGGGCGCGGCGGCGCTCGTCGCCGTCCACCGTGCGCCACCCCGGGTGGACTGCGACGACGCGGGTGCCGGAGCGGTGTCAGGCCCGCAGGCGGGCCATCCAGGCTTCGATCTCGTCCGCCTGCCGGGGCAGGCCGGCCGAGAGGTTCTCGGTGCCGCTCTCGGTGACCAGGATGTCGTCCTCGATCCGCACCCCGATGCCGCGGTACTCCTCGGGCACCGTCAGATCCTCGGCCTGGAAGTACAGGCCCGGCTCGACGGTGAGCACCATGCCGGGTTCGAGCGTGCCGCCGACATACGTCTCGGTACGGGCCACGGCGCAGTCGTGGACGTCCATGCCGAGCATGTGGCCGGTGCCGGCCATGGTCCAGCGGCGGTGCAGGCCGAGCTCGAAGACGGTGTCCACCGACCGGTCACCGAGCAGGCCCCAGGCGACCAGGTGCTCGGCGAGCACGCGCTGGGCGGCGTCGTGGAAGTCCCGGTACGCGGCGCCGGGTTTGACGGCGGCGATGCCGGCCTCCTGCGCGGCGTACACCGCGTCGTAGATCCGGCGCTGGAGCGGGGTGAAGCGGCCGTCGACGGGCACGGTGCGGGTGAGGTCCGCGGTGTAGAGGGTGCGGGTCTCCACTCCGGCGTCGAGCAGCAGCAGCTGACCGGGGCGGGCCTCGCCGTCGTTGCGGACCCAGTGCATGATCGTGGCGTGCGGCCCCGCCGCACAGATGGTGCTGTAGCCGACGGCGTTGCCCTCGACCCGCGCACGCAGGAAGAACGTGCCCTCGATGGTGCGCTCGGGGGTGGCCTCGGACGTGCCGAGGACGCGGACCACGTCCTCGAAGCCGCGGGCGGTGGCCTCGCAGGCGAAGCGCAGCTCGGCGATCTCGAACTCGTCCTTGACCAGGCGCAGTTCGGAGAGTGCGACGCGGAACTCCTCGTCGCGCTCGGCGGTCACCTTGTCCTGCAGGGCGGCCGCGACGCCGGCGTCGTAGCCGCGCAGCAGCCGGATCGGGCCGGCGCCCTCCCGGAGTGCGTCGGCCAGCATGCGGACATCCCTGCAGGGCAGGCCCAGCAGCTTCTCGTTCTCGGTGAGGCTGTTGCGGCGGCCGTCCCACAGCTCGCCGTGGAAGTCGAGCCAGAACTCGCCGTTCTCGCGGTCCGAGCGGGGGCGCAGGTACGCGGTGGCCGTGTGTCCGCCGTCCGCTCCGGGCGTCAGGACCAGCACGCCGTCCTCGGACTGGTCGCCGGTCAGGTAGGCGTAGTCCGAGGAGGGCCGGAAGGGGTAGTCCGTGTCGTTGGCGCGGACCTTGGGATTGCCGGCCGGGACGATCAGCAGCTCACCGGGGAAGCGGGCGGAGAGCTCGCCCCGGCGCCGGGCGGTGTGCGCGGCCTGCGGGATGGGTTCGAGCCCGTGCCGCTCGGTGTCGCCCCAGCCCTGCTTCATGTTCTCGGCGAGTTCGGCGCTCACCCCCCGGTCCAGGCCGTTCTTCCGCCCCTTCGGCGCCGCCTTGGGCGTGCTTCCGGTGGTCTGGCTCTCGGATGTCCGCTCGGACACAACCGCCTCCTGCTTCGAATCGGTCAGGGCTGCCGAGGGGAGCGATCTGCACAATGAGCTCAACCGCTGGCATAATCCGTACGGTATACCGAACACTGGCGGGAGGAAAGGGGAAAGCGTGAGCGCCTCCGAGGGATCGGTCCGGGACGTGCTGGCCGCCAATCTGAAGCGGGTGAGGACCGAGCGGGGGCTGTCGATCTCGGAGCTGTCCCGGCGGTCGAAGATCGGCAAGGCGACGTTGTCCCAGTTGGAGTCGGGCACCGGCAATCCCACCATCGAGACGGTCTTCAGCCTCTCGCGGGTCCTGGAGGTGCCGATCTCCGACCTGGTGGACCGCAGGCCGTCCGGCGGGGTGACCGTGGTCCGCGGCGACGACGTCGAGGTGATCAGTGGTGAGGGTGTCGACCTGCGTCCGCTGCGCCGGATCGAGTCCGGCGACTCCGTCTTCGAGGTCTACGACCAGCAGGTGCGGGCCGGTTGTACGCAGGAGTCGCTCGGCCACGTCGGCAGCGAGCACACCGTGGTCCAGGCCGGATGGCTCGGCGTGCGGGTGAACGGGCGCGAGGTGGAGCTCGGGCCCGGCGACTACGTGGGCTTCGACGCGGCGCTGCCGCACTCGTACACCGCCCTCGACGGCCCGGTGCGCTCGGTGCTGCTGCTCCACCACCGCGCGGAACACCGGCTGCACCTCACCGACCCCGGCCCGGACGCCCGCCTCCCCGGCCATCCGGCCGCCGCCCCGGCGCAGGACGCCACGCCGTCCTGACCGTTGCGGTGCCCGAGACGAGGCCGGCGCGTCCCGTCGTTCGGTTTAGCGAACTCTATGGAGTGTCCACCCCGTAGTGGCGCCGGACGACCGGCTCGTGGGGGGCTCCCGCGGGAGGTCGCCGCAGCTCGCTGCCCGTCGCTCGGCCCCCGACGGCCCCGGGACAGGCGGGTCCGCTCCGCGGTGAACCGACCAGCGGTGGACAGAGGGGCAGTTGGGCGGTTTGTCGGCGGCTGCGGCTAGTGTGCCCTCATGTCTGACGATATGCGGGATCGCGGCCCGCTCCTGGAGGCTCCACCGGTGCGGTCGGGACGCTCGGCACTCGCTGAGGCGGCACCGCTGTCAGCAGGCGTGGGAATGCGGAGGCTGTTCGGCCGGGATGCTGAGGTGGAGGCCCTGCAGGCGTTCCTGGACGACCTGTTGTCGGGCAGCGGACGGGCGATCGCACTGGTGGGGGAGCCCGGCATCGGCAAGAGCGCGCTGATGTCCACTGCGGTCGCACACGCGCGTGCCCGCGGAGTCCAGGTGCTCACGACACACGTCCGGCAGCCGGCCGCGCCCCGGGACCCCGGCGCCGGGCCGCCCGCGGGCGACGGCGAGCTGCACCGGCTGGCCGCCGGAGCAGCGCAGGCGACCGGGGTGGCCGGCGGAGGTGCGGTGCTGGTCGCCGTGGACGACCTGCACCACCTCGCGGCCGACCGGACTCCGGAGGTGGAGGGGTTGATCCACGCGGCCACCGCACACGCGACGCTGTGCCTGCTGGCCTACCGGCAGCGCCAGTTGTCGCCCGCGCTCGCCGCGGTGCTCTCCCGCGCGGCCTCGGCGGGCCTGCTGGAGGTGTGGAACCTGGGACCGCTCTCCCGCGAACAGGCCCGCGAGCTGCTCGGCGACCACCCGGACGCCGAGGAGATCCACCGCGAGGGCCTCGGTAATCCGCAGTACCTCAAGATCCTCGCTGCCGACGGCGTCTCCTGTGCCGATGCCGCGACGGCGATCCTCGGCGAACTGGCCGGCCTGGACCCGGCCGCACTGACGGTGGTCCAGGCCGCGGCGGTCCTCGGCGAGCAGTTCCACCCGCAACTGCTCGCCGAGGTCGCCGACCTGGAGGCGGCCGCGACCATGGCGGCCCTGGACGCGCTCACCCGCCTCGACCTGGTACGCCCGACCGGCCTGCCGGCACAACTGGCGCTGCGCCACCGGGTGGTGGGCGACGTCGTCTACCGGTGGCTGGAACCCAGCCGCCGGATCACCCTGCACCAGCGCGCGGAGGCTGCGCTGGCCAGGCGCGCGGCCCCGATCGCACGGCGTGCCCACCACATCGCCCGGGCCGCCGGCCCGCGCCAGCCGGAACACGTCACGACCCTGATCGCCGCCGCACGCGGATCGTTGCACAGTGAGCCCGCCGTCGCGGCCGGCCAATTGCAGGCCGCGCTGTCGCTGCTGCGCGAGGGCGAGCCGCACTGGCACGAGGCGCAGGTGCTGCTCGCTCGTACCCGGCTGCTGACCGGAGACGCGTCCGAGAGCCGGGCGATGCTCGACGCCCTACGAGCGGTCGCGCAGGGGCGACCGCCCCAGCCCGAGGACCTGACCACGCTCGCCGATGCGAGCCGGGCCGAACGACGCCTCGGCCGGTACACCGAAGCCGGGGCCATCGCACGCGCCGCGCTTGCGGCACTGGCAGACCACGACAGCGCGACAGCAGCGGCCCTCCACATGGAGTTGTCCGAATACACCTACGATCTGCGGGACTACGAGGCCTCCCGGCAGCACGCCGAGACGGCCGCCGCGATCGCGCGCCGACACCATGACACCCTCGGCGAGGCCAACGCACTGGGCCTGGCGTCCGTGGGCCACCTGTTCACCGGGCACCACGTCACCGCTCGGTCGACGGCCGGCCGGGCGGCCGAGCTCATCGACGCGACCTCCGACGCCACCCTGCCGGCCAACCTGGATGCGGTCTACCAACTGGGCATGGCCGAGGGGATGCTGGGACTTCTGGCTGACTCCGAGCGTCATCTGGAACGAGGCGCGGCCCAGTCCCGCCGCACCGGCCAGGTGTACATCGAACCCACGATCCTGATGGCGCTGACCAACGCCCAACTGCGCCGCGGGAACCTGCGCCGGGCGCTGGCGACCCTGGACGAGGCCGCCCCCAACGACGAACGCGCCGGTGTTCCCGCGAGCCGGGCGGTCATGGCGATGCTGCGGGCCGAGATCCTGGTGTGGCTGAACGGCGCCGGTGATCTGGGCGAGGTGCACGCGCTGGCCGACCGCGTTGAGGCGATCGCCGATGGTCAGATGACGGCGTGGGCGGTCTCGGTCCGCTGCTTCCACGCTGAACTGGTGCTGCTCACCGGTGAACCGGCCCGGGCCCGATGGCTGCTGCTGGACGCCGCGGGCGGAGACGCCCTGCCCCGGCTCGCCATCTGGCGCAGACCTCGCTGCTGCGACGCCCTGGTGCAGGCGGCACTGGCCGAAGGCGACCAGGAGTCGGCCGAGCGGTGGACGCTCCTGGCTGAGACCAGTGTCGAGGAGCTTCCCTCCGAGGGCCGGCGCGGATTCGCCGGGCGCGCGCGGATGCGGGTCCATGCGATGCGTGGGGAGACCGATCGCGCCCTGCTCAGCGCGCAGGGCGCGATCGCGGACTTCTCCGTCGGCGGCGAGCGCATCGAGATGTGCCGCACCCTGCTCGCAGCGGCCGAACTGTCCCTGGACGCGGGCCGGACCTGCGGGGTGGACGGCTGGCTGGACCGGGCCGCATTGCTCGCCCACCAGTGTGGTTCGGCACGGCTGGCCGACGAGGCCGCGCACCTCCGCAGCCGCCGCACCGCGCCCCTGAGCCCGTCCGGCGCCCCCGTGGCGTCGGACGGACTCACAGCGCGGGAACGGGAGATCGCTCACCTCACCAGCACCGGCATGACCAGCGGTGAGATCGCCGACAAGCTGGTTCTCAGCGTGCGCACGGTCGAGGGCCACCTGAGCCGGATCTACCGGAAGCTCGATGTCGCCAACCGCGCGAGCCTCACCCGGGTGATGCTGGGAAGCCCGCGCGGCGCGCGCTGAGCGCAGTGGTCATCAGCCGTCCAAGCGCCGTGCCAGGGCCGTCAGTTGATCCCGCATCAGCACCGCATGGTTGAGCGAACTCGTCAGGAAGGGGAAGCCCTTGTTCTGCATCACAAAGGCTACGCCCCGCCCGTCACCGAGCAGGTGCACACCCGTTCCGGCGAGCGGCGCGAAGCCGTCGAGCATCTCGCCGAGCAGCTCCGCCATGTCCGGCGCGGCGCTGGAGACGACGTAGGTCGCGTCGATGTCGGGACGCCCGGTGCTCAGTTCGGGAAGATCCTGGAGCGGTACGACCGTGCCGTACCGGAGCTGACGTGAGGTCACCTCGAAAGGAGGGAACGACCGGCCGGCCAGCACCGTCATCCGGCAGGCGAACCTCTCCTCCCGGGTGATGGTCAGCACGCCTTCCGTCTGTTCCCGGTACTCGTACCGCAGTTCGACCGGAAGCCCCTGGGGCCGGCCGGTGAGGACGACCCGGACGTGCAGCGGGTCGGACGGCGAGTGGCCGCGCCGCATCTCGGGGTTGGCGAGCCGGACGCCCAGGTTCGTGGCGGGATCGCCCTCGACGACGTTCAGTCCGAGTTGCTGGGCCAGCCGGCCTGCCTGGTACTGCGCGTACTTGCGCGTACTCCCTCGCATGTGAAGGATGCCCCATACGCAGACGCTGATGCCTATCAGGCCGCCGATCGCGGAGAAGATCACAGTGTGTTGTTCCTTTGTGCCGGGCCGGCCTCATCGGTGGGCCGGCCTGGTTGGTGGGTCTGTCGGGCGGTGGGTCTGTCGGTCGGTTCACGGCGAACGGTCGGTGCTCAGCGCTCCGCAGGGATCGGGGAGTTGGCGGCGAGCAGGCGGGAGAGCCGTCCCGCCTCCTGCACCCGGACCATGGAGAGCCGCCGGCCATCCCGCAGGGTCACCTCCACCTCCTCGTACTGGCCGAGCAGGAAGTGGCTGACCTTGATCGGCCGCACGCTCCGGATCTCCGTCCGCTGCACGGTCCGCGTACCCGTCAGTCGCCGCCAGACGAAGCCCTGCTCGTAGACCACGACCTCCTGCCGCCACCAGTAGACGAACGGGGCGTAGGCGAGAGCGCCCAACGCCAGCGCACCCAGTCCTTCGAGGGGTGTGCCGGAGTGGTTCGGGTCAATGTTCTGCCCCAGCCCGGTCACCCCGAGCACTCCCAGGACCAGCAGGAAGGCGCCGATGTACTGCAGATACGAGACGACCCTGAAGGTCCCCTGATGCCGTGCCACCTGTGGGCCCAGAACGGTCTCCGTACTCATCGCCTTCAGTCACCTCTCTGCTGCCTGTTCTTGCTGAGAGCCTGACTCTGTCCGATATGGATGCCGCACACATGGGTAGAACTACGCCAACTGCCTACGCGATCCACGACGGGACATCTGCGGAGGCGCCGACTCGGCGGAGTCGGCGGCCCACCCGTGTGCCCCGGGCCCGGCTGAGCCACTCCCGCCTGAGCGAGAGGGCAGTGCCCCACGGATGACGGCTCACGCCGACCGGCGGAGATGTGCTCTGCCTGTTGTGCCTATGTGGTCCGCAGCGCGGCGACGAATTCGTGTGCGAGGGCCGTCCAGGGATGGTCCGGACCCAGCACCGTCTCCCGTCCCCGGCACAAGGCTTCGGCCTGCTGCAGCGCCTCGTCAGGGTGGCCGGTGGCGGCGAGCACCTCGGCGAACAAGTAGCGTGCGGACAGGGTCATCGGATGGTCGGCACCGTAGTGCCGCTCATGGGCCTCGATGACACGGCGCACTTCCGGCAGGGCCTGCTGGGAGCGGCCGGTGGTGTGGAGCGCGTACGCGATGTCGAGCTCGACCGCGAGCGTGATCTGGTGGTCCGGACCGAGTTCACGCAGGCAGTCCGCCTTGAGCTGGGCTGCCCCGGGCAGGGCGGCCTCCAGGTGGATCGCCAGGGGTGACTCAAAGCCGTGGGCCCGGGCGAGGAGCGTCAGCGGATGCCCGCTGCCCAGTGCTGTGGTGCGGCCCCCGACGACTCGACCGAACAGCTCCGCCGCCTCTTCCGCCGTGCGTTCCTGTTGGTTCAGGGTGATGGCCAGGGCCAGGGCCGTGTCCAACGCCTCAGGTGAGTCGGGCCCGAGTGCGCGCTCGGCGTCCGCCAGTGCCGCGCGCAGACAGACGACGGCCTCGTCGAAGCGGCCGAGGCGGTGCAGGCTCCGGCCGATGCGGCGCCGCAGCCGCAGGACGACCGGATGGTCCGCGCCCAGCGCCGGATGGGTCAGCTCCAGGGCGTAGCCGGCCAGCGCCAGGGCTGACGTCCGATCGCTGCCGCGATGCAGGGCGATGACCAGCCGCAGGCAGCTCTCGGCCGCCGCCTGCACCGTGGCGCCGGTCACGCCCGGCCGGCCGGCAGCACGTCGCAGCAGAGCCCGGGCGTGCGGGACGAGCAGGGTGGTCTCCGGGTCGGCCTGTCCGCGCTGTGGAATCTCGGGAACCCGCGACACCAGCAACCGGGCGGCTGCGGCGGCGAACCGGTCCCGCTCGGCCTCGGGTGTTCCGGAGGCCACGCTGTCCAGCAGCACGCCGTGGGTACGAAGGCAGCGACTGCCGTCGTCGGTCAGCTGGGTGAGCGACTGGTCGAGCAGACCCCGAAGCGCCAGTTCGACACGCGGTTGGGGGATGGCGAGGGCTGTTCCCGCGTCGCGGAGCACCGCGAGGGGCAGGGGATCCCCGGCCCAGTAGGCCAGCAGTCGCAGCAGGTCCACCGCCTCCGGCAGGCCGCGGCCGGCGAGCGCGTCCAGGGAGAGCTGCCAGGTCCGGCTCAACAGTTGGCGCGACTGATCGCCCTGGGTGGTGTCGGCGCCCTGGTCGATCAGGGCGATCCGGTCCAGGCCGCGTTCCTCGGTGAGGTGTTCGCCGTACTCGCCCATCGTCCAGGGGCTGATCACCTGCTGGGCCAGGAATCCGCCTGCCAGGGTCAGCGCCAGCGGGAGCCGGCCCAGCCGTTCGGCGATCTCCTCGGCGTCCTCCACGGTCCCGGCCTCGGGTGCGAGATCGCACAGGACGCGTGCGGCCTCCGGCAACGGCAGTACCCCGACATGGAGCAACTCGGCGCCGGGCCACCAGCGCGCTGCAGCCTGACGCGACGTCACCAGCACCGTCCCCCGGGCGCTGGACCGCAGCCAGCCGCCGTCCCGGAGCACGTCGGGATCGTCGGCGTTGTCCAGGACCAGCAGCCAGGGCTGGTCCGAGGCGTCCAGGTAGGCCCACACCAGGTCGGCGGCGGCGCGCAGCCCGCTTCGCGCGGCGCCCAGCTCGCCCTCGTTCGCCCCCCGGTCGGCAGCGACCGCGAGCATCCCTGCACGCAGTGATGCTGTGTCAGATGCGTTGACCCACAACGCGACCCGCCCGGCGACCTCGACCGCGTGGCGGAACAGCGCGAAGGCCACGGCGGTCTTGCCGCAGCCGCCCAGCCCGTGCAGGACGAACGTGGTCCCGCCGCCGGAGGCGAGCGCCTCGCGCAACTGCGCCATGACCTCCACCCGGTCGCGCAGGATCAGCGGACCGCGCCCGATCGAGGGCCTGCGCACCGAGTCGGGCCCGGACCAGGACGGACCGTGGTGGTGGTGCTCGGTGATGTGCTGGTCACCGGAAGCCTGGTAGACGCGACTGTGCCCGGACGCCCGGGCGTCGTTGCCGCTCAATCCTGCCTCAGCGTCATGTCGCGTCCGGCCTGGTAGACCCGCGCGTGTCCGGAGGCGATGGCCCGCTGGACCACCGTGGTGGCGCTGGGGATCTCGGCGGCGAACCGATCCAGCAGCGCGCGCAGGTCCTCGGCGGCCTCCGGGTGGGCGGCCAGCAGCCGGCGGGTTCGGCCCTGCCATTCCGACGCGAGTTCCGCGCCCAGCTCGGGCCGCTCGTCGGGGTCCGCGGCCAGCAACTCCTCGCGCGCCGCGTCCAGTTCGCCCGCCACCGCGTCCGCGCGATCAGGGTGCGCGCGGCGCCAGAGCGCCACCATCCCGTTCCGGAATCCCTGCCAGGCGTCCGTCGCCACCAGGCCCACCATGGTCGTGCCCGCGCCGGCCACCAGCGCAGCAACCTCCGGGTCCATGCCCCGCCCCCTCGCAGTCGAAAGCGACCGTACCGTACCTCGTCGCCGTGCTGGGTCACGAGGTGGATTTCGGCTGTCGGCATACGAGTTGGGCTGCCGAAAACCAGTCGTGCGCGGGTGCTCCGATGGCGGATGATCGCGGGGTCAGAGATTCGCTCCGCAACCCGCAGAAAGACGAACTTCCATGGCTGCCATGGCACTTGCCCTCACCCTTGCCCATGTCCGCAACATCGGGATCATGGCGCACATCGACGCAGGCAAGACCACCACCACGGAGCGGATCCTCTACTACACCGGTGTCTCCTACAAGATCGGCGAGGTCCACGAAGGCACCGCCGCCATGGACTGGATGCCGCAGGAGCGCGAGCGCGGGATCACCATCACCTCCGCCGCGACCAGCTGCCACTGGCAGTTGGACGGAGTCGACCACGCGGTCACCATCATCGACACGCCCGGGCACGTCGACTTCACCGTCGAGGTGGAGCGCTGCCTGCGCGTCCTCGACGGCGCGGTGACGGTGTTCGACGGCGTGGCCGGAGTCGAGCCGCAGTCCGAGACGGTATGGCGGCAGGCGGACCGCTACGGCGTGCCGCGCATCTGCTTCGTCAACAAGCTGGACCGCCCCGGTGCGGACTTCTACCGCTGCGTCGAGATGATGGCGGACCGCCTCGGTGCGGTCCCGCTGGTGCTGCAACTGCCGATCGGCGCCGAGGGCGACTTCGCGGGTGTGGTGGACCTGGTCCGGATGAAGGCCCTGGTCTGGTCCGCCGAGGCGGCGAAGGGCGAGATGTACGACGTCGTCGACATCCCGGCCACGCACGCCGAGGCGGCACAGCGCTGGCGCGCGACCCTGGTCGAGACACTGGCCGAGCAGGACGAGGAGGTGATGGGGATGTATCTCGCCGGACAGGAGCCGGCCGAGGAGCAGCTGCATGCCGCGATACGCCGCCTCACCCTCGCCTCCGGAAGGAGGTCCGCCACCACCGGCGGCGTGACGGTGACACCGGTCGTCTGCGGTACGGCCTTCAAGAACAAGGGCGTGCAGCCGCTGCTGGACGCGGTGGTGCGGTACCTGCCCTCCCCGCTCGACGTCGAGGCCGTCACCGGTCACGCGGTCAACGACCCGGAGGTGGAGGTGGCGCGCCGTCCGTCCGAGGCGGAGCCGTTCGCCGCGTTGGCGTTCAAGATCGCCAACGAACCGCACATCGGCAGGCTCACCTTCGTCCGGGTCTACTCGGGCCGGCTGGAGGCGGGCTCCACGGTGCTGAACTCGGTGAAGGGACGCAGGGAGCGCGTCGCCAAGATCTTCCGCATGCATGCCAACAAGCGTGAGGAGATCGCGGCGGCGGGCGCCGGCGACATCGTCGCCGTACTGGGCCTGAAGCAGACCGGCACCGGCGAGACGCTGTGCGACGAGCGGGCACCGCTGGTGCTGGAGTCCATGGACTTCCCGGCGCCGGTGATCCGGGTCGCCATCGAGCCCAGGACCAAGGGCGACCGGGAGAAGCTGGGCACCGCCATCGCCCGGCTCGCCGAGGAGGACCCGTCCTTCCACGTCGAGACGGACCGGGAGACCGGACAGACCGTCATCGGCGGGATGGGCGAGCTCCACCTGGAGGTCCTGGTCGACCGGATGCGCCGCGAGTTCGAGGTGGAGGCGAACGTCGGACGGCCCCAGGTCGCGTACCGCGAGACGATCCGCCGCGCGGTCGATCGGGTCGACATCACCCATCGCAAGCAGAACGGAGGCAAGGGCCAGTACGCCAAGGTCCAGATCGCGATCGAGCCGCTCGTGGGTGGCGACGTGCCGTACGAGTTCGTGAACAGGGTCGTCGGCGGCCGCATCCCCAAGGAGTTCATCCCCTCGGTGGACGCGGGCGCGCAGGAGGCCATGAAGTTCGGCATCCTGGCCGGATTCGAGATGACCGGGGTCCGGATCACGCTGCTCGACGGCGACTTCCACGCCACCGACTCGTCCGAACTCGCGTTCACCGTCGCCGGTTCGCTGGCGTTCAAGGAGGCCGCGCGCAGGGCGGATCCCGTGCTGCTCGAACCGCTGATGGCGGTCGAGGTCACCACGCCCGAGGACTATCTGGGCGAGGTCATCGGCGACCTCAACGCGCGGCGAGGGCAGGTCCAGGCGATGGCCGAACGGAACGGGGCCCGGCTGGTGAAGGCCCTGGTACCGCTGTCGGAGATGTTCGGCTACGTCGGTGACCTGCGCAGCAGGACGTCGGGGCGGGCGGGTTACTCGATGCGCTTCGACTCCTACGCCGAGGTCCCGCGCAGCCTCGCTGCGGAGATCGTCGCCGCAGCGGGCGGAACGGTCGAGTAGCCGTAGCCGCGGCCGTGTCTGCCACCCCCACCAAGCAGGGGGTGGCGGACACGGAACCGTCGTCTTCGCCACCGTACGGCCGCTGCGCGGAGCGCTGCACGACCGCTGAGTCAGGGCCGCGCAGGTGGGGTGCGACGGCGGCGCCTGCGCAAGACGGTTGCGCCGCCCAGGAGGACGACCACCGCTCCGGCGAGACCCGCGATCAGGCCGATCGACCCACTGCCCGAACTGCCGTGCTGGCTCGCAGCGGTGGCCACGGCAGCGGCGGACGCGTCGGCCTGTGGCAGCGGGCCCGCGCTCGGACCGGGTGGGATCGTGCTGGACAGCGCGGCGTCGGGCCGAATGATCCCGTACCCGAAGTGCGGATCCGGGGCGGTCTGACCGGCGGCGGCATTCGGGTCGATGGCCGTCTTCACGAGCCGGTTGACGATCTGCCCGGCCGTCAGGTTCGGATACTTCGACCTCAGCAACGCGGCTGCGGCGGAGACATAGGCGGTGGCATCGCTGGTCCCGTCCGACAGCCGGTACTCGCTGTCACTGTTGGCACCCGCCGCGACAATCCGCACGCCGGGAGCGGTCAGCACCAACGAGTGCCCGTAGTCGGACTTCGACCACACCGCCCCGTTCTCATCCGCCGCCCCCACACTCACCACCCCGGGGTACGCGGCAGGATAGTTGTCCACTTGCAGGCCGTCGTTACCAGCCCCGGCGACGAGCACGACATTGTGACTCTCGGCGTACGCGATCGCCGCCCGTTCGGTCGTATCGGGATACGCACTCCCATAGGACATGTTGATGACGGCGGCGCCCTGCTCTACGGCGTAGTGGATGGCATCGGCAGTCTGAGAATCGAGAGCGCTAGAAGAGCCGATTGCGACCGTCAGAGGGAGGATCGTTGCGCCGGGTGCGAGTCCCTTGATGCCCTCCACTCCTTGGGCGCCATGACCGTGGCCAGCGATCAGACTGGCCATCGCCGTACCGTGTCCTGTCGCATCGTAGTCATGCCAGCCGTTGCCGCCGTGCACGAAGTCCTTGCCTCCCTGAACTTGGCCGATGAGATCTTGGTGCGTGGCCCTGACTCCGCCATCGATGACGGCGACGATCACCCCCTTGCCGGTGGACTGCGGCCATACTTGCGCCTGCGTTCGGAATGCTGTGAGCGGCCATTGCGCATCCCGTACCTGGTCTGCACACGCCGCCTGCATCGTGAGTACAACGAACATGGCTGTCGTGACAAGGGCTCCGGCCGCAGCCCGATATGGCACTCTCGACTTGCTCACTCCACTACCGCCGAAGGGTTCGTCTGGCAGTTGCGTGTCCAAGCCTCTTCGTCCGCGATCAGATAGCCAGGGCGAGAGCGCCGACGCCCGCGGTATTGGCCTCCTCGGCCGCCCTCGAAGAATGCACCTGGCGGTGCACCCGATTCGAACTCTTTGCCTGGATCCCCGAGGCTGGGATCGCTACTGCGCGTAGCAGTATTCAAGGCCGCTCGGTTGAGCGCATCGCCGCGTTCCTCGGGATAGTGATCCGGTTCTGGTCCAACAATGTCCGGAGCACGCTCTCTGCTGACTCCTGGCATATTAACGGAGCCGCGAGCTTCCCACGCTGCGCTGCCGCTACCTACCCGGGAGAAGGGAACTCTCTCGTTCGATGAGTGCAATTCCGTGCCCATGGCCTGGCTGGGCAGGGCGAGTGCTCCGGAGGCCGCTTGGCGCGCTTCGGATTCGGATCTCGGGTCGTCTTCTGACTGGTTGCTGAGCCTGGAATTTTGGCCAACTGATGTCTCCCTCACCCGCAGTGTCTCTCCGCTGATGTCCCCCGGAGATGCAGCGGGGTGAATGGTCAGCCCTCCCTGCGATGCACTCATGGGCACGGTCCCGACGATGCTGGTCCGTTCTGTGTCTGGAAATGCTGCGGAGTTGGACGCCCCTCCTCGGCGGGCGCCGGCCATGCCATCGAGCGAGCTATCCGGCGTACCGGTATTCAGGGTCACGCGTCCGGAACTGATGTGCTGTTCAGGTACGCCTGCTGGAGTGAATCCGTGATCGGCTAGGGGGCGCACCGAAGCGCGGGGTGCGTGACCCTGCGCTTCCGCTTCGCGTCCAGCGGAGTGGAAGCCATCTGGAGATTCAATGGGCGATCTGACAGTAGTGGCGTCGGCAGCCCCAACTGCATTGTGAGACTCGGGCGCTGGAGGAAAGACACTGCTGTTGGCGCTGAAGTCGCCCGAAGGCCGCTCGCCGATCTGTGCGGCTGCTGCGTGGTACTGGGATTCCAGTTCCTGCATGACGACGATGGCCTGTTGGTGGCGTTCCTCCTGGAGGGAGAGATGGCTGCCTTCGGCGGCGAGGGCCTGGTCGCGGGTCATGCCGGTGGCGAGGTCCAGGTTGAACTGGTTGCCGGCGGACTGGCTGGTGATGCTGCGGGTGAAGCTGTCCCACGCGCCGGGGGCCTCCGGCATGGTCTGCTTGGCCTTGCGGAGGGCGTTCGCAGCCGTGGTCATACCGGTGTTGGCGTTGAGCGCGTAGGCGGCGCCGTTGCCCAGGGACCGGTGCAGCTCGTTGGCGCGGGTGGCGAAGGCGTCGGCGGCGGAGCCGTGCCAGTGGCCCAGCGCAGCGGTCGTGTGCGAGGCCAGGTCGGCCTGGGCGGTCCGCAGGGCTTCGTGGATGGCGGTCCACTTGTCGGCGACCCGGTCCACGTCACCGGGGTCCGCGTGCTCGATCATGCCGCGCAGGGCGGCGAGGCCGCCCGCCGCGCCGAAGTCCGTTGGTGTGCCGTCGACCATCTTCCCGGCCTCCTCCTCCCACGTTGACGGTCACTCAGGCGGCGCTGTAGAAGTCCCGGGCGGTCTGCTGTTCGTGGTCGCGGTACGCGTCGTTCGCTGCCTTGGTCTGGCTGCCGTAGGTGTGGATGAGGGACTGGATGGTGGAGATCATCTCGGCGATCCATTCCTGCATCGCGGTGTGCGTCCCCTGCAGGACGTCCGCGCCTCCGAAGCCCGCGCCGAGGGTTCCGGCGGCGAGGCTGGTGTCGTACGCGGCGCTGGTCTGCGAGCAGTCCAGGCTGGCGGCGACGGCGTGCAGTTTCGCCACCGTGCCGCTCAGTTCGTCCACGTCGACCTGGTATCCGGTGCTCATGGGATCGCCCCCCGGGGTGGTGCGTCGGCCGGGGGCCGACGATCTCCAGCGCTGCATTGCGGAGAGAGTAACCCAAAGTAGTTTGGTTGTCACGCACAGTATTGCGGTGCAGCGAGGGCGCAGGTACGACTGGGTGCCATGGGCATAGTTGACGCGTGAGAGTCGGATCACACCTGGCGGTCCGTCAATACTCGTCTGGGTTGGAGTTACACTCGCTCATCCGGGTCGGCGCGTGCCCCCGGACACCCGCTCCGCTTCGTGGTGGTGCTCAATGTCACTCCAGTTCAGGGATCGGCCGTACCAACTCTTCATCTCCTATGCGCACGAGGACGTGGAGTTCGTCTCCGAGGTGTCCGAGTGGCTGACCAAAGTGGCCGGGGTCCGGGTCTGGCGCGACGACGAGCGGCTGCCGATCGCCTCCTCGGTGAGCCACAGCCTGTCGGCGGCGGTGGCTCAGGCTCGTGCGGCGCTGTTCGTGATCTCTCGGGCGTCGGCCCGTTCCGGCTGGGTACGTGAGGAGTTCGCCGCGGCGATAGGCCAGCGGGCGTCGAACCCCGGGTACCGGGTGCTCGCGCTGCGGCTCGACAACGCCGAGGTGCCGCAGGCCCTGGAGACCACGGTGTACGTCACGGTGCCGGACCGCCGGCTGACCGCCGACACCGCGTACCGGATCCTCTGTGCACTGCACACCGACGCCACCACGGTCTCGCCGCGTGACGCCAAGGACCTCTACGTCAGCCGCACCTGGCGGGCCAGCGAGTCGGTGCCCGCCGACGAGATCTGCGGCAAGTTCGCCGACTCCGGCTTCCGGCTGGTCGGCGACTCCCTCGACCGGACCTCGATGGACCGGAGCGAACGTCTGGAGTCCATCATCTCCGGGTGCGAGGCGATGGTGGCGATCCTGCCGCTGCGGGGAGCGGACAAGGGCACCTCCCCCTACGTCCTGGAGGAGGTGGGCATCGCGCGCCGGCTCGGGGTGCCGTACCTGCTCGTCGCGGACGCTGCGGTGGCGATCCCGGACGAGCTCGTGAACTCCGCGATCGACGGGCGGGTGCACGTCACCGCGGACCTGCTGGACGACGATTCCCTGGTCTCCGAGGCGATCGAGTCGGTGCGCGAGTGCTTCCACCAGACGCGCCGCCCCGACTTCGTCTTCTACGCCGGGTCACTGTCCAACGCCGGGAACGACCGGGCCTGCAGCCTGATCCAGGCCGTGACCGGACTGGACTGCATCATGGGCCAGGACCTCTACAGCCAGCACGCCCAGCAGGCGATCATCGACCGGATCGCCCGGGCCCGGTTCGTCATGGCCGACGTCAGCGAGGACAACCGCAACACGCTGATCGAGGCCGGGATCGCCCGGGGTGCCGGACGGCCGCTGATACTGCTGTCCGAGGGCAGGCCGCAGCCGAACCGGTTCATGTTCCGGGACCTGGAGACCAACTACTACACCAGCGAGACCGAACTCCTGGGCCTGATCTACCGGCTCACGTATCCGTACCGACGCAGGATCCTCAACGACGAGCTGCGCTGAGCGGGTGGCGTGCCACCACCGGAGTCGCCACGTCGACAGGTCGGTACATCGACACATCGATGCCTCGCCGTCTCGACAGTCATGATGTGACTCCAGCAGTGGCACGCCCAGCTGTGACCCTCCGTCAGTCCCGCGCGAGCGAGGCGAGGTAGGCGTCGGCGGCCTCCGGGGTGAAGAACCAGTCGGGAAAGTCGGACGGGTTGTCGAAGCCGTTGGCGAAGCGGTCGGCCACGGCCGGGATCTCGCCCGCCGCACCGATGAGCTGCAGTACGTGCTCCGGCGGCGGCGCCAGCATGGCGTTGGTCCAGGCGGTGGCGACCCCGGCCGTGCTGTCCCAGAAGGCGTCGAACGCGCCCTGCGCGAACGCGCGGTCGAACGGCGCGTCGCCGTGGGCGCGGATGGCCGCGAGGTACGCGGCGGCGCACTTGGCGGCGGTGTTGGAGCCCTGGCCGGTGATCGGATCGTTGCTCACCACCACGTCGGCGACACCCAGGACCAGGCCCCCACCGGGCAGTTCGGCGACCGGTCGGCGTACGGTCGGGGTGAACCGGCCCGCCAGGGTGGCACCGGCGTCGGTGAGCTGCACCCCGCGGGACGCGCGCTCGAACTCCCAGGGGGTGTATTCGCGCATCAGGTCGAGAGTGCGGCGCAGCTGCTCCTCGGGGGCCAGGGCCGGCTCGAAGGCGTCGAGCGGACCGCCGGGTATGCCCTCCCAGAAGAGGATGTCGCAGGGACCGGAGGCGGTCAGCGCGGGGATCACGAAGAGCTCGCCGATGCCGGGAACGATGTTGCAGCGCACCGCCGGGAAGTCGTGCTCGGGGCGCGGTGCCAGGCCGTGGACGTAGCTGACGGCCAGGGCGCGCTGCGGGGTGGCGTACGGGGAGCGCTCGGCGTCGCTGGGGAATAGCGAGGCCAACTCGCCCTTGCCGGAGGCGATCAGGGTGAGGTCGTGGTCGCCTGCGAGCGCATCCAGGCCGGCGACGGTGGCGGCCTCGATGACGGCCTTTCCGCCCCGCGAGGCGAACAGCTCCAGCCAGGCCGGCATCTTGAGCCGCTGGTCCACGGACTGCGCGGGCGCGTCGAGCCGGCCGACCCAGTCGACGACCCGCGCCGCCTCCGGGCCGGTGACGGACACGCCGAGGCCGGCGACCGCCGGTGCCTGCGCGTCCCACAGGGCGAGGCCGAGCGCGCGTTCGTGGCCGAGCGCCGTTCCGAACATGCACTGGGTGGAGAGGACCCGCCCGTCGCGGACCTCGTCGGGCGTGCGGTCCGTCAACACGGTGACGTCGTGACCGTCGGCCTGCAGGCCCAGGGCGAGCTGCAGGCCGGCCTGGCCGGCGCCGACGATGAGTACCTTCGCCAAGGTGGACTCCTTGAGAGAGATCGGAAGGCTGCTCACCGCATGGTGCCAGGTGCCCTGCCGTCTCGTCAGGCAGAGGAACATGACGGTTCGTCGGCCGGTGCGGAGGCCGGCGCCACGGGTGGTGAACCGACGGGACGGCACGGCCCGCTGCCCGGCCCGGTGCTCCCGCCGGGCCGGCCTGAGGGCGCCGAGGTCCGGTCAACTGCCGCCGAGGGCGGCTTCCTCCAGGTCCAGGTCGTGCTGCAGGCGGCGCCGGGTCGCTTCGCTCACCTGGTGCCCGTCGTACAGGCGCCGCAGCTCGTTGCCCTGGACGGCTATGATCTCGCGGCGCAGCCCCCGGTACGCAGTCAGCATGGGCGCGTTGCTGTCGGCGGCCGGGTCGGCGACCTGCTCCTCGGCCTGGTCCAGCCGCGCGTCGAGGTTGCGGCGCAACCGCTCCAGCGCGGCGTCCGGGACGCTCTGCAGGTCGGCCAGGGTGTCCAGGTGCGACAGGCCGGCCCGGGCCAGGGTGCCGCGGGCGGCGGCCTCCTCGCGTGCGGTGTGCTCCGGCTCGATCGCGAGGCCGGAGCGGTTGACCACTCCGGCCAGGCTCAGTCCCTGCACCACCAGCGTGAACACCACCACCGCCGTGGTCAGCACCAGGACGAGCGGACGGTCCGGCAGCGGGCGGCCGTCGTCGGTGACCAGCGGGATGGACAGCGCGGCGGCCAGCGGCATCACGCCTCTGGTCCCGGCCCAGCTGACGACGGCGGCCACCCGCCAGGAGGGGCGGCCGCGCCCCGGCCGTACCGCCGTGGACAGCGGCAGCATCCACACCACCCGCAGGGCGATCAGCGCGCCGGCGACGGCCGCGGCCTGCACCGGCCACCAGCCGGTGCCGCCGGGCAGCGCGCGGACCAGCGCGGGCAGCTCCAGGCCGACGATGCTGAACACCACGCTCTCCAGCAGGAACACCACCACCGCGTAGACCGCGCCCAGCTGCAGCCGGATCCGGGCGTCGGTGAGGCGGTGCCCGGAGCGGCCGAGCAGGACCCCGGCCACCACCACCGCGGTGACACCCGAGGTGTGCGCGGACTCGGCCAGCACATACGCCCCGTACGGGGTGACCAGGGCGATCACGGTCTCCAGCACCGGGTCCGAGGTGCGGCGGCGGATCAGCACCACGGCTCCGGCGACCGCCGCGCCGATCGCGCTGCCGCCGCCGGCCAGCAGCACGAACTCGCCGCCCGCCGCCTGCCAGCTGACCGCTCCGGAGGCCACCGCGATGCCGAGCGCGACCTTGAAGAGGACCAGCGAGGTGGCGTCGTTGAACAGGCTCTCGGCCTGCACCAGTACCTGCACCCGCCCCGGGAGCGCCAGCCGCCGTCCCAACGCGGTCACCGCGACCGGATCGGTGCTGGCCAGGACGGCCCCCAGCACGAACGCCATCGACGCGCTCAGCGGGGTGAGCGCGGCCACCAGCACCCCGACGACCGCTGCGGACGCCAGCACCAGCCCCAACGCCAGCACCGTGACCGGGCGCCACACGGCGCGCAGGTCGCGCAGCGACAGCTCCTCGGCGGAGGCGTAGAGCAGCGGCGGCAGCACGACCAGGCCGATCGTCTGCGGAGCGATGTGCAGGGCCGGGGTGCCGGGTATCAGCGCGACCGCGAGCCCCGCCAGCACCAGCAGCGACGGCGCGGGTACGCGCCAGCGCCGGGCGCCGGTCGCCACGACCGTCGCCAGCACCACGAGAACGAGTACGGTTCCAACCGCGCGCATCTGCCGGCCCCTGCATCCACTCCCGGGGGCGCCGGCGCCAACCGCGACCGACCGTCCCCCGCGCCGACCAGACTTCCCGGCACACCTGCCCCAGACCCTATCGCGGCCTTACGCCCCGCAGGACAGCACATGGCCTGCAGGTTCGCGCGCGGCCCCGACCCGGATCCGACGGGAGCGGTCGACCGCCCGGACCCCTGACGACGGCGTGCGGTCGGGGGTGCCGGGGCCGTTGGGGGCGGAGCGGGGCCGGTCCCGAACACCCTTCGGGATGGGTGGCCGGGACCGGAGCGGACAGCGGCCTACTCAGACTGCGGCTTGCTCAGAAGGGGAGTGGCCCGCTCAGAACGGGAAGCGGCTGCGTTGGTGCTGGATGGAGATCCACTTGAGGGTGGTGAAGGCCTCGATGGTGGACTCGCCGTTGAGGCGGCCAAGCCCCGAGTGCTTCTCGCCGCCGAAGGCGACGATGGGCTCGTCGGCGATGGTGCCGTCGTTGATGTGGATCATGCCGGTCTCGATCCGCCGGGCCAGCCGTACGCCGCGTTCGACGTCCCCGGTGTGGACGGCCCCGCTCAGGCCGAACGGGGTGTCGTTGGCGATCTCCACGGCCTCGTCCTCGCCGTCGAAGGGGACCACCAGCACCACCGGTCCGAACAGCTCGCGGCTGAGGATCGGGGCGTCCGGCTGCAGGCCGGTGAGCACGGTCGGCGCCATCAGGGTGCCGGTGGTGGCGCCCCTCAGCAGCGCGGTGGCCCCGGCGGCGATCGCCTGGTCCACCTGGGCGGTGATCGCGTCGGCCTGGTTGAGGTTGATCAGCGGGCCGATCTGGGTGCCCGGGTCGCGCGGGTCGCCCACGGTCAGGGTCTCGATCTTGCGGACGAACCGCTCGGTGAACTCCTTCTCCACGCTGCGGTCGACCAGCACCCGGTTGGCGGCCATGCAGACCTGTCCCTGGTGCGCGAAGCGGCTGAACACGGCCGCGTCCACGGCGTAGTCGAGGTCCGCGTCGTCCAGCACGATCAGCGCGCTGTTGCCGCCCAGCTCCAGCACGGTGCGCTTGAAGTGGCCCGCCGCGACCTGGGCGACATGACGGCCGACCTGGTCGGAGCCGGTGAAGGAGATGACCTTGGGCACCGGGTGCTCGATCAGCGCGTCGCCGATCTCGGCGATGTCGGTGACCACCACGTTGAGCAGTCCGGCCGGGAGCCCGGCCTCCTCGAACAGCCGGGCGATCAGGGTTCCGCCGACGATCGGGGTGTTCTGGTGCGGCTTGAGCACCACGCCGTTGCCCAGCGCCAGCGCCGGGGCGACCGCCTTCAGTGACAGGAACAGCGGGAAGTTGAACGGGCTGATCACCCCGACCACGCCGACCGGGAGCCGGTAGAGCCGGTTCTCCTTGCCGTCCACCGGCGAGGGCAGGATCCGCCCCTCGGCGCGCAGCGGCAGCTGCATCGCCTCGCGCAGCATGTCCTTGGAGAGTGCGATCTCAAAGCCCGCCTTGAGCCGGGTGCCGCCGAGTTCATCGATGATGATCTCGGTGATCTCCTCCTCGTGCTCCTCCAGCACCCGCAGCGCGCGCTCGAAGACCAGCCGCCGGGTGTAGGGGTTGACCTCGCTCCACTCGCGCTGCGCCCGTTCGGCGGCCCGGTAGGCCTGGTCCACCTCGTCGACGGTGGCCACGGCTATGGACGCTATCGGTTCGCCGTTGTAGGGGTTGACGTCGATGATCTCCCAGGTGCCCTGTCCGGGGCGCCACTCACCGTCGATGAACTGCTGGGCCAGCTGCTTGAGTTCGACCAACTGCGACATGCGGTGCCTCTCGTGGGATGTGGGTGCGCTGGATCCGGGTGTGGGGTGGAGCCGTTCAAGATCCTGACGGTAGCTCATGGTGCCGTGCTGTCAGCCAGGATGGGGTCGCGGAGCAGCGCGCGGATGAAGTCAGCGGTCTCGGCGCGGGACAGGCAGTCGCTGCCCAGTCGGAGGAACGCGCCGGCGTACTGGACCACTTCCTCCGGCTTGTCCAGGTAGAGCGCGCCGGCGAGCTGTTCCAGATAGACGACCTCGCCCAGCTCGGCCTCGCTGAAGTGCAGCATGGTGAACGAGCCGCCGTCGGGGATCCGGGCGGCCCGGGTCGCCGGGAGCACCCGCAGCACCACCCTGGACCGCTCGTTGAGCTCCAGCAGCCGTTCCAGCTGGGCCCGCAGGACCTCCACCCCGCCGAAGGGCCGACGCAGCACCGCCTCGTCGAGCACCGCGTGGACCTGCGGGGCGCGCTCGGAGACCAGGCGTTTCTGACGCTCCATCCGGAAGCCGACCCGGCGTTCCACGTCCTCCTCCGCGCCGGGGTCGCGGGACTGCGAGATCACCGCGCGGGCGTAGTCCTCGGTCTGCAGCAGCGGGTGGACGAACTGGCAGTCATAGCTGCGGATCAGCTCGGCGGCCTCCTCCAGGCCCACATAGGTCTGGAACCAGGGCGGCAGCACGTCACTGTAACTGTGCCACCAGCCGGCCACGTTGGCCTCGCGGGCCATGTCGAGCAGAGCGGACCGCTCGCTCTCGTCGAGGACGCCGTAGAGGGTGAGCAGGTCCGCGACGTCGCGTTCCTTGAACCCGACCCGGCCGAGCTCCAGCCGGCTGATCTTCGACTCGGATGCCCGGATGTGGTATCCGGCCTGCTCTCTGGTGACTCCGTGCGCTTCACGGAGTCTGCGCAGCTGCGCGCCTAACAGCAGGCGGCGCACCAGGGAGCCGCTGCCCGGCTGAACCGTCGTCATTCGTGAGACCCATACCCCTGGAACAGGTGCGGTGTGCCTCTGCCGGGCTCCGCTTCTGGGGGGTCATCCTGTCATAGTCGTCCAAGACTTGAGCATGCCAACTTCGGACAGGATCAGGTCGGGCCGCATCCCGGGTGGATCTCCGGATGGATCCCCGGGCGGATCCCGGAGCGAACCCGGGTCGGACCGGCACGGAATCGGGCCCGGTCCGGAAGATTCCGGACCGGGCCCGACACAGGTCAGCTCGCCGGCTGTGCGGCGGATGCCGGGTGGTGCGGGCGGCTCAGCTGGGCGGCTCCGTCGCGTGCTTCAGGATGCAGAACGCCCCGCCCCACGGATCCGCCAGCACGGCCATCCGCCCGGGCGGGATGTCCATCGGCGGGACCATGACGGTGCCGCCGGCCTTGACGTGCGCGTTGACCGTGCTGTCGGTGTCGTCCACGGCGAACCAGGCCATCCAGTGCGCGGGCACGTCGGCCGGGAACTGGGCGGCCATGTCCTGCATCCCGCCCACGGTCTTGCCCCCCACGTTCAGCCCGAGGTAGCTGGGCATGTCCGGCAGCGGTTCCGCGGTGATGTCCAGCGCGGCCTTGTAGAAGGCGGACGCGGCCGGGACGTCGCGGGTGTTGCACTCGTTCCAGGTCAGCGTGCCCGGCTCGTTGACCACGGTCGCGCCGAAGAACTCCTTGTGCCCCCACACGCCGAAGACCGCGCCGGTCGGGTCGCTGGCGACGAACATCCGGCCCAGCGGGCCGACGTCCATCGGCGGGAACAGCACCGTGCCGTGCGCGTCGGTGACCCGTTTGGCGGTGGCGTCCGCGTCGTCGCTGGCCAGGTAGGTGGTCCACACGTGCGGCGGCTCGGGGGCGCCCTCGGGCGCCATCGCCGGGCCGATGCCGCAGACCGCGCGGCCCCGGTGCTCCATCACGGCGTAGCCGCCGAACTCGGCCGGGCCCATCTCGCCCTGCCAGCCGAAGAGGTCCTTGTAGAAGTCCATGGCCGCACGCTGGTCCTTGGCCATGAGATCGACCCAGCACGGGGTGCCGGGAGCGTAGGGTGCGTTGATGTCGGGCATGTGATCGCCTCCAGGCGGAAGTCCCCCACGGGGACCACTCTTCACCCGGAGCGACGCAATCGCCACTCGGAGCCACCCCCTTCTACGGGGCGGCGACAGCGAACCAACCAGCGCGTCCATACGTCTAAACGGGTAGACGGTCTATACGGGTAGACGACGGTCCAGGAGAAGTGCCTCATGAACGCACAGCAGTACGCGGACGCCCACAGCCCCGCGGTGCAGGGGATCCCCACGAGCGGCGATCCGGAGCAGGACCACCTGATCGACGAGATCCAGCATCCGGATCTCTACGACGCGCTGCACGACCTCGCCGAGCGCTGCGGCGGTGTCGCTGCGGGGGACGAGCGGGAGCACGGGTGATGATGGTCGTATGCGACTCGACCACGTCTCCTACGCGGTAGGACGGAACAGCTTCGTCGACACCGTCCAGCGCCTCGGCTCCGCGTTGGGCGCGGCCTTCATGGACGGCGGCGTGCACCCACGCTTCGGCACCAGGAACTTCGTGCTCCCGCTGGCCGGCGGCACCTACGTCGAGGTGGTGACCACTCTCGACCACCCCGCTGCCGACCGGGCCCCGTTCGGACGGGCCGTGGCGAAGCGGGCCGAGGAGGGCGGAGGCTGGCTGGGCTGGGTGGTCTCGGTCGACGACATCGGCCCGGTCGAGACCCGGCTGGGCCGCCCGGCGGCCGAGGGGCACCGGGTCCGGCCGGACGGGTTCGACCTGCGCTGGAAGCAGCTGGGCCTGCTGGAGCTGATGGAGGATCCGCAACTGCCGTACTTCCTGCAGTGGTTGGTCGAGCCGGCGGAGATCCCCTCGGCCCAGCCCCGTACCACCACCAGGATCACCGGGCTGACCATCGCCGGCGACTCCAAGGTGATCTCCGACTTCCTGGGCGAGCCGGCCGATCATCCGCTCGACCAGACCGACGTGACCTGGGCGGACGACGAGGAACCCGGGCTGGTCGCGGTGGCCTTCGAGACCGCCAGGGGCCCGGTCACCGTCGAGTAGCAGGTACGGGAACCCGCCCGGCCCCGGTCCGGGACCGGGCGTGGGCGGTCCGGGTCCGCGTTTACTGAACTTTCAGTCGATGATTTCGGTCGTCGGCGACCCGAAGCTGCCCTCCCGCGGTGAACGGGGGTCGATGGGGACCGGGTCGAGTGGCTGAAAATTCAGACAGGAAGGTGTCTTTCCGAGCTGCTCGGGCACGGTAGGGTGCCGCTGTGGCAGACCGTCGAACAGCAATCCTGCAAGCCGCCACGCGGGTCATCGCGCGCCGTGGCGTCCGTGGCCTCCGCGTGGAGGAACTCGCAGCCGAAGCGGGGGTGTCGACCTCGCTGATCTACTACCACTTCACCGACCGTGCGGGGATCCTGCGCCGGACGCTGGAGTTCATCAGCGAACGCGCCGAGCGCTACACCACCGAGCGGGCCCCCGGTGCGCCGCCGCTGGACGCCCGGGCGGAGCTGGAGCAGACCCTGCTGCTGGAACTCCAGGACATCCCGAACGTGCGCGAGAACAGCACGGCCTGGGGAGAGCTGCGCGCCAGCGCGGTCTTCGAGCCGGACCTGCGGGACGACCTGGCCAAGGCCACGCTGGAGTGGGTGCAGGAGATCGCCGAGCTGATGGGACGGGTCCGGCCCACCGCTCCGGCGCCCGCCCACGCCGCGGCGGCCGAGCGACTGACGGCGTTGCTGGAGGGACTGAGCGTGCGCTGGCTCAGCGGCTCCATCCCGCTGGAGCATGCCCGGGGGCTGCTGGAGGAGGCCATCGAGCTGGAGGTGGCCCGGCTCGGCGGCTGACGCCCGGCCGGGCTGACGGCTGGCCGGGCGGGATGACGGCTGGTCAGGCCCCGCTCGGTGCGGGCCCGGTGTCCGCGTCGTCGGCGTCCGTCCGGTCGGGGCCGGCGACGTCGGCGCTCGCCGCGTCGATGCCCACGGCGGTGGTGCCCGCGGTGTCGGTGCCCGCAGCCTCGGTGCCCGCGCCGTGCCGGTGCGGCTGGTCGGTGTGCAGGCTCTCCGTCTCGGTGAGCCTGCGCCCAAGCCGCCGGGCCGTGCCCGGTGCCGCCAGCACCGCGACCACGGCGGCCAGCAGCCAGCCGCCCGATACGACCGGGAACCAGTGCCCCGGGCCGGACGCCGGATAGGGCACCACATTGCGGTAGAGGGTGTAGCCCAGCAGTGCCAGGGCCGCGAGCGGGATGACGACCTGCCACATCGGCACCGGCATCCGACGCTGGACGAAGATCAGCCGGATCGCCCCGACGGTCGTCAGCCCGTAGGCGACCAGCAGGATGAGCGTCCCGATGGTGCCGCCCCAGACGAAGGTGTCCTCGGGGACGGCCGAGAACGCGCCCACGCACAGCCCCACCACCGCCGCCATCGACACGCTGACCAGTACCGCCGAGCGGGCCGGGGTGCCCAGGCCGGAGACCCGGCCCAGGCCGCGGTCGCCGAAGCCGTCCCTGCTCATCGCGAACAGCAGCCGTGCCGAGCCGACCGTACAGGCCAGGCAGCAGCCGAAGGCGCTCACGGTGGCGCCCAGGGTGACCAGATCGCCGACCCAGGAGCTGAGGTAGCCGGTGCCGAGGTCGCCGATCAGCGAAGACGAGGTGCCGAACGCGGCCACGCCGGATTTGTCGGGCCCGAAGCCCATCATCTCGACGGCGGTCACCACGACGAAGAAGGCCCCGCCGAACAGGGTGGTGCCGAGAATCGCCCGGGGGATGTCCCGGCCCGGGTTCAGCGACTCCTCGCCGAGGGTCGAGGCGGCCTCGAAGCCGGCGAAGGACAGGAAGCCGAAGACCACCCCCAGGAACAGCGCGGAGGGCGCGGTGCCCGGCGGCACCGAGAACACCGACAGGGTGAACCGGTGCCCGGCCGGTGCGTTGCCCAGCAGCAGCCGTACCAGTACCACCGCGCTGACGGTCAGGATCAGTGCGACGGTCGCGCCCTCCACCGTCAGCAGCACGTTGGTGCCGCGCCTGACTGATGCCACGGTCAGCCAGCAGGCGAGCACCAGCACCACGCCGGTGAGGATGAAGGGCGCGTCCGTGGGCGGGTTCGACCACAGGCCGGTGCGCTGCAGGAAGGACATGCCGAAGATGCCCACCACGGAGGAGGTGGTGACGCCGTAGAAGAGGTACGTGCCGACCAGCCCCCAGCCGGCCACCACGCCGGTACGCGGCCCGAGGGTCGCGCCGACGAACGCGTACACGGAGCCCGCATGGTGGTAGTACTGGCACAGCCGGACGAAGACGTACGCCACCAGCAGCACGCCGACGGCGGCGATCAGGAACGCCAGCGGGACTGCTCTGCCCACGCTCGGCGCCGCCGCCTGCGGGTTGATGTTGACCGCCATGCTGGGCGCCATCAGGGCCATCGACAGGCCCACCGCCTGCCAGACGTTGAGGGTCCGGCGCAGGCCGGTCTCCGGTGAGCGGTCGGTGGGTGCGGTCAGGGTGGAGTCGGCCATGCCAGGGGTCCCTTCCGTCGGTGCACGCGTTTCGAGTGTCCCCGCGGTGGCGCACCGGCGTAAGGGGCGCGACCGCGGTGCCCGAACATCCGTACGGCACGGGCGCCGTGGCTGACGGCTGCTGATGACGTGATCTCAGAGTCCGTACAGTCGCCTGGAGTTGTCGGCGCCGATGAGTGCGGCCAGGCGGTCGCTGTCGGGGGCCGGGCAGCCGGTCGCGTGCAGGGCGGCGGTCCAGGCGGCGACGGCGTCACGGAAGGCGGCCACGCCGACCACGTACAGCTCGGGCAGGCCGAAGGCGTCCGTGGAGAACAGCACCTTGCCGTAGGGGGCCAGTTCGAGGGTCTCGGCCAGCACCGGCCTGGCTCCGAGCCCGGTATGACCGAGGGTCAGCCCGAGGTCGCAGTACACGTGCGGAAAGGACTGCGCCAGCCACGCCGCCTGGCGGTGGTAGGGGTAGCAGTGCAGCAGCACCAGCGGGACACCGTGGGGTTCGACCGCGCGGACGAAGTCGGTCAGCAGCGAGGGGTCGGCCCGGTGCAGGGTGAGGTCAGGGTCGCCGAAGCCGGTGTGCAGCTGGATCGGCAGGCCGAGGTCGACCGCCGTCCAGAGCAGGTGGCGCAGCAGTACCGGATGGTCGAGGCGCAGCGAACCGTGCCGTTCCGCTGCGCTCAGGTACTCGCTCGCGGCATTGGCGACCTCGGCCGGGGCCGGGCGGGTGGCGGTGATGTCCAGGCCGTGCCGGTAGGCGAGGACGGACTTGACCGCGACGGCCCGGCGGTCCCGAACCGCCGCCGCGAGCGCGGCGTCGACCTGGCCGGCCCAGGTCGCGGCGCTGCTTCCGGGCGAGGCCTGCTCGGCGATCTGCTCCAGCCGGACCACCTCGCGCACCGCCGATCCGGAGGCGGTCGCGAAGCCGTCCAGCGACAGCAGGGCCGCACCGGCCGCCGTGTCGAGGCCGGTGTCGATGCAGCAGGTCTCCAGACCCGCGCCGCGCAGCAGCCGGCGGGTGCTCTCGGCCGGCCCCAACTCCCGTCGCCGGTCCAGGTAGTCGCCCGGGGAGGGGTAGGGGTCCAGGTCCAGCAGCGGTGGGCACCAGCGGCGGACGGCGAGGCCGAGGGAGCTGTCCCAGGGGCTGGTGCCGTCCGCGGGGGGCCGGTCCGACTCGGTGAGCAGCGAGGCGAAGGCCGGGTCCGGGAGGTCGTCGTGGACGACACTGTGGCAGTGCTGGTCGATCAGCCGCATGGGTCCTGGCCTCCGCTGCTCAGTAGCGCCAGCGGGTGGCGGCGCTGATCTGCTCCGCGCTCTGGCCCGCGAACAGTTCGACCTCGGCCTGCCGGACCGCGCGCACCGCCTCGAAGAGCGTCTCGCCGAGCGCGTCGGCCAGCAGCTCGGACCGCTCATAGGCTGACAGTGCGTCAGCCAGCGACTGCGGCAGGCGCGGTGGCGGGGAGTCCAGCAGTGCGGGGTCGCCCTCGACCTCCGGCGGCAGCGTCGCACCGGAGTCGACGCCCGCGAGTCCGGCCGCGATCACTCCGCCGACGGCCAGGTAGGGGTTGGCCGCGCCGTCGAAGCACTTCACCTCGGCGTTGGCGGCCGGCCGTGATCCGGCGATCAGCCGCAGTGCCGCCTCCCGGTTCTCCAGGCCCCAGCACTGGTACGCCCCGGCCCAGTGCGAGGGCACCAGCCGCAGGTAGCTGGCCACGCCCGGCGCGCCCAGTGCGAGCAGCGCGGGCAGGGCCGCCAGCACACCGCCGAGGAAGGCCTCGCCCTCCTTGCCGAGCCCGTGCCGGCCGTCGCCGCCGGACATCAGGTTGACGTCGTCGCGCCAGGCGCTGAGGTGCAGATGGGCGCCGTTGCCCACGCTTCCGGCCTGGACCGAGGGGGCGAACGAGGCCCGCAGGCCGTGCCGCGCCGAGACCGCGCGGATCGTCTGCCGGACCAGGACCGTGCTGTCCGCCGCGCCGACCGGGTCCTCGGCCGCGATGGACACCTCGAACTGCCCTGCGGCATACTCCGGATGGATCTGCTGGACGTCCAACTGCTGCTCCTCCAGGGCCTGCAGGACGTCGCGCAGGTAGTCGGACAGGTCGGTGAACCGGTGCAGCCCGTAGGCGGGGCCGTCGGTGGGGCTGCTGCCGTCCGGCGTCTGCACCACCCACTCCACCTCGTAGGCGGCCTGGAAGGTCAGCCCGCGCGACAGGGCCCGGTCGGCCATCCGCTTGGCGAACCGGCGCTGGCAGGCCGGGTGTGGGGTGCCGTCCTGCCGGTAGCGGTCGGCCGGGGCCCAGGCCCAGCCGGGCTGGGCGGCCAGGGGCACGGCGCGGTCGAGGTCGGGGAAGAGCCGAAGATCACCGCCCGGTCCGCCGAGCAGCCTGCTGGTGGTGACGGAGTCGTCGACCAGGAAGACGTCGAAGACCGGCGACATGCCCACGCCGAGCCGTACCGCCTCGGTCAGCCGCCGCAGCGGCACCGCCTTCATCCGGGCGATGCCGGCGTTGTCCACCCAGCTCAGCGCCAGTCCGACGACGCCCTCGGCGCTCAGCCGCGCGGCCGTCAGCCGGGCCTGCGCGGCCTCCTCGTCATCCATGCCCGCCATCGTCTCCCGGCGGGCGCGTGGGGCGTAAGACCCCGCGCGGGTGGTTCCGAGTGCGCGGGAAAGGACTTGCGTTGATTAGGGAGCTAAGCTCATTATTAGCTGGAATAAAGGTGCGCCGTGCGAGTGTTCTGCTCGTGTCGGCCTGCCACCGACCATCCGTCGCCTGCCTTCCGGAGTCGCCCATGAGAGCGCCAGGACCTGACTGGACACCCCCCACCCGCGACGCCGGCACACCCCGCCGGCCCGCCCAGTGGCGCCGCATCCTGCGCCTGTTCCACCCGTACCGCGGCAAGCTGCTCGCCGTCGGGGTGTTCGTCGGCCTGTCCTCGCTGGTCTCGGTCGCCTCGCCGTTCCTGCTGCGGGCGATCCTGGACGACGCGATCCCGCAGCGCCGTACCGGGCTGCTCAGCCTGCTCGCGCTCGGCATGATCGCGATCGCCGTCGCCAACTCGGTGTTCAACGTCCTGCAGACCTACCTGAGCACCAGCGTCGGGCAGCGGGTCATGCACGACCTGCGCACCGGCGTGTACGCCCATCTGCAGCGGATGCCGCTGGCCTTCTTCACCCGCACCCGCACCGGCGAGGTGCAGTCCCGGATCGCCAACGACATCGGCGGCATGCAGTCCACCGTCACCAGCACCGCCACCTCGCTGGTCTCCAACCTCACCACCGTCATCGCCACCGTGATCGCCATGGTCGCGCTGGACTGGCGGCTGACCGTGGTCTCGCTGCTGCTGCTCCCGCTGTTCGTCTGGATCAGCCGCCGGGTCGGCAACGAGCGCCGCAAGATCGCCACGGAACGGCAGAAGCAGCTGGCGGCCATCTCCTCGATCATGCAGGAGTCGCTCTCGGTCAGCGGCATCCTGCTCGGCCGCACCATGGGCCGCTCGCGCGCGCTCAGCGCCGACTTCGCGGGCGAGTCCGACGCGCTGGCGGAGCTGGAGGTCCGGGCGGACATGGCCGGCCGCTGGCGCCAGTCGACCATCCAGATCGTGATGGCGGCCATGCCCGCGGTGATCTACTGGGCCGCCGGACTGGCCGGCAGCGGCGGCGCCACGGTGTCCATCGGCACTCTGGTGGCCTTCACCACGCTGCAGCAGAACCTGTTCCGGCCCACCGTGCAACTGCTCCAGGTGGGCGTGTCGGTCCAGGTCTCGCTGGCGCTGTTCCAGCGCATCTTCGAGTACCTCGACCTGGTCCCGGACATCACCGAACGCCCCGACGCCCGGGCACTGCCGGTACGGGAGCGGCGCGGCGAGGTCCGCTTCCACGACGTCGGCTTCCGCTACGACCCGGCCCAGGCCCGCCCCACGCTGGAGGGCATCGACCTGACCGTGCCGGCCGGCAGCAGCCTGGCCGTGGTCGGCGAGACCGGCTCCGGCAAGACCACCCTCAGCTACCTGGTGCCCCGGCTCTACGACGTGACGCACGGTCAGGTCAGCATCGACGGGGTCGACGTGCGCGACCTCGCCTTCGAGGCGCTGGCCGACGCGGTCGGCGTGGTCTCCCAGGAGACCTACCTGTTCCACGCCTCCGTCGCCGACAACCTGCGCTTCGCCAAGCCGGACGCGACCGACGAGGAGTTGTACGCCGCCGCGCGGGCGGCGCAGATCCACGATCACATCGCCGCCCTCCCGGACGGCTACGACACCATGGTCGGCGAGCGCGGCTACCGGTTCTCCGGCGGCGAGAAGCAGCGCCTGGCCATCGCCCGCACCATCCTGCGCGACCCGCCGGTACTGGTCCTGGACGAGGCGACCAGCGCCCTGGACACCCAGACCGAACAGGCCGTCCAGCAGGCCCTGGACCACCTCTCCGCCGGACGTACCACGATCACCATCGCGCACCGGCTCTCCACCGTCCGCGACGCCGACCAGATCGTCGTCCTGGAGCGGGGCCGGGTCGCCGAACGCGGCACGCACGACGAGCTGCTGGCCCTCGGCGGCCACTACGCCGCACTGGTCTCCCGCGACGGCACGCTGGTCACCGCCGCGCCCTGACCGCCCGGGCCGCGGCGGGCGCACCGGTCAGCCGAAAGCGTCGGCGAAGGCGGCCCGGTTCGCGGACGGGGTGGCGCGGTCCCAGACGGCGAAGACCACCTCGTCGAAGGCGGTGCCGTACCGGCCGCCGGGCCGCAACTGCTGCCGGAAGGCCGCCGCCACCTCCGTCGGATCGTTGCGGAACACCCCGCATCCCCAGGCGCCGAGCACCAGCCGCCGGACGCCGTGGTGCGCCGCGACGGCCAGCACCCGGCCGGCCCTGCGGCGCAGCGCCGCGCGGATCCGGTCGCCCGCATCCGGGTCGCGGCGGAGCACCTGGCCGGCGTTGGGGGCGGGCGAGGTCAGGAAGGAGACCGGGCAGGGCTCCGCCAGCAGCCGTCCGTCGTCGCCCCGGTGCACCGGCACCCGAGGAGACCAGATCACCCGGTCGCTGTAGAGGAGGTTGGTGCTGGCCCGGTGCGCCTCGTAGTACTCGGGCGCCTGGATCAGGCAGGAGTACAGCAGCGCCTGCCGGCACAGGTCCTCCTCCTGGGCCTTCGCGCCGCCCAGGTAGCCGCCGCCGGGGTTGCGCGCGGAGGCGAAGTTCAGCACCGCGACCTCGCCGGGACCGCCCCCGCACATCCGCCGCGCCGCCTGCAGACTGGACTCCGCCGTCACCTCGAAGCTTGTCGCCGCCCCGTCCGCCGCGCCGGTCGTGCCCGTCGTGATCGCCGCCGCGGGCGGGTCGAGCCGGTCGTCCGGCTGGTGGCAGCGGGTCCCGGCCGCCGCGGCGTCCAGCGCGGTCCGGATCGAGACCTCGGTGCCGTCCTCGGTCCGGTAGTGCCCCTCGGCGGCGATCTGCTCGTTGAGGGTCGCGATATCACGCATCCTGGTACTCATAGGCCCGCAGGCTAGAACGTCGCGGCGGCTCGGTCGAGCGCAATTCCGGCGCCGGGCGGGCGAGTTCCGTGCTCAGCGCACCACCACGGTCACCTGCCAGGCCCTGCCGTCCGGGGAGTGGCTACTGAGGACCGAGGTGCCGGGCACGGCGCCGACGAAGACGCCCGGGGTGACCCCGAGCGGCGCGGTCAGCACGCCGGTGTTGCCGGGGCTGAGCACGGCGGAGTCCGAACTGGCGACCTCGGCCCACCGGTCGCTCTGCGGGGCGGTGGTGTTCGGCGCGGTGAGGAAGACGTCGATGCTCTGGCCCACGGGCAGGCAGAACGCTCCGGTGGAGGTCTGGTCCAGGGTCCCGGCGGAGTGCGGGAGTACGGCCGGCGCCGGCGGCTTGCAGGCCGGTGGCGGCGTCGTGGCGGCCGCCGCGGTGACGTCGGACCCACCGCCCGAACAGCCCGCGGTCAGGGCCGCGACCGCGAGCAGGACCAGGACCGACGCCGAGCGGCGGGACCGGCTGCGATGCGTCCGGCTGCGAGGTGTCGGGCTGCGATGTCCCAAGAAGGGACGCGGGCGGCGGGCGGCGGCTGCGGCGGGGGTGGACGGCGTCACGGGGGACCCTTCGCGCGGGGCTGGAGCGGGTGCTGCCGCGACCCCTGGGGACGACCCGGGGACCGCGGCAGCGGTTCGGTGTGACCGGACTTTCGGTCAGTGCTGGTTGCTCGCACTGGTGTAGGAGGTGACGCACCCTCCGGCGCCACCGCTGAAGTTGTTGCTCCACAGCGACTGGACGGCGTAGTTGGTGCCGTTCAGCGAGGTGATCGAGGAGGCACCCTGGCCGCTGGAGATCCAGGCGCACTTGTCGCCGGTCTCGGCACCGGTCGAGTCGACCCAGCCGCTGCTGGGCGCCGGGTCGGTCAGGGTCTCGGCGTACTCGTGACCGCCGACGATGGTGACGCCCTCGGTCGCGCCGCTCACGCCGCTGCTGCCGGTGGCGACGAAGTTGGCGCCGCAGCCGGACCCGGCGTCGGTGATGTAGGGGAAGTTGGTGTAGGGCAGGTCGGCGCCGGACGCGGTGGTGGTGTGGTCGTGCCAGGCGCAGTACTGGGTCTTGAAGCCGCTGGGCACGGAGCCGTGCGGGACGTCGACGATGATCTGGACGTTGTCGCCGGAGACGCCGAAGTGCGCGGCGGCCTTGACGGCTTCGGCCGCGATGGCGGCGTCGGAGGGGGTGCGCGAGGTCTTGGCGGAGCTGTCGAGCCAGGTGCCGCCGACGGGGTTCGCGGCCGGGTGGCCGACCGCCGTGCCGGCGCCGTTGCACTGCGTGGTGCCGACCGCGACGCCCTCGCAGTACTGCGTCTGCGAGTTGGTGAAGCTGTCGCCACTGCCGTAGGCGTGCTGGAAGAAGGACAGTTGCAGCTTCGCCTCGCCGGAGGCGTCGTTCGTCACCGTGGAGCCGGTGCCCCACTGGTTGCCCCAGTAGACGATGTAGACCGTCGGGTGGGTGACGACGTTCCCGCCGCCGTACGCCAGGTTGTTGCCGGACGCGGCGGCCGCGGCGTTGGCGTGCGCACCGTGGGTGCGCATGTGGTGGCTGAGCGGGGTGGTCGCGTTGGCCGGGGCGGCGGCCAGCAGGCCGGACGTGGCGAGCGCGGCGGCGGAGGCGGCGACGAGAGCCGCCTTGCGGTAGCGGGAGGAACGGCCGGCGGTGACGGAACGCAGCAACGTAGTGCCCTTCGAGTGGGGTCTGTCGACGGGGCGGTGCGGTGGGGCCCGGCGGAGCCCGGCGGGGTGTGCTGGGCGGGTGGGGGTGCCGTGCCCGGTATTTCCGGATAGCGCTGAACCTGAGCGGGAATGGTTCACAGGACCTTCACGGCATTGGCGGCACTATGTGCCACCACACCAAGTGGTTTCTGCTGGATGAGAACGTAGCCAGGGCTCAGATCGGGGTCAAGAGGGTGGTTCTCGGCCATCGTGTTCCCTGCTGGGGGCTGCTGTGGCAGTCCGGGCTCCAATAATTCCCGATTATTACTGGAATTCCCTCGACAGGACTGGATGGCTCCGTTCCGCATCTGCCGGCATTTGCCCGGGCATTCCTACGCGCGTAGCTCGTGCTATTTCCCCGGGAGATTTCCGGAATTCCTGCGGGCCGAGGAGGGGTAGACCCCGAGGTCGCGGGGGTGGCGCGCCGGGAAACATCGGCATGTACACCGAAAGGCGGGCGGGTGGGCGCCGTGCGAACGGTGGGATTCCGCTGGGGATTGTTTCGCGTTCGACCTGCCGCGGTCCGCCATGGACCGGTGTCGCCACACGCACGACGACCGGCCGGCTCCTGAGGAGCCGGCCGGTCGGGTGGGGCGAAATACTGACTGAGCGTCAGGTGCCGGTGCTGGTCGGACGGTGGTCCGGCCGGGCGGTGGTACCGGTCAGATGCTGAGGGTCTGGCCGGGCAGGATCAGGTTCGGGTTGCCGCCGATGGTGGCGTGGTTGGCCGTGAACAGGGCGTCCACGCTGGTGCCGTGGGCCGCGGCGATGGCACTGAGGGTGTCGCCGGCCCGGACGGTGTAGCTGCCGGCGGAGGCCTTCGCGGTGGCGGGGGCGGCAGCCGCCGCGGTGGTGACCGGGGAGGTGGTGGCAGGCGCGGCCGGGGCGTCGGCGGCGCCGCCGCTGGTGGTGTTGCTGCTCGGGGTGGTGCCGGCTGTGCTGGTGGTGTCGACGGTGGCGGGGCTGCCGCCGGCGGTCAGGCCGGCCGTGGCGCCGCAGGTCGGCCGGGCGCCGGGGCCCTGGGCGGCCAGGACGTTCTCGGTGACGGCGATCTGCCGGCCCTGGCTGGCCTGGTCCGCGCTGGCGGCGTACTGGGTGCCGCCGAAGGCCGCCCAGGTGGACGGGGTGAACTGCAGGCCGCCGGAGAAGCCGTTGCCGGTGTTCGCCGCCCAGTCGCCGCCGCTCTGCGGTGGTCTGAGCCCCGGTGGGGACCAAGGTCCCCACCGGGGCCCTGCCAAAGTCCTGCCAAAGTCCCGCCGAGGTCTGCGCCCGGCGGCCGGTGAGGTCCTCCGCGAGGTTTCCGCAGCGGTCACCGGCCGCGCAGGGCGGGGTGTTCGGCGACGACCGTGCACGAGCCCGGCGCGATCTCGGTGAAGCCCGCGTCGCGGACCAGCGGCAGCCCCGAGGCGGTGAGTTCGGCCCAGCGCTCGACAGGCGCGGTCCGTACCGCGAGCGGGAAGCCGGCGTCGCGCCAGGCCGCGCGGTCCGCGTCGGACAGCGCCCACCAGGCCAGCTGCGCGCCGTGCCCGGCCTGCGCCATGGCCTTGCCGGTCGACATCGCGACGGCGGGGTCGGGATTCAGCCATAGCACCGGGACGCCGGGGTCGGGCTCGGCGGGCGGCTCAGGATCGGTCAGCTCGGTGCCGGACACCTGCAGCTTCACCAGCTCGCGCGGCCAGCCGTCCAGCGGCACCGGCGGGAACACCCGTACTTCGGCGGACTTGCCGGTGAGGGTGATCCCCGGGAGTTCGGCGGCCCGCAGCCACTCCGAGCCGCGCGCACGCCGGACGACCTTTCGGATCCGGGCGTCCTGCCAGTCCCGGACGGCCTGGGCCCACTCGCCGTCGACCTCACCGCCGTCGACCTCCCCGCCGTCCGCGTCCGCGCCGTCCGTGCCGGTGGCGGGGCGCGAGCCGGAGCGTTCGTCGGAGAGCAGCGCCAGCACCGCGCGGGCCGCCGTCTCCAGGGCGTCGGTGTGGGCGGGCGGGTCGTTGCGTTCGATCCGCACCAGGAGCGGGAGCACGAACTGGGGCGCGGCGTCGCGGTCGTCCGCGCGGTCGACGAAAGGATTGCTGCTGGTCACCGTCACAGTCTGCCAGCCCCCTCGGACACGGTCGGCGGGGCCCGGAGTCGGGGCCCGGAGGCGTCGCGGGCCGCCAGGCCGTACCGTGACGGGACAGCGTCGGGAGAACGAGGGGTCGCGACAGGTGACGGACAAGCACAAAACCGGCAAGCAACACGGTGGTACGTCGAAGAAGCCCGCCGGCGACGCGGCCGAGCAGGCCCCCGCCAAGCTTCCACGCAAGCCCTACGAGCAGGAACTCGAACGGCTGCAGGGGGAGTTGGTGGTGCTGCAGGAGTGGGTCCGCAGCACCGGCGCCCGGGTCGTGGTGGTCTTCGAGGGCCGGGACGCGGCGGGCAAGGGCGGTGCGATCAAGCGGGTCTCCGAGTACCTCAGCCCGCGCGTCGCCCGGATCGCCGCCCTGCCCGCGCCGACCGAACGGCAGCGCGGTCAGTGGTACTTCCAGCGCTACGTGGAGCAGTTGCCCGCCGCAGGTGAGATCGTGCTGTTCGACCGCAGCTGGTACAACCGGGCCGGAGTCGAGCGGGTCATGGGCTTCTGCACCCAGGACGAGTACCACCGTTTCCTGCACCAGTGCCCCATCTTCGAGCGGATGCTGGTCGAGGACGGCGTGCATCTGCTCAAGTACTGGTTCTCGGTGAGCGACACCGAGCAGGAGCGGCGGTTCCGGGCCCGGCGCGACGATCCGATGCGCCGCTGGAAGCTCTCCACCATGGACCTGGAGTCCATCACCCGTTGGGAGGACTACTCCCGGGCCAAGGACGAGATGTTCGTGCACACCGACATCCCGGAGGCACGCTGGCACGTGGTCGAGAGCGAGGACAAGCGGCGGGCCCGGATCAACATGATCGCGCACCTGCTCTCCGCCGTCCCCTACCACGCGGTCCCGAGCGAGCCGCTGTCCTTCCCGAAGCGTCCGGCCCCACGCGGCTACCAGCGGCCCCCGCGCGACGAGCAGCTCTACGTCCCCGATCACGCCGCACAGATCATCGACGGGTAGCTGCGGCGTCCGCGCGGACGGGGCGTTCCGTCGGCGGCGCGGCCCGCTGCCAGTGCCGGCTCGCGGGTCGTCGCCGTCCGGCGCGGGAGGAGCAGCACTCGCTGTTCTGACGGGCGGCGCACCCGTCGCACGTCACGGGGCCCGGCCGATGCGGCCGGGCCCCGCGCTGTTGGCGTGTGCCGCTCAGACGCCGCTCGCGCGAAGCATCTCCTCGCGCGGCACGATCTTCACCCGCTCGCGGCCCTCGGCCTCGCCCCGCGCGCGCTCGGCCGCGTCCAGCGCGTACCAGCCGTCCCAGGTGGTGTAGCGGACGCCGTGCTCCGCGAGGAACGCGGTCACCGCGTCCTCCTCGGGCGCGGACGGGGTGCGCAGCAGGCCGGCCCGGTGGTCGGCGAGCAGGTTGGCGACCGTCTCGTTGGCGTCGCCCTTGGTGTGTCCGATCAGGCCCACCGGACCGCGCTTGATCCAGCCGGTGACGTAGGTCGAGGGCAGCTGCTCGTCGCCCTCGACGACCCGCCCGGCCTGGTGCGGGACGGTTCCGGCCAGGGTGTCGAACGGCAGCTTCGGCAGTTCCTCGGACAGGTAGCCGACCGCGCGGTAGACCGACTGCACGTCCCAGTCGTGGAACTCGCCGGTGCCGACGACATTGCCGGTCCCGTCCAGCCGGGTGCGCTCGGTGCGCAGGCCGACCACTCGGCCGTCCTCGCCGAGGACCTCGGTGGGGGACTCGAAGAAGTGCAGGAACAGCTTGTGCGGGCGGTCGCCGACATCGCGGATCGCCCAGTTCTCCAGGGTCGAGGCGACCATGTCGGCCTGCTTGCTGGCGCGCCGGGTGGCGATGCTGCCGTCGTCGTAGTCGATGTCCTCGGGGTTGACGATGACCTCGATGGTGGGCGAGTGGTCCAGCTCGCGCAGCTCCATCGGGCTGAACTTCGCCTGGGCCGGGCCGCGCCGTCCGAAGACGTGCACCTCGACGACCTTGTTCGCGGCCAGCCCGTCGTAGACGTTCGGCGGGATCTCGGTGGGCAGCAGCTCGTCCGCGGTCTTGGCGAGGATCCGGGCCACGTCGAGGGCGACGTTGCCGACGCCCAGGACGGCGACCTTCTCCGCGTCCAGCGGCCACTCGCGCGGCACGTCGGGGTGGCCGTCGAACCAGGAGACGAAGTCGGCGGCGCCGTAGGAGCCGTCGAACTCGATCCCGGGTATGTCGAGCGCGCGGTCGGCGCTGGCGCCGGTGGAGAAGATTACGGCGTCGTAGAACTGGTGCAGGTCGTCCAGGCTGATGTCGCCCGGGTAGTCGACGTTGCCGAACAGGCGGATCTGCGGCTTGTCCAGGACCTGGTGCAGGGCGGTGACGATGCCCTTGATCCGGGGGTGGTCCGGGGCCACGCCGTAGCGGATCAGACCGAAGGGGGCCGGCATGCGCTCGAACAGGTCGATGGAGACGCCGGGGTCCTGGGCGGCGTCGGACTTCATCAGAGCGTCGGCGGCGTAGATCCCGGCGGGGCCGGCTCCCACGATCGCGACCCGCAGCTGTCGAGGCATGAAGGGCTTCCTTTCAGCAACACCTGGAATGATCGACAGTAACCGACGCAGGTCGGCGGCCTGCCGCCGTTGCCCGCCTGAGCTGCGGCGGAGAGTGTGGCGATCATCACAGAATGCGGCTGCGGAGCCGCTCAGCCCACGGCCACGGCCTGGTCGTAGAGGGCCTGGACGCCGGAGCCGAAGAGCGCGGTGTAGGAGACGTCCGGGGTGTCGCCGCCGGTCTGGTAGCCGCCGATCACGCCCATCACGGCCCCGGACCCGGTGGTCGGGTTGTAGTCCGATATCCAGCCGCTGCCGCTGGTGCCGTCGGTGTAGCCGGTGCAGTAGACGGTGAGCTGGGTGGCGCTGAACGCCGAGCTCGCCCCGGTGCAGCTGATCGGCTCGTTCGTGGTGCCCGGGTAGCCGGTGATCTGGACCTGGGCGCTGCTGGTCCCCGCGGTGTCCAGGCTGTACGCGCCGACGACGGACTCCAGAGTCCGTCCGTTCAGCGGCTTCACCAGGGCGAAGGCCACGTCGTCGTCCGGGTTCTGGCTGCCGGTCCAGGCGGAGTCCTCCAGCACTTGTGAGATCTGCCACTCGCCGTACGGGGCGCTGCCGTCCCGGTAGGCGGGGACGAACGTGGCGCTGCCCGAGCCGCCGGCCAGGCAGTGCGCGGCGGTCACGATCATGTCGCCGGCCGGGCTGTCCACCACGCTGGCGGTGCAGTTGTGGCCGGACGCGAGACTGCCCTGGAACACCGCGCCGACCTGGCTGGGCTGCTGGTCCTGCGCCAGGGTGAGGGTCTGCCCGTCGGGGGTGGTCGGCGGCGCGTCGACCTTCGCGGCCGGTGCGGCCGAGGCGGGGGCCGGGCCGGTGCCGGTGCCGGCGACCGGGCCGGAGGGCACCGCCGCCGGGGCCGTCGCGGACGGCCTGACCATGGCGCCGGTGCCGCTGGAGCCCTTCGCGGCGGACGGGCTCCTGCTGCTCCGCGCCGAGGCGGTCGGCTTCGCGGTCGCGGAGGGGATCGGCTCGCTGGAGGAGGCGTCCACCGCCCGCAGCAGCCGGCTCGCGCTCACCCCGCCCGCGGTGGTCGCCGCGACGAAGCTGCCGGTGCCCAGCAGCACCGCCAGGGACACGCCGGCCGCGATCCGACGCCGCGTGGCGAGGCGGGCCGTACGGGCCCCTGGCTCAACTTCCGTCCCTGATTCGGCGTCTGGCATGTAGCGCTCCTTACCCCAAAGGCAGAAAAGGCACGCTCCGAGGGATGAGCGGTGCCGATTGCCTGCTAGCGATGATGCGAGCGGGCCGTGAAGGAGCTGTGGGAGGTTCCTGAGAGCTTCATGAGTCCCGGGAATGTGTTCTGTGCACCCTCGACAGATACCTCTTACTGAGAGCTAAAATGACCGTATGGGTAATCAGGAGCCGGTCGAGGATGTGGCCGAAGTCCTGGTCGGCGTGCAACGGTTGATCCGCCGCCGACTGCGCCGGGATCTGGCCGGGCCCCGCCTGCGTGGGGCGCAGGTGGAGCTGTTGCGGCTGGTCCTGGCGCAGCCCGGGATCGGGGTCTCCGGCGCGGCCAGGGAACTGCACCTCGCCGGGAACTCCGTCTCCACACTGGTCAACCAGCTGGTCTCGGTCGGCCTGCTGACCCGCGAGCCGGATCCGCAGGACCGTCGGGCGGTCCGGCTCACCGTCACCCGGGAGGCGGTCACCCGGCTCGGCGACTGGGACGCCCGGCGCAGCGCCCTGGTCCGTGAGCAGGTCGCCGGACTCGCCCCGGAGGACCAGGCGGCCATCGCCGCCGCGCTGCCCTCGTTGCGCAGGCTCGCCGCCGGCCTGCACGCGGACCTGGAGGCGCCATGAGCGGGGACCACGTCGTGAGCGGGGTCGACGTCGTGATTGGGGACGGTATGAGCAGCGGCGATCAGGACGGGACGGCGGCGGTCCGGTGCACCGGACTCAGCTACTCCTTCGGCGCGACCAGGGCTGTGGACGGCATGGACCTGACCGTCCGGGCCGGGGAGGTCTTCGGCCTGCTCGGACCGAACGGGGCGGGCAAGACCACGGCGATCCGCGCCGTCACCACGCTGCTGCCGGTGCCGGCCGGGATGATCCACGTCTTCGGCCATGACACCGCCGTCGAGAAGATGGCCGTGCGCCGGCTGCTGGGCTACGTGCCGCAGCAGCTGTCCGCCGACGCCGGGCTGACCGGACGGGAGAACGTCGCCCTGTTCGCGCGGGTCTTCGACGTCCCGCGCCGGGAGCGGGCCGAGCGGGTCGCCGAGGCGCTGGCGGCGGTGTCGCTCACCGAGGCCGCGGACCGGCTCGCCGGGACCTTCTCCGGCGGCATGATCCGCCGGCTGGAGCTGGCCCAGGCACTGGTCAGCGCGCCCCGGCTGCTGATCCTGGACGAGCCGACGATCGGCCTGGACCCGATCGCGCGCACCAGCGTCTGGGACCGGATCGGCGAGATCCGCCGGGCCACCGGGATGACCGTGCTGGTCACCACCCACTACATGGACGAGGCGGAGCACTACTGCGACCGGGTCGCGCTGATGCACCGAGGCCGGATCCGCGCCGTCGGTACCCCCGAGCGCCTGAAGGCCGACCTGATGGAACAGCTCAGGGCGCAGCAGCCGCAGGGCGCCGGCGAGCCGGCCGCCCCGACGCTGGAGGACGTGTTCCGCCACCACGCCGGCAGTGGCCTGCAGGGCACTGCCGCCAACGGCCAGGATGAAGGGGAGAGCTTCCGCGATGTCCGTCGTACCCGCAACACCGCCAGTCGCGTCGGCTGAGGCCGCCGGTCCACCGCCGGTGCTGAAGCTGCTGCTGGTCCCGCCGCAGCCGCGCAGCCGGTGGCGGGTGCTGCCGGCCCGGGTCGGCGCGATGTGCGCGGTGGAGCTGCAGAAGCTGCGCCACGACCGCACCGAGCTCTACACCCGCGCGGTGCAGCCGGCGCTGTGGCTGCTGATCTTCGGCGAGACCTTCAACCGGATCCACGCCATCCCCACCGGCGGAACCCCGTACCTGGACTTCCTGGCGCCCGGCATCATCGCCCAGTCCGCGATGTTCATCGCCATCTTCTACGGCATCATGATCATCTGGGAGCGGGACTCCGGCGTCCTCACCAAACTGCTGGTCACCCCGACGCCGCGGGCCGCCCTGGTCACCGGCAAGGCCTTCGCGGCCGGGGTGAAGGCGGTGATCCAGGCCCTGGTGGTGGTGGTCTTCGCCGCGGTCCTCGGCGTGGGCATGACCTGGAACCCGCTGAAGCTGATCGCCGTGGCCGCGGTGGTGGTGCTCGGCGGGGCGTTCTTCTCCTGCCTGTCGATGACCATCGCCGGGATCGTGCTGACCCGCGACCGGCTGATGGGCATCGGCCAGGCCATCACCATGCCGTTGTTCTTCAGCTCCAGTGCGCTCTACCCGGTCTCGATCATGCCCGGCTGGCTGCAGGCCGTCAGCAAGGCCAACCCGCTGAGCTACCAGGTCGACGCACTGCGCGGACTGCTGCTCGGCAGCCCGGCGCATCTGCTGACCGACATGACCGTCCTGGTCGTGGCGGCCGCGCTGGGCATCGCCGCCGCCTCCTCCCTGCTGGGCCGGCTGGCGAAGTAACGCCCGGCGGGTGGCCGTAGAGTCGGGGTGTGGCCGAAGCCAGTTGCGTTGGCTTCGGCCACACCCCTCGTCGGGACGATGCTCGCCGGTCAGGCCAGGCGGCGGAGCAGGCGCCAGGAGCAGAGCCAGGCCAGGCCCGCGGACAGGGCGAGGTAGATCGCCGTCTCGTACCACTGGAAGGTCCAGTAGCGGTCGCCGGGCTGGTAGGACACCGGTACCTTCAGACCGGCCGACGCGACGCAACTGGACCACCTGGACTGGGATCCCGACGCGCAGATGTCCTTGTTGTTGACCTGGTGTCCGGCGGAGTTGAGCACGGGGGTGGTGCCGGACACGACCCAGGCGTTGGGCACGGTCAGGTTCGCCACCAGCGGGGCGTCGGGTCCCTTGCCGGTGGTTCCCAGGAGGTTGGCGGAGTTGACGGCCTCGGCGTTGAGCGCGATGTCGGTGCGGACCGGTGCCTCCAGGTGCGGCCGGACGGCCAGCGGCATGAGGAACTGGACGGCGGCGAACACCAGCAGCGTGGCGGCCACCGCGGGCAGGCTGCGGCGGATGAACAGCCCCGCGCAGGCGCCGAGGGTGAACGCGAACGCGGCGTAGCCGAGCGGGACGACACCCCGGACGTCGAACAGCAGGGGGGTGAACCGGTTCTGGTTGATCTGGTCGAGCGGGACGGACCACCAGGACACCAGCAGGCTGAGCAGACCGTTGGCGGCGACCGTGGCCAGGCCGACGAACAGCAGCTTGACGGTGAGCCAGCGGGCGCGGGTGATGCTCTGGTTCCAGACCAGCCGGTGGGTGCCGGTCTCCAGTTCGCGGGCGATCAGCGGTGCGCCCCAGAAGGCCCCGATCACGCCGGGCAGGAGCAGCAGCAGGCCGCCGGCGAGGTAGTAGGGGAGCTTGTACTGGTCGGTCAGCTGCGAGATGGAGGAGCCGCAGCCGCCGTTCCCGCAGGCGGTGAGGGCGTTGTGGTAGGCGTTGTGCAACTGCGTGCCGGTGGTCGCGAGGTAGATCGCGACCACGGCCAGGGCGGCGAGTACCGCCGTTATCTGGGCGCGGGATTGACGCCAGGTCAGCCAGATCATCGCTGTGTCTCCAGTGCGGGGCGGGTGTCGGTCCGGGAGCCGGCAGCTGCCTGGGTCATGTAGGTGAGGACCAGGTCCTCCAGGTTGAGCGGCTCCAGGGTCCAGGAGGGATCGTGGATCGCGGTGGCGGAACGGACGACGAAGGTGCTCTGGCGGTCGGTGTGGTCGGCCTGGATGACCTCCATCCCCTCGGGCAGGGACTCGGCGGAGCGGCGGGCCGAGGTCAGCCGGAAGTGGGTGGCCAGCAGGTCGTCGATGTCACCGACGGCCTGCACCCGGGAGCCGACGAGCACGATCAGGTGGTCGCAGACCCGTTCCAGGTCGGTGACCAGGTGCGAGGAGAGGACGACGGTGGCGCCGTCCTCGGCCACGAACTCCATCAGGCTCTGCAGGAAGCCGCGCCGGGCCAGCGGGTCCAGGGCGGCGACCGGCTCGTCGAGGATCAGCAGGTTGGGCCGCTTGGCCACGGCGAGGGTCAGCGCCAGCTGGGCGCGCTGCCCGCCGGAGAGCTTGCCGGCGCGCTGGGCGGGCTCGAGGCCCAGATCGTTGATCCGGCGCTCGGCGAACTGCCGGTCCCAGCTGGGGTTGAGCCTGGCCCCCAGCCGCAGGTGGTCGGCGATCGTCAGCGCGGCGTAGGTGGGGGTGTCCTGGGCGACGAATCCGACCCTGGCCATCAGGGCCGGGCTGGATCCGGGACGTTCGCCGAGGACTTCGATGGTCCCGGAGGTGGGGGTGAGCATGCCGCAGGCGAGTTGCAACAGGGTCGACTTGCCGGCCCCGTTGGGACCGACCAGCCCGACGACCCGGCCGGTCGGCACGCTCACGGTGCAGTCGGACAGCGCCTGTCGGCGGCCGTAGCGTTTGCCCAGACCTCGGGCTTCCAGAATCGCGGTCATCTCTCCTCTTCGGTGGCGCTGCGAAAGGTCGTCAGGAACAGGGCCTCGATGCTCTCCTCGTCCAGGCCGACGCCCCGGGCCCTGGCCAGCCACTGCCGAAGCTCCTGGCGCAGTGGCTCGTGCTCCGACACGGCGGTGTCACCGAGCGTGCCGGTCACGAACGTGCCGACCCCGGGCTTGGGCGAGACCAGGCCCTCGTTCTCCAACTGCCGGTAGGCCTTGAGCACGGTGTTGGGGTTGATCGCGACCTTGGCCGCGACGTCCTTGACCGTCGGCAGGCGGTCCCCCTCGGACAGCAGGCCGAGTCGCAGGGCCTGCCGTACCTGGTGGACCAACTGCAGGTAGGGCGAGACGCCGGATCTGGCCTCGACGTGAAACTCGATCACCGTGACCTCATTCATCTAGCTTCCTAGCACTATAGAACTCTGGCACTGCGATGCTGTCAACCAGCAGCAGCAAAAGCCTGGTTGACGGACCGACAACTCCGGAAGAACCCACAGGTCGGCACCGGTGTGACCGGAGAAGTGCGGCAACTGCTGGCACTGGCACGGAAAGCGGGCGGACAGCGCAAAACAGGCCAGGCCGCACCGCAGTTGGACTGCGGTGCGGCCTGGCCTGTCCGTCCTCGGCTACGCCATGGACTACGGGGTGGCGGAGGTGAGGAGGGTGGCGGCGAGGGCGACCAGGTCGGCGTCACGGCGCGGGGCGTCGGGCCAGCCGGGGAGCGGCACGTGCAACGGCTCGCGCCAGCGGGCCGGCACCGCGTCCAGGCCGTGCACCGCGCCCAGCAGGATGCCGGTCACGCAGGCCACGGTGTCGGTGTCCCAGCCCTGGTCGACGGCGGCGCGCAGCCCGTCCTCGAACGAGCCGGTGGTGCGCAGCGCCCACACCGCGCTGCCGAGGGTCGGCCACACCGCGCCGTTGGGCTCGGTGGCGAGGCCGGGATGCCAGTCCGGGGCCAGCACGACGGCCCAGCGGTCCCGGTGCTCGGCGTGGACCAGGGCCAGCGTGTCGTCCAGCGCGGCCAGCGGATCCCGGCCGTCCAGCGCGACCCGCACCAGCTCGTGCAGCACCGCGCAGCCCTCGCCGGCGGCGTGGTCGCCGTGGGTCAGCGCGGAGAGGCGGCGAGCCGCGTCCATGGTGGCGGCGCGTCCGAGCGGGGCGAAGTAGACGGCACTGGTGGCGCAGCGCATCAGCGAACCGTTGCCGGCCGAGTGCCGGTTGCGCGCGCTGAAATCGGTGGCCGACCTGTCCCAGGGCAGGCCGGAATCGAGCACGGCCCGGGTCTGCAGGCCGATGTCCTTGGGGCCGGCATGCGCCCAGCGCTTGAAGCGCTCGAAGACGTCCGACTCGTCCAGGCCGCCCTGCGCCAGCAGGGAGTCGGCCACCATCAGTGCCATCTGGGTGTCGTCAGTGCCCTCGCCGGGGGCCCAGCCCCGGCCCCCGCACATCTCCTGCGCGCCGCCCCCGCGCGGGAACCGCTGGCTGAAGTCGCCGGCCGGGCCGAACTCGAACGGCGCGCCCAGGGCGTCGCCGACCGCCGAACCGACCAGGGCGCCCGCCGCCCGCGTTTCCCGCTGCTGTGCCTGAGTCACTCTCAATTCCTCCGTCGTAGACCGCGCTCAGCCTCTCCACAGCGGCCGCGACGCGTCAAACCGGAATCCCGGACACTCGCGCGGCAGCCTGCGGATCCCCCGTGCGGGGGAGGGACGGGCCCGCTGTGGGGGAGGTGCCGGGGCAGCACGGTCGCGATGGTGGAAGGCATGACGCAACGGACAGAAATTCCCACGGCGGAGATTCCCACGGCGGCGATTCCCGCAGGAGAGAATCGACGGGCCCGGGTGATGGTCTGCTGGGCGACCGTCGCCTGCATGCTGCCGTACCTCGGTCTCAAGGCCGCCTGGCTCTGCGGCAGCGGCATCGGCATCACGGACGCGAGCATCGCCGGGAGCAGCACCCTCTACGCACTCAACCTGCTCACCGTCGGCATGGACGCACTCGCGATGGCCGTCGCGCTCACCCTCACCTACCGCTGGGGCCTGCGCACCCCGGTCTGGCTGCTGGTGTTCCCGATGTGGGTGGCCACCGGACTCCTCGGCACCATCGCCCTCGCCGCGCCGCTCGGCTTCCTGGCCACCGCGGTCAGCGGCTCCCCGGTCAGCGCGAGTTCCGACAGCTTCCTGCAGCCGTGGGTGTACGGCGTGGTCTACGCCGGGTTCACCGGGCAGGGGCTGGGCCTGGTCACCGCGTTCGTGCTGCATCTGCGGGCGCGGTGGCCGCGGCTGTTCAGCGAGCGGGTTCGCGGCCTCGGGGCCGGCGCGCTGGCACCGGTGCAGCGGGTGCTCGGCAACGGCCTGGCCGCGATCGCGGTGCTGATCGGTGCCGTGGACCTGTACTGGGCCGGGGGCGGCACGGCGGGACTGAACGCCGACGCCGTCGCCGGGCGCACCGTCACCGGGCAGACCGAGGAACTCGTCTTCGGGCTGCTGGCGCTCACCGCCGCGGCCGGCACGCTGGTACTGGTCCGCCGCCGCGGCAGGGTCCGGCTGTGGGTGCCGCTGGCCGCCGCCTGGCTGGGCAGCGGCTCGCTCTTCGCCTGGGGGCTGTGGGGCAGCCTGGCGCTGGCCCTGTCGCCCTTCCAGCACCCGTCCCAGTCCAACCGGCCCACCCCGCTGGTCTCGCTGACCGTCGTCTTCCAGACCCTGGACGGGGCACTGCTCGCCCTGCTCACCCTGGTGGTGCTGCTCGAAGGACTCGCTGCGAACCGGGCGAGGACCTCGGCGTAGCCGCGCCGGGCTGAGAGGATCAAGCAATGGCCGCCACCGCACTCCGCCGCCTTGCCGCCTCCCTCTGGGGGCGGCAGGTCCGCCTGCGCTGGGTCCACCTGATCCTCGGCGGTGCGCTGGCGATGCCGTTCCTGATGCTGACCCTGGTCGTCGCCGGGATCGCCACGCGTGGCCGGGCCACCGCCACGCTGCCCGTGGCACTGCTGTCGTTCCTGGCCGCCCTGCCGATCGCCGCTGCCGTGGCCGCCGCGGTCCCCGCCGTACGGGTGATCGAGGGCAACGCGGCCCGGGTGCTGCTCGGCGGCCCGTTCGCCCGGCTCCGTACCGGACGCGCCACCGCGCCCGGCGCCCGGGCCCGCTCCGCCGCCTGGTTCGCCCTGCACCTGGGAATCGGCGGCCTGCTCTCCGGACTGACCCTGGCCGGAATCCCCTTCGCGGCGGTGGAGCTGGCGGCGCCGCTGCTCACCCCGGCGAGCCGCTCCACGCTGGACTTCGTACGGGACATCCCGGCCGGACTCGGGCCGGTGACCGCCCTGGCCCTGGTCGCCGCGGTGCTGCTGGGCGGCGCCGGGTCCGGAGGCCTGCTCGCCCGCTGCGCGCCCCGACTGCTCGGTCCCAGCCCGGCCGAGACGCAGGCGGACGAGCTCGCCGAACGACTCGCGGCGGCCGAGGACGAGGCCGCGCGGCTCGGCGAACGCAACCGGATCGCCCGCGAGCTGCACGACTCGGTCGGGCACGCGTTGAGCGTGGTCACGCTCCAGGCCGGGGCGGCCGCCCGGGTGCTGGACCGGGATCCGGAGTTCGTCCGACGCGCCCTTGAGGCCATGGAGCAGTCCGCGCGCGGCGCCCTGGAGGAGCTGGACCAGGTCCTCGGCGTGCTGCGGGAGGGGATCGGCGGCGCCTCGCGGGCCCCGCTGCCCGATCTGACCAGGCTGCCGGAACTGCTGGCCGCCGCACGGGCCGCCGGCACCGACGTCCGGGCGGAACCGTTGCCGGACGCCGACCGGGTGGCCGCCCTGCCGGGCGCCGTATCGCGCGCGGCCTACCGGATCCTGCAGGAGGGGCTCACCAACGCGCTGCGCCACGGCGGGCCGGGCCCGGTCGAACTGCGGCTGCGACTCGCGGACGGGGAAGGCGGGTTGGAGCTGTGGATGAGCAACACCCTGGCTGCGGTGCGCAGGCCGGGGCGAAGCTCCGGCGGGAACGGTCTGCCCGGGATGAGCGAGCGCGCCGCCGCGCTGGGTGGCACCGCCGGCGCCGGCCCGGACGGCGAGGGCCGCTGGCTGCTCGCCGTCCGTCTGCCGCTCCCGCCGGGAACGGGGCGGGCGCCGTGAACCGGAGACCCGTACCCGGGACGGCGGTGCACGGTGCGCGCCGCGCGGCGGAAGGTAGCGAGGGGAACCTGCGAACGGCGAGAGTGTGGCCCGGGAGAGCATGGTGCGGAAGAACGTGGTGCCGGAGAGCGTGGACGGGGAGCGGATGACCGGGGACGGTGTGGACGAGAACGTCGTGCGGATTCTGCTCGCCGACGACGAGGCGCTGGTGCGCAGCGGTCTGCGGGCCATCCTCGACGCCGAGCCGGACTTCGCCGTGGTCGGGGAGGCCGCCAGCGGCGCGGAGGCGGTGTCGCTGGCCCGCAGCTGCCGGCCGGACCTGGTGCTGATGGACGTCCGGATGCCGGCCCTGGACGGCATCGCGGCCACCCGCCGGATCCTGGAGACGATGGATCCGGCGCCGCGCATCGTCGTGGTCACCACCTTCGAGAACGACGAGTACGTCTACGAGGCGCTCCGGGCGGGTGCCTCCGGGTTCCTGCTCAAGCGCGCCCGGGCGGAGGAGATGGTGCAGACCGTGCGGCTGCTCGCACGCGGCGACTCGCTGCTCTTCCCGGCCGCCATCCGGGAACTGGCGAACCGTCACCGGTCACCCGCGGCGCCCTCGCCGGTGGCCGCGCTCACCGAGCGTGAGGCGGAGGTGCTGCGGTTGATGGCGGCAGGACTCTCCAACGCCGAGATGGCTGCCCGGCTCCACCTCGGTGCGGAGACGGTGAAGACGCACGTGGGGAAGGTCCTCGCCAAGCTCGGAGCCCGTGACCGCACCCAGGCGGTGGTCATCGCCTACGAGTCCGGCTTTGTCCGGCCACACTGACCGGGACGCGTCAGGATCGGGGGTGGTGGCCGGATCCAGGTCCGTACCAGGGCGGCGGTCCAGGCCGCGCGGGAGCCGGGGACGGAACTGCGCGGTCGGCCGTGTGCGTCCGTAGTCGGTAATCACGGGATTTACTGCTCTGACGGGGATTCGCTGCAACCGGGCGAGAACTGACGTTCCATAGGTACCGTGGACGTACGCATCGGCTGATCCTCGTCGGGGGGATCGCAACGGGGGAGGTTGCCGTGCAGGAGGACACCGACTGGATGAGGCCATCGACGCAGGAGTTTCCGCCGCCCACGGATCTGCACCCGGAGATCCCGCACTCGGCCCGGATCGACAACTACCTGCTCGGAGGCAAGGACCACTTTCCGGCCGACCGGGAGGCCGCCGAACGTCTCATCGCGATCCACCCGGGCACTCCCGCCGCCGCGCAGGCGCACCGGGCGTTCCTGGAACGGGCGGTACGGTACGTCGCGGCGGAGGGGGTCACCCGGTTCCTGGACATCGGCCCGGGCATCCCCACGGGCGCGGCCACCCACGAGATCGCCCAGCAGGTCGACACCGGCGCGCGGGTCGTCTACGTCGACAGCGACCCGATCGTGATGGCGCATGTCCGCGCCCTGCGGTCCGGGGCAGGCCACGGGGCCACCTACGCGGTGCGGGGGGACCTGCGCGACCCCAAGCAACTGCTGACGGATCCCCTGATACGCCAGGCGCTGGACTTCGACCGGCCGGTCGCGGTGCTGCTCGCCGGTGTGCTGCAGTTCGTGGACGACGACCAGGACCCGTACGGCATAGTCCGCACCCTGCTGGACGCGCTGGCGCCGGGCAGCTATCTGGTGCTGTCGCACGCCACCGACGACTTCGACCCGCCGGCCCGGGCGCGGCGCGGCAGAACGGTGTACGGGAGAACCGGCAGCTCGCTCACCCCGCGCACCCAGGCGGAGGTGCTGCGGTTCTTCGACGGACTGGAGCTGCTGCGCCCCGGGCTCGTGATCCCGCCGGAGTGGCGTGACCAGGAGCCCGGCAGCGTCGGCTGGTCCCCCGACTACGCGGGCGTCGCCCGGAAGCTCTGACTACGCGGGCGTCGCCCGGAAGCTCTGACCCGGCTTCAGCAGATGCAGCCGGTCGGCGAGACCGGCCCGGTCGAACGCGGTGACGAGCGAGTCGCCGTCCTCGGTGAAGTGCCCCCAGTGTTCGAAGTGCAGCGGCACGACCTGGCGGGCCCCGAGGACGGCGGCGGCGCGCGCGGCGTCCTCACTGGTGAGCGTCAGCGGAGCGTCGGGGATCAGCGGCGTGCGGGCCGCTCCGGCGAACAGGACCGCGAGGTCGAACGGGCCGAAGCGCTCGGCGATGTCCGCCACCACCCGCAGCGACGCGTTGTCGCCGCTGACGTAGACCGTCGGAAGTCCCTCCCCGGACAGCACGAACCCGGTGACCTCGCCCACCAGGTCGAGCGAGCCGTCCGGGCCGTGCTGGGCGGGGACCCCGGTGATCCGCAGCACGCCGCCGTCCGGGCGCGGCAGTTCGACGTGCTCGCCGTCCGCCAGCGCCCGCACGGTGCCGCCCAGGCGCTGCCCGGCCGCCGACGTGGAGAACACCAGGGGGACGCCCTCCAGGATGGCCCGCCCGGAGGTGTCGAGGTTGTCCGGGTGCTGGTCGTGCGAGAGCAGCACCGCGTCCACCGCCCCCACGGACGCTGCGGTGACGGCGGGTCCGGCGGTCTTGGTCAGCACCCGGCTGCCGATCGGATAGTCGCCGGGCGGGTCGAAGGTCGGGTCGGTCAGCAACCGCAGCCCGCCGATCTCGATCACGGACGTCGGCCCGCCGATGTAGTGCAGCTGTGTGTCGTACGGCATGGTCTCTGCTCCCTCAGTGCGATGCCCGTCGACTACCCGAACTCGCGGTTGATCACCGGTGTTCCCACCGAGGGCGCCGAAGCCGGGCGGTGCGGGTCCTGGTCGACGTCCGGTGCCGACCTCACCGCCGCGGGAGCAGCGCGGCGATCCTGGCGGCCGAAGTGCCCAGGCCGGTGGGGGCGTACGGCGCCACAGCAGCGGGCTCGGGCACGGCGGGCTCGGGCACGGCGGCCTTGGGCGGCGCGGCCTTCGCCGCGGCGGGGGGCTCGTCCGCTGCCTGGGAGCGCAGCACCTCCTCGTCGTAACGGTGGACGCCGCGGTGCCAGTTGAGGATGCCGGACATCCAGTTCTTCAGCTCCTCGGCATAGCCGTCCAGGGCCTCGCGGGTCTCCTGCGGCAGGTCGAAGTCCTGGTAGAGCGCCGGGAGTTCCACGGTCACGGTGTGGTCGAACTCCTGGATCCGGGCCGTCATCAGGTCGTTGACGATTCGCAGCGCCTGGTCCTTGTCGCAGTTGAAGAAGTTCTGCACGACCAGCACCGCGTTGTGCAGCTCGCCCTCGTACTCCAGCTCCTTCTGGTACGAGTAGACGTCGTTGAGCAGGCAGGCGTAGTCCGCCGCCGCCTTCTCCATCGCCTGTACCGGGCGCGAGCGGTAGACCTCGTCGGGTACCGCGTCGCCCCGGCCGATCCGGGCCAGGCTCATGGTCAGGTCGGAGCCGAAGGTGCGGCGGCGCATCTCGATGTAGTCGACCGGGTCGGGGATGCGGTTCTGGATCTGGTTGGTGAGCTCCCACAGCCAGCTCTCCATCATGTCGTCGACCGTGTGCCGGAACCGTCGCCGGGGCTCCTCGGCCATCGGACCCGCCGTGCGCATCCAGAGGTCCGCCAGGGCACGCTCCATCGGGTGCTCGGGGGCGGGCATGGCGGCCAGGTCCAGTGGCATGAACCGGGACAGCCGCGCGTTCATGGCCGTCGCGCCGGCCAGATCCTTGGCCCGGCCGTAGACCTTGGGGTAGTAGTCGTCGGCGTAGGTGCCCCAGGTCAGCCACTGGCTGCCGAGGTCGACCTGCTGCTCGGTGCCGTCCGGGTGCAGCGCCGAGGCGCACAGCGCGAAGTCGAAGCCGCGCAGCATCCCCTCGTCCCAGATCCGGACCGGCGGCAGCGGGTCCGTGCCGGTCGGCCCCGGCGGTGCGGGCAGCCCGGGGACGACGACATGCGCGGGCAGCGGGTCCAGCAGGCCGTGCCGGCGCGCCCAGGTGATCACGTGCTCGCGGGCGCCGTCCAGGTAGGGGCTCATCCGCAGCGGGTAGGGCATGGTGAACTCGGGCAGCTCGGTCGGGCCGACGGCCTGGAAGGGGATGTGGCCGTGCCGCTGCAGCCGCGTCGGGATCGAGGCCAGCAGCGAGGCCACCACCAGTGACTGGGGCATCAGCGCGGCCGAGGTGCCGAGGCCCTTCGGGCCGCCGAGGGCGGCCAGGCCGCCCGGAACCGGCGGACCGTCCGCGTTCGCGTGCTCGTTCATGTAGCGGCTGGACCGCATGTGCCACTCGTGGCCGCCGGCCTGCCAGTCCTGCAGGCCCTTCACATACGCGAAGACCTCCAGGGCCGCGGCCGGGTCCAGGCCGTGCTCCACGAGCAGCGGCGGCACCTCCGTCAGCGCGGTGTGCTCGAACTGCTGGAGCCGTGAGGTCAGCAGGTCGTTCACCGCCTCGGCGGCCTCCTGCGTGCCGCAGCCCAGGAACTCCTCCAGCACCAGGACGCCGTTGGCGAGTTCGCCCTCGATCTCCACCTCGCGCTGGTAGGAGAAGAGGTCGTTGCGCAGGTGCACCCCGTCCGCGAAGGTGTCGCGCAGCACCCGCATCGGTCGGCTGTCCGCGATGGCGGCCGGGACCTCGGCGCCCACCGCGTACTCGACCAGGTTGGCCGACCAGGGGGCGCCGCCGACCTTGCGGCGCATCTCGATGTACTCGACCGGGTTGGAGATCCGGCTCTCACTGATGTTGGAGAGCTCCCAGAGTGACTCCTCCAGCAGTGCCCGGGTGCTCTCGGCGAACCGGGCCCGCCATTCCGCCGACATGGCCGGCACGGTACGGCTCCAGAGGTCGGCCAGTCCCGCCTCGACCTGGTTGGTCGGCTCCGGCATCGCCGCGCCCGGGTCCACCGGCATGAACGCGCGCAGCCGGTCCAGGTAGGCCTTGGCCCCGGCGGTGTCCTGGGTGCGTTTGAAGATGTCGAGGAAGTGGTCGTCGAAGAAGAAGACCCACACGTACCAGTCCGTCACCAGCGCCAGCTGCTCGGCGGAGGCGTCGGGATGGGTGTAGGAGCAGAGCAGGGCGTAGTCGTGGGCGTCGAAGGTCGCCTCGTCCCAGATCCCCGATCCCTCGATCATCACCATCTCCCGGGCCCAGGCCTTGGTGTGCTCCCGGGCGCTCTCCAGGTGGGGATTCAGGCGCGCCGGATAGGGCGTGTAGAAGGTGGGGAGTTCAAAGGGCTGTGGCATTACGGCACCGGGCCTTTCCGTGCGTCCTGTTGCGGGATCTGGGCTGCGACACAAATCCTGTTGCGAAACAAGAAGAGTGACGGAACGTCGGGCCATGGCTTCGTGCCTCACCATAGGGTCGCCCGATTCGGCCGCACAACGACGATCAGCCCGCATCGCCCGTTCCGGTGAACTACCGCCCGGAGAGGGTTGGGACGCTCATTCCCGGTTCAGGGCCTGGAGCGGGAGCAGGCCCAGATCGCCCAGTCCCTGCAGCACCAGTTCGACCCCGACGGCCGCCAGCAGCAGCCCCAGCAGCCGGGACAGCACCTCCAGCGTGGTGGCGTGGGTGTGCTTCATCAGCCGGGCCAGCACCAGCACGCACACGCAGTCGATGGCGATGACGGCCAGGTAGGCCCCGGCCACGGTGGTCCACCAGGTCCAGCTGTCCTTGTTCAGTGACTCCACCAGAACCGCGGTCATCGCCAGCGGGCTGACCACGAACGGCAGCATCAGTTCGCGGATCCCCTCCGTCACCGGGCGGAGGGGCTCGTCCCCCTCGGCCTCCACCTCGGCCTCGCCGCCGCCGAGGTGAATGCCCATCACCAGTGCCACCGCGTAGATGAAGAAGACCGTGCCGCCCGCCAGTTGCAGCGACTGGTAGCTGATATGGAAGAACTTGGTCAGCAGTTTGGCCGAATAGGCGACAAAAATGCCCACAATGGCCGCGATTCCCGACCCGGTGAGAGCGATCCTCGTGTATTCGCGCGGGGTGCTGGTCCGGCTCAGGTGGGCGAAGGACAGCAGGACCTTCGGCGGTCCGACGACGGCGAAGAAGGTGATGAATGCACCGTTGAGGTTCAAGGCGTACATACGTCGCATCATGGTCCATCAGGGCCTGCGGGGCAGGAAGCGCGCGGCCAGGACGGCGACGTCGTCCTCCACGTCCTCGTCGACCAGCTGGGCCAGCAGCAGGTCGAGCACGTCGTCGAGGGGTGCGCCGCCGGGCAGGCGGAGGCCGGAGAAGCGGGTCAGTGAGTCGTCGATGTCCTCGCCGCGCCGCTCCACCAGGCCGTCGGTGTAGAGCAGCAGGGTGCGGCCGGGGCCGCACGGGCCGGTGACCGAGGTGTAGCCGCCGAAGCCGGTGCCCAGCGGCGGGCCCGCCGGGACCTGCAGCAGCCGGATCGCGCCGTCCGCGCCGAGGACCGCCGGCGGCAGGTGGCCGGCGCTGGAGTAGGTGCACACGCCCTGGTCCGGGTCGGCCAGTGCGAGCAGGCAGGAGGCCGGGCGCTCGCTGGCCACCCGGGCCATCAGCAGATCCATCCGCTCCAGGATCAGGTGCGGCGGCAGCCCCTCGGCGGCGACCACCCGCAGCATCGCGCTGTAGTGGCTCATGTCGACCGCCGCCGCCACCCCGTGGCCCATCACGTCGCCGATCACCAGCAGGGTGCGTCCGCCCGGCAGCCGCATGCTGTCGAACCAGTCGCCGCCGACCAGGGCGCTGCTGCCGGAAGGGCGGTACCGCGAGGCGATCTCCATGCCGGAGTGCGGCAGGCTGGGCCCGGACAGCAGGGCGCGCTGCAGCTCCAGCGCGATGTGGTGCTCGCGGGTGTAGCGGCGGGCGTTGTCCAGGCTGATGGCCGCGCGGCCGGCCAGGTCCTGGGCGGCGACGACGTCCTCGTCGGAGAAGGCGGGGGAGTCACCGGTGCGGATCATGCTGACCGTGCCGACCGGCTCGCCGCGCGCCGAGAGCGGCACCACCAGGGCGGAGTGGTAGCCCAGCGCCCGGTAGGCGTCGATGCGCTCCGGGTTGGGCGCGGAGCGGCTGATCGCGGCGTCGGTGGCCAGGTTCTCCCGGATCGGCCGGCCGCTGGCCAGGCAGCGGGGGATGGCCGAACCGGGCTGGTAGTCCACGTGCTCGCCGGGGGCGCCGAAGGCGCGTACCCGGTCCATCAGCCCGTCCGGCGCGGCCATCGCGGCGCGGCGCATCCGCAGCACCCCGCGCGGGGCGGGGCGGACGTCGGTGTCCAGGTCGCTGGGGATGATCTCCACGGTGGCGATGTCGGCCAGGTCGGGCACCAGGAACTGCACCAGCTCCTCGCAGGTGGTGGCCATGTCCAGGGTGGTGCCGATCATGGTGGCGGCGCGGTCCATCATCGCCAGCCGGGCCCGGGCCCGCTCCAGGTCGCGCTGCTGCTCGCGGGAGTCGGTGACCTCCAGCACGATGCCGACCAGGCCGATGGTCTTCCCGTTGTCCTCCAGCCGGTGGTAGGCGCCGTGCCAGTAGCGTCGTTCGCGGTCCGAGCCGGCCCGGGTGTGGCCGCTGGAGGTGACCTCGCGCGGGATCCCGTCGGCGAGCACCTGCCACAGCACGTCCTCGCGGGCGTCGATGCCGGGCAGCAGCTCGGCGATGGTACGGCCGACGTGCTCCTCGGCGGGGACACCGTTCATCCGGGCGAGGGTGGGGTTGACGTAGGCGTAGCGCAGCTGCGGATCGAGCACGCCGACCCCCGCGCTGGTTCCGTCCAGCACCTGGCGAAGGATCTCCCCGGCTCTCGGCGGGAAGGCGTCACCGAACACCGGTCCCTCCTCGTCGATGCCGTGCCATGGGTCGAGTTCCATGATCCGCGCTTCCTCGCTCGGTGCACCCCGGGTGGGCTGCCTGCCGCGGGAATCACGGCGAGTCTGATCGTATTGTGCGATCATATGAAGCATTGACGGGCGCGAACGCCCGCTTCCGGACGAGATGCGCCGTACCCGGTCCGACAAGACGACGCGCGAACGGAGGCGTTGTCGTCATGGGTGAGCAGCTCGTTCAGATCATCGGTTCGGTCCTGGTCCTGATCCCCTTCGCGCTCGCGCAGGCCGGACGGGTCGACGCCAAGTCGCTCAGTTACCTGGCCCTCAACCTGGCGGGTTCCTCGGTCCTGGCCGCCGACGCGGCGCTGACCCTGCAGTGGGGCTTCCTGCTGCTGGAGGGCACCTGGGCGATCGTGACCCTGGTCGGCCTGCTGGGGGTGCTCCGCGCCCGCCGCGCCCCCGAGCAGCTCTGAAGCGCGCCCCGGCGCCGACGCGCGGCGCCGGGGCTCAGCGGCAGAAGGTGAAAGTCAGGCCGGCCAGGACGATGCCGACCAGGGGTGTTCCTTTGGTGGTGCCGGTGGCGCGGGAGGTCAGCGGGCGCCGAGCTTGGCCAGCTGTTCGGTGAGGGTCGGGATGTCGCGGTAGGTCAGGCCGAGGGCGGCGACATGGCGCCAGCGCAGCACGCCCTCGGCGTCCACGATGAACACCGCCCGTCGGGTCATGCTGCCCAGGCCGATCCCGTACGCGGCGACGGTCTCCTTGGCGGTGTCGGCGAGCAGCGGCATCCGCAGCTGGTACTTGCGGGCGAAGGCCTCGTGGCTGTCCAGGTCCTGGGTGCTGATGCCCCAGACCGTCGCGCCCAGGTCGGTGAAGGCCTCCAGGCCGGAGGAGTAGGAGCACAGCTGCTTGGTGCAGACGGCGGTGTCGTCGCCCGGGTAGAAGGCGAGGACCACGGGGTGGCCCCGCTCCTCGGACAGGGTCCGCTCCCGGCGGACCGGCTCACCGTCGACGAGTTGCAGCGACGGCAGGGTGAAATCGGGCGCGGCGCTGCCGATTTCGGGCGCTTTCGACATCTGGTGCCTCCAGGTGGGGGTCTGCGGCGGGGCTGGAGCGGGGGGTGCGGGCAGAGCAGGACACGCTGTCGTCACCGGACCACGGTGGCGTCAGGACACCACGTCCTTCGCGCGGAAGTGACGGAACGCCAGCGCGGTCAGCACCAGCGCGCCGCTGAGGGACAGCGAGGTCCCCTTGAGCATGCCATCCCACTGTGGCTGCGGCTGCAGCGCGTCCACCCAGGAGTAGGCCCAGTAGCTGGGCAGGAAGTCCCGGATGCTGCCGAGGGCGCTGATCTGCCCCAGGATGTTGCCCAGAATGGTGAGCCCCAGCGCCCCGCCGACGGCTCCCAGCGGCGCGTCGGTGACCGTGGAGAGCCAGAACGCCAGCGCGGCGGTGACCAGTTGCGACACCAGCACGAAGCCGACGGCGATCAGCAGCCGCTGCACCGCGGTCCCGGCCGGGATCGAGCCGCCGGTGGGCAGCTGCAGCGGGCCCCACCCGTAGACGGCGGTGCCGGCGGCCAGCGCCACCACCGGGACCACCACCGTCGCCACGGTGCTGAACAGCGCCGCCACCCCCAGCTTGCTGACCAGCAGCCGGCTCCTGGGCACCGGGGCGGCGAGCAGGTAGCGCAGCGAGGACCAGCTCGCCTCGGAGGCGACCGTGTCACCGAAGAACAGCGCCACCGGCACCAGCAGGAAGAACCCGGCGGACAGGAACAGGCAGGTGGCGGCGAAGTTGAGGCCCGAGCCGGTGGTCACACTGAGGAAGGTCACCTGGTTGCGCTCGCCGCCCGGGCTGCCGCCGACCTGGAAGGCCAGCAGGATGATCAGCGGCAGCGCGACCACGAGCGCGGCCATCGCCATGGTGCGCCGCCGGCGCAACTGCCGTACCGCCTCGACCCGCAGCGGCAGCGCGCGGCAGGCGGCGGTCCGCGTGGGCCCCGGTTGGGCGGGCGCGGGCTGGGCGGCGGCGGGTTCGGTGGTGACGGGCTGCTCGGCGCTCATCGGGCGGTTCCTCCGATCAGGGTGAGGAAGGCGTCCTCCAGGCGGCGGTGCGGTCCGAGGCTGGTCACCGGGATGTCGAGCCGGACCAGCTCGACCAGCAGCCGGTCGGCTGACGTCCCGTCAAGCCGGATCAGCAGCCCGGAGTCGGTGCGCTCGGCGGCCTCGACGCCGGGCAGGGCCGCGACCTTGTCGAGCAGGGTGTCCGACACCGGATCCGCCGTACCGACCACGAGCGTGTCGCCGGAGCCGGTGATCTCGGCCACCGGACCGGCCTGAGCCAGCCGGCCGTGGTCCATGACCACCAGGTGCGTACAGGTCTGCTCGACCTCGGCCAGCAGGTGGCTGGAGACGATGACGGTGCGCCCGGTAGCCGCGTAGCCGACGATGACCTCGCGCATCTCCCGGATCTGCGGCGGGTCCAGGCCGTTCAGCGGCTCGTCCAGGATCAGCAGATCGGGCAGGCCCAGCATCGCCTGAGCGATGGCCAGACGTTGCCGCATGCCCTGCGAGTACGTGCGGACCGGGCGTTCCACCGCCTCACCCAGATCGGCGATGGCCAGCGCCTCGGCGGTGTGTGCCTGCTCGGCGCGACGCCCGGTGGCCCGCCAGTACAGGTCGAGGTTGGCCCGGCCGGACAGGTGCGGCAGGAAACCCGGGCCCTCCACGAAGGCGCCGACCCGCGCCAGCACGTCGGATCCGGGCCGGACGACCTGTCCGAAGACCTGGATCTCGCCGCTGTCCGGCCGGATCAGGCCCATCAGCATCCGCAGCGTCGTGGTCTTGCCGGCGCCGTTGGGGCCGAGCAGCCCCAGCACCTGACCTGCCTCGACGCGGAACGAGAGGTCGCGGACCGCGTACCGGTCGGCCGCACCGTGGTAACGCTTCGTCAGCCCACTGATCCGCAGCGGGATCAGCTGGTCCTGCGGGCTCATCGGGCCGATCGGGTCCGGAGTCGGCTGCCGGTCGGCCTGGTCGGTGCGGGCGGCCGGGCCGGTGGGGAGGGTGGGGACGCGGCGGCGGCCGGTCAGCAGCAGGGCGGCGGCCAGCAGCGCCGCCAGCAGCGGCAGTCCCCACACCCACCACGGCAACGGGGCCGGGACGGTGCTCAGTTGCGGGTCGACCGGCACGCTCAGCGGGGGACCGGCCAGCGCCACGGTGTACTCGGCGGGCGCGGTCGGCGAGGCGTAGCCGAGGTCGGTGGAGGCCAGTACCAGCCGCAGCCGGTGCCCCGCCTGGATGTCCGCGTCGATCGCGGGCAGCCGTACCTCGACCTCGGCGCCGGCCCGGGCGCCGGTCACCCGGAACGGGGTGACCAGCTGCGCGGGCAGCGTCTGCTGTCCGTTGGGGCTGACGTCGTAGAGCTTGGCGAACAGCACCGCCTCGTCGGTGTCCGCGCTCACCCGGATCCGGACGCTCGCGGACCCGGTGACGCGCAGATCGGAGCTGAGCGGCGCGGAGTCGAAGCGGGCGTTCTGGCCGGGGAAGTCCAGCGCCGGTGACAGGCCGCCGCCGAGGCCGGACAACTGCCCGAGCGCGCCCAGGCCGGGCAGCGCGGAGATCGCGGGCGGCCCGGCGCCGGCCGGGTTGGCGAAGGTCTGCGCCGCGCCGGTGAGTGGGACCTCCCGGGACGCCGTCCCGTCCAGGCCCGGATAGCGGGAGCTGGTGGCCCCGGTGAGGGTGACCGTGGCGGTGGTGGTGTCGATCCCGCCGGTACGGGACACCCGGAAGGCCGGTCCGGTGTCCACGCCGCTGTCGCCCTTGAGGTAGTGCCCGAACCAGGCCTCGGTACGCGCCTCGACCCGTGCGGTCTCCGGGTTGCCGCCGTCGTGGCCGCCGGCGATCCAGTCGACCGAGACCGGGGCGCCGTTGGCCCTGACGGTCTGCGCCGCCCGGTCGGCCTGGTCGAGCGGGAAGAGCGAGTCGGTCTGGCCCTGCAGCAGCAGGGTGGGGATCCTGATCCGGTTGCCCACGGCCGACGGGCTGCGGGCCTCCAGCAAGGCGCGTGCCGCCGGGTCCGGCTTCCCGGCGACGGCGACCCGCTGGTACATCGCGCACAGCTCGGGGGTGAACCGGCCGCAGCCCCCGGCCGCGCCGGTGCCGTCCGTGGCCGCCGTACCCGTACCCGCTGCCGTGCTGCCGGTGGTGGTGCCGGCCGGGCCGGTGGTGCCGCTGGTCGAGCCGGTGCTGAAGAAGATCCCGGACCAGAGCTTCTTGAAGACGCCGTTCGGGAACAGCGCGTCGGCCAGGTCCCAGTACGTGATCTCCGGCGCGATGGCGTCCACGCGCTTGTCGTACGCCGCCGCCAGCAGTGCGACCGCGCCGCCGTAGGAGGCGCCGGCGATGCCGACGCGCGGGTCGCCCGGCGCGTCCAGCCGCACCTCCGGGCGGGTGGCCAGCCAGTCGATCAGGCCGCTGACGTCGGCCACCTCCGCCGTGGGGTCGTTCAGCCCGATCCGGCCGGTGGATCGGCCGAATCCACGGGCGGACCAGGTGAGCACCGCGTAGCCGTCCCGGGCCAGGTCCTGCGCCTCGGACCGCATGTCGTCCTTGCTGCCGCCGAAGCCGTGCGCCAGCAGGACGGCGGGACGCCGCACCGTGGGGTTGCCGGTGGTGAAGAAGGAGGTGTCGATCTGCACCGTGGCGCTGCTGCCGGGCGCCTCGGGGAAGGAGAGGAACCGGTTCTCCTGGTGCACCGCCACCGGTCCGCCGGAGGCCACCGCCGTCCAGGCGCCGATCCCCACCAGCAGCGCCAGCACCACGGCGAGCACCAGCGCGCGCCTCCCGCGTGGCCGTGCGGCGCGCAGCAGGCGCAGCGGTCGCAGAGGCATGCGCGGTCCCTTCGTCGCTGAGGATGGAGATCATGCGCAGTATGTCTGATCGCCCCGCGCCGCCCGTACGCCGGGCGCCGGAGCCCGGACGGCGGCGCGAAGGTAAGAGGGGACGGTTAAGGATGATGTGCCATTCTTAGCCGCCATGACGACAGATCAACTCCGTCAGGACCGGCCGGCGGTTCCTGGACGGCATGCCCGGCACGCCATGAGCAAGGTGCCGGAGGTGACGGTCTACTTCTGGATCGCCAAGGTGCTGACCACCGGCATGGGCGAGACCACCTCGGACTTCCTGGTCAAGACCTACGACCCGGTGATCGTGGTCGCGCTGGCCGGCCTGGTGCTGGCCGGGGTGCTGGGGCTGCAGTTCTTCGTCAGCCGCTACCAGCCCTGGGTGTACTGGGCGGCCGTGGTGATGGTCAGCGTGTTCGGCACGATGTGCGCGGACGTGCTGCACGTCCAGTTCGGCGTGCCGTACGTGGTGTCCAGCGGTGGCTTCGCGGTGGTCCTGGCAGTGATCTTCCTGCTCTGGTACCGCTCGGAGGGGACGCTGTCGATCCACAGCATCCACACCCCGCGCCGGGAGGCCTTCTACTGGGCCACGATCATCGCCACCTTCGCCCTCGGCACGGCCACCGGTGACATGACGGCGACCACCCTCCACCTGGGCTACTTCACCTCGGGCGTGGTGTTCGCGGTGCTCTTCGCGCTGCCGGGACTGGCGCACTGGAAGCTGGGCCTGAACGCGATCTTCGCCTTCTGGTGTGCCTACATCATCACCCGCCCGTTCGGCGCGTCGTTCGCCGACTGGATGGGGGTCTCGCACGCCCGTGGCGGTCTGAACTGGGGCACCGGGCCGGTCAGCCTGGTGCTGCTGGTCCTGATCATCGGCTGCGTCGGCTTCCTGGCGGTCACCCGCAAGGACGTGACCAGCGCCGCAACCGGGGACGTGGCGGCCGCCGAGGCCTGACCGTCCGCACCCCGGGCCCCTCCCCCGACCGCGCCAACCGCGCCGGATCGCGCCATCCAAGGCGCGCCGCGCCGTCGTCGCTGCCGTGCCACTGTCAGTGCCTCGTCCTAGGCTGGCGTGGCAGGCACAGCGAGGTCGAGAGGGGGCCCGGACATGGGCGAGGGCACAGTCAGGACCAAGGCCGCCACACCGGCCGGAGCCGAGCCGGTGGACACGCAGCTGGAGCGGTACCGGGTGGAGCTCACCGGCTACTGCTACCGGATGATGGGCTCGCTCTTCGAGGCCGAGGACGCGGTCCAGGACACCATGGTCCGGGCCTGGGGGGCGTACGACCGGTTCGAGAACCGCGCCTCGCTGCGTACCTGGCTGTACCGGATCGCCACCAACGCCTGCCTGGACCAGCTGCGCGGCCGCGAGCGCCGGGCCCGGCCGATGGACCTCAGCTCGCCGCACTCCGCCTCCGCGCCGCTGGCCGAGCCGCTGGCGGAGACGGCCTGGCTCGGCCCGGCCCCGGACGAGCGGGTCGTGCCGGAGACCGGCGACCCGGCGGAGGTCGCCGCGCTGCGCGACACCGTGCGGCTGGCCTTCGTCGCCGCGCTGCAGCACCTCGCCCCGCGCCAGCGTTCGGTGCTGATCCTGCGCGAGGTGCTGGCCTGGCAGGCCGCAGAGGTCGCCGAGCTGCTGGACACCAGCGTCGCCTCGGTGAACAGTGCGCTGCAGCGGGCCCGCTCGACGCTGGCCGACCGCGACGTCAGCGCGGCCGACCCGGTGCGGCCCATGGACGAGTCCCAGCGGCAGCTGCTGGCCCGTTACCTGGCCGCCTTCGAGAGCTACGACCTGGACTCGCTCACCTCGCTGCTGCGCGAGGACGCCATGCTGACGATGCCGCCGTACCCGATGTGGTTCCAGGGGCACGACGAGATCCGCGGCTGGATGCTGGGCACCGGCAGCGGCTGCCGGGGTTCGCGGCTGCTGCCGGTGGTCGCCAACGGCATGCCGGCCTTCGGCCAGTACCGCAGGGCGGAGGACGGCGACGGCCACACCCCGTGGTCACTGACGGTGCTGGAGATAGCCGAGGGCCGGATCACCGGCGTGCACGCCTTCCTCGACACCGACCGGCTCTTCCCCCGGTTCGGGCTGCCGCCCCGGCTCTAGGGCCAGGGGCGGCCGAGCGGTCCCGGCCGGCAGCGGTCGCCGGCCGTCAGCGGTCGAGCTCCTCGATCAGGGCGTCGACGCTGCGCTGGACCACCCGGCAGGCGCGCCGGGTCGCCCCGCCGTAGCCGGGGTCGTTGGCGAGGGCGGCCCAGCGCTGGTGCGAGGCGTGCGCGTGGGCGGCGAGCTCGGCCCGGGACGCGGTGACGGGCAGGCCGAGGCGCTCCGCAGCGGAGGTGCCCCGCTCGCCGACGATCCGCAGCGCCTCCAGGGCGTCCTGGTCGCTGAAGGTCAGGGCGTCCGCGTAGTAGTCGTGGACCACGGTGAGTTCGTCGAAGGCGCGCTCCTGGAACGCCATCCGGGTGACCTCGACGGCCGCGCGGTCGAGGACGGAGCGTACCCAGTCGGTGCCGGGAGCCCGCGCTCCGCGTTTCGCGGCGGCCACCTGGGCGTTGATCTCGGCGATCAGGCGATCGAGTTTGATCAGGTCCGCCCGGCGGCCGAAGTGGTCGACCAGGAGCGTACGGAAGGCGGAGAGGCCGCTGCTGTGGTACAGCTCCCGGCGCAGCGCGTCCAGATCGGGGACGTCGTCGCGGATCAGGTCGCAGGCGAGGACGATGCCGTAGGCGTTGAGCCGCTGGAACAGCGACCTGCGTCGCTCCGGGGGGACCGGCAGGTCCTGGTGGCCGCCGCCGGCGAAGCCGGGCCCGAACTTCACCCGCCGCACCAGCGTCTCCCGGCTCAGCCGGTGGGCGAGGGCGCCGAGGTCGTCGAAGTCCTCGGGGCCGAGGGTGGCCGCCGCCGCACCGACGAGGCTCGCCAGCGGGTGCAGTTCGTACAGCGACCGGTCCGCGCGGCCCTCACGCATCAGCCGTCCGGCGACCCGGCGCCCCACGGCCAGCACGTCCTCCCGGTCCGGACTCCAGAAGCGCTCGACCTTGGTCAGCGCGCCGATGGCGGTGACCGGGCTGGTCAGCGCGGGCCCGGCCCGGTGGAAGTCGCCCAGCAGCTCCTCCTCGCGGGCCGCCTGACCGCGCGAGGAGAGCACATGCACCAGGGCGTTGGCCTCGGCGGCGTGCCTGAGGCTGGTGGCGCGCACCCCGTCCTCGGACAGGCCCAGGACGCGGAGGGTGGTGGCCGAGTCGGTGGCGAAGACCGAGTCAAGTCCAGGGGTGTCGATCAGGTCGAACATCGCCAGGTTGGGATTGGGGTGGGCGAACTCCAGGTAGTCGATACCGGCCAGGAAGCCCTGGTCCGCCTCGCGGCGGCGGGCGGTGAGCGCCACCAGGGCCGCGACGGTCGGCGGGTCCACGCGCTCGACCGGGCCGCCGAGGTGATGGATGGTCAGCCCCGCCCCGGGAGCGTTGCGGAACCAGTTGACGTTGTAGGTGAGCTCGGTCGCACCGGTGGCGGCGTAGCGGCCGCCGAGCAGCGCGTTGGCCAGCGTCGACTTGCCCGCGCTGACCCTGCCCACCAGCGCGACCCGGATCGGCTCGGAGAAGCGGCGCCGCTGCTCCGCCAGCGCGGCACGGGCCTCGGCCAGGGCCACGTCCTCCGGGAGCAGTCCGACGGCCCGTCCCAGGGCGGCATCCACCCTGCGCCGCAGGTTGCCCCCGTCCCCGTTCGGCCGGCCGGTCACGGTGCGCCGCCGGTGAGTGCGACGGTGGCCTGCCTCAGCTCGGCGACGCGGTCGCGCAGCGCGGCGATCGGGGCGCGCTCGGCCGCGAGGACCGGCTCCCTGGCCCGCGCCTGGGTCACGTCGCTCCGGCTCGATTCGCGGGCCCGCCGCACCGCGTCCTCCGCGCTGTGCCGGGCCTGGACGATGCGGCTCCGCAGTTCGGCCGCGATGGCGTGGGTGAAGCTCTCCGCGACCGCGTCGATGGACCTCTCGATGTGCCGTCGCTGCTTCTCGTACCAGGGCGTCAGCTCCTTCGTCAGGATCCGCCGCCGGGCGTCCTGGTTCTTGGCCTGCTCCGCCCTCAGCGCGCTGCGCAGGTCGATGGCGCTGCCGACCAGGCCGCCGACGGCGAGGCCGATGCCGGTGCCGACCAGCGCGCCGATGCCCGGGATGGGGATCAGGAAGGGGAAGACGACGCGCCCCAGGCCCATGCCGATGCCGATCCCGGTCTGGGTCGCCCTCTTGGTGCTGCTGTTGTAGGTCCGCAGCAGTGGCCTGTGTCCTTGCGCGGACTGCGGCCAGGAGTCGTCGGGCAGGTCCGGGACCGGCGGGTCGGGCAGGGCGTCGATTCCGGAGCGGCCGATGTCCAGCTCGCTCTTCCGGGCGAAGGCGCGCAGCAGGGCCGCACTGCCCTCGTCCAGGTGCAGCTTGGCGTTGGCCATCTCGGTCGAGACGTCGTCGACCAGCCGGTCCACCAACCGGTCGGTGTTCTCCAGCAGTTCGTCGTCGCTCAGATAGCGGGTCTCCAGCCGCCGCCAGATCGCGTCGACGCCCTTCAGCGTCGTGGACTTGACCGTGCCGGCCAGCTCCTTCACCTCGCCGGACAGATCGTCGTACCAGGTCGCGTCGCCGGCATCCAGGGTGGCCAGCCGGCTCTCCAGGGCGTCGAGCACCTGGTCCAGGGTCTGGGTGGCGTCGGCCTGGCGGGTGTGCAGCGCGTCGATCTCCGCGTCGATCGGCCGGAGCAGAGCCAGCGCGGAGTCGTCCAGGGTGGTGAGCGCGTCGCTGAGCAGCACCTTGGCCTGACGCCGGGTCAGTGCGCTCCACAGCACCGCCTCCAGCTCGCCGAAGTTGCTCATGGCGAGTTCGTCCGGGTCGCCACTGGCCACCGAGTCGAGTTTGAGGTGGCTGGAGACCGGGATCAGCCGCACCTGCTGCTCGGTCCTGCCCGTGCTGTCCGCGAGCTTGCGCCGGGTGTCGGCCAGCAGCTCGTCGTAGTCGTCGACCAGGTCGATCTTGGTGAGCGCGAAGAACAGCGCGTCCCGCTCCTCGGTCACCTTGGCCGCGTCGGCGGCGCGGCGCAGGAACTGCAGCTCGCTCTCGCTCATCGGATCCACGTCGACGACAAAGAGGATCGCATGCGCCCCCGGCAGTGCCGCGTGGGTGGCGGTGGTGTGGGCGCCGTGGACGCCGCCCACCCCCGGGGTGTCCACCAGCACCAGGCCGGAGGCGAGCCGGGGGTTGGGGATCCTGATCGCGACGCCCTGCACGCCCTTGCCGTTGCCGGGATTGCCGGCCTCGGTGACGTAGTCGGCGAGCTCGGCGCGGGTGACCGTCCGCTGCTCGAAGCCGCCGTCCACGTCGTCGTCGCCGCCGACGTCCGCGTCGCCGTCCTTGTTGCTGCCGCCGTCGTCGGTGGGTACGCGGGCGAGCAGGACCGTGATCTCCTCCTCCGGCCCGTACTCCACCGTGGTGACCAGGCTGGTGGCGTAGTAGTCGTCCACCGGGAACAGCCCCGGCTCCTCCAGCAGCGCGTTGAGCAGGCTGGACTTGCCGCGCTTGAACTCCCCGCAGACCACGGCCGTCAGCCTGCCCTCGCTCAGCCGACGCCGCGCCGCGACCAGGCGCTGCTCGGCCTCGTCGGCCCCGGCCCGGTCGGCGGTCGCGACCAGCTCGGTGAAGAGCGCGAGTGCCTCGTCCCGGAGCGCGTCGTAGCCCGGTCTAGGCATCACTGCCACCGCCGTTGTCGCCGGGATGGCTCGGTCCCGGACCCTGCAGGGTGTACGCGTCGAGCGCGTGGAGGAAGCCGTCGGCGGAGATCACGTGGACCGCCGGACCGACCGGCACCGGAGCGGAGTGGATCTCGCCCCCGGTCCGGTACGACCGGACGGTGGGCGCTTCGGCCGGGCCGTTCTCGCTCCAGGGATCGACGGCGTAGAGGTGCTGGTCGGTCGACCCGAGATAGACCACGCCGCCCCTGGCCGCCAGGCCCCGCCCGGCGGACCCGGCGACCCTCAGCCGCCGGCTCTCGGCGCCGTCGCGGAGGTCGAACGAGGTCAACGAGCCGTCGGTGGCCGCGAGATGGACCAGGGCCGAGCCGGTGGCGATGCTGTCGCAGGCCAGCAGCGGCGGCGTCCCGAAGGCTCGGGCTGCGATGTCCCGGGCGAGGACGCCGACGCTGAACCTCGGCTCCCTGGCCCGCTCGGCGCCGCCGAAGGCGACCGACCACAGCTGACGGCCTTCGGCGGCGCAGTCCAGGGCCCGGAGCGTGCCGTCGGTGAAGCACCCGATCACCATGCCGTCGACGACCAGGGGGGTGCCCAGCACCGTCACCGGCGTGGACCAGAGCACGCGTCCCGACAGGGCGTCCACCGTGGTCAGCCGGCCGTCCGTGGTCACCGTGACCAGGGCAGTGCCGGCGGCCCAGGCGACCGACCGGACCGGCGAGTGCAGCGGGAGCCGCTTCCGCAGCTCGCCGGTGGCGCAGTCCAGGACGTGCAGGTTCCGGTCCTTGGAGCCGAAGCAGAGCAGGCCGTCCGCGAGCACGGGAGTGGTGGCGACCTCGTCTCCGGCCTGGTAGGGGCGGCGCCAGCGGGGTGCGCCGGTCGCGGCGTCCAGCGCGAACAGCCGACCGTCCCGGCGGCCTGCGTACACCCGTCCGTCGGCGGCGGCGGGGGCGACGGTGAGCTCGACGCCGAGGTCACGGCGCCAGCGCGGGGCGCCCGTTGCCGCCACCCGCGCGTCCACCCGCCCGGAGCGGCCGCACACGTAGACGCTTCCGGTGGCCGTCCCGCTCCCGGCCTCGTCCAGCACGGCCGGGGGCCCGAGCAGCTGGTTCAGCCCGGTGCGCCAGGGCTGGAAACCGCGGGCGGCGGTGAGCAGCCAGTCGCCGCTGTGGACCCGGTCTCCCGGACGGACGTGCTGGGCGCGCACGGTGCCGGACACCCTGGCCCGCAGCCCCAGGATCGCGCCGGAGGTCAGTCGGACCTCGGCGAGGTCCGCGCCGGCCGGGTACTCCCGGCCGACCGGGACGTGCCAGACCAGCAGGTCGGCGGTGCCGCCGGGGACGGTCCAGCGAACCGCCTGCTCGCCGGGGTCGTCCGGATCCTGGGTGAGGTAGCGGTCCGGCGCGGTGCCGGCGAAGCGGGCGGCGCCGCGCAGCACCGCGTACTCGCGTTCGCCGGCGCTGCGGACCGGCCGGTCGAACTCGGCCGTCAGCGCGGATCCGACCAGCGGCATCCGGCTGCTGCCGCCGACCAGCAGCACGGCGGCCAGACTCTCGCTCGGTACCTCCGCCTCGGCGAGCAGCTCGGCGCAGCAGCGCACCGTGCGGGCCACGAAGGGCTCGGCGAGCTTGTTGAAGGTGCCCCGGTCCAGGGTGAGTTCGAGCATCCGGTCGAACAGCTCCACGGCGGAGGGGCGTTCGCTCAGCTGATGCTTCAACTGGGTTCCGAGGGTGGACAGTTCGATGCGGGCGCGTAGGGCCGCCAGCCTGTCCTGGGTGCCGTCCGGGCCGCGGGCGTCGAGCAGGGCCGACAGCTCGTCGGATCCGTTCTGGATCAGCCACTGGAGTACCGCGGCGTCGATGTCCGTGCCGCCGCAGTCGTCCAGAGTGCGGTGCCCCAGCACCTCCTCGTACTGACCGTGCGCGCCGATGCGCACCAGCGCGGCATCGAAGGTGCCGCCGCCGAAGTCGTAGACCAGGACCAGGTCCCCGCGCTGGAACGGGTTGCCGGCCGGGGCCTCCAGCGCCGCCGCCACCGGCTCGAAGATCAGCTCCACCGAGCGGAACCCGGCCGCCTCGCCGGCCTCGATCATCCGCTGCCAGCGGGGATCGTGCGGACCGCCGTAACTGGTCGGCACCGTCAGCACGGTACGGGTGATCGGTCCGCGTCCGTGCACCTTCTCGGCTTCGAGTTTCAGGGCCCGCAGCACGCCGGTCGCCAGCTCGGTCGGGGTGAAGGCGCGGTCACCGAGCCGGATCGGCGTCTCCTGGCCCAGATCGCGCTTGAACTCGCTGCGGTAGTTGCCCGGATGGACCCGCTTGTGGCGCTCGGCCGGTGTGCCCACCAGCAGGGTCTCGCCGTCGAGGTAGACGGCCGAGGGCCAGGACCAGGTGCGGCCGGTGGGCTCCAGGATCGGCTGGACCGTGCCGTCCGCCACGACGGCGGCCGACGAGGCCGAGGTGCCGAAGTCGATTGCCAGGACCGCGTCACTCATGCGTGTGCTCCCGCTCCACCGTTGGGGTGCTTGCGCGCTGGTATGGGGCCGGTCGGGCGCAGCCGGACCGGTGCGCTGGATCCACTGCGCTGATCGACGGCCGGACACGGACGCTGCCGTGCCGGAACGGTGGGCGGGCCGGGGGCTTCCGGGGCAACAGGATAGTGGCGGGCGGGTCGGTTGTGGGGTGGTTCGTCACGATGAATCCAGAGTGTGGCAGCGGGAGTTGGGGACCGGCGGGCGACCGGCCGGGTCACTCGCGGTCGGGCCCGGGCGACTCCAGGGCCAGGGCCACCCGCGCCGCCGTCGCACTGTCCGCCGGAGCGGGGGAGCCGACGACGCCGTCCCCGGCGGGCTCCGCTCTGGCGGGTTCCGCGGCGCTCGGGCCTTCGGAGGCGACGCCGCGGATCCGGGATTTCCTGATCCACTCGGTCGCCGTCAGCAGGTCCGCCTGACGGACCCGGTCCCGCCCCTCGCGGGCGGTCGCGGTCGCGGCGTCGATCACCGCCTGCCGGATCTCCCGGCCGCAGAGCCCCTCCACCGTGGCCAGCTCGGCCACCACGACGTCGTCGGCCAGCGGTAGTTCGCGCGGCAGGTGCCGCTGCCAGATGGCGGTGCGCGCGGCGAGGTCCGGGAGCGGGAAGCGGATGTGCCGCACCCGGCTGTCGAAGGCCCGGTCGTAGCTGCGCACCAGGTTGGTCGCGAAGATCACCAGGCCCTCGTGCGCGTCCAGCGACATGACCAGCTCGCTGCGCATGGCGTTGGCGGCGTGCTCCGAACCCTGGCTGGTGGTCTCGAAGCGCTGCGACATCAGCGAGTCGGCCTCGTCCACGAACAGCACCGCGTTCTGGGCGCGGGCGGCGTGGAACAGCGCGTCCAGGTTCTTCGGGCCCTCGCCGTAGTACTTGCTCTCCAACTGAGAGAACTTGGTGTGGATGATGCGCTGTCCCAGCCGCTGCGCCACCGCGTGGGCGGCCAGGGTCTTGCCCGTGCCGGGGTCGCCGTGCAGGTTCACCGCGGAACCGGGGCAGGGCTCGATGCTGCGCAGGTTCCAGGTGTCGAACAGCAGCGGACGCAGCGTCACCGTCTCCACCGCGAGCAGCAGACGGTCCATCACCTCCTCCGGCAGGACCAGGAAGTCGAAGCCGTAGCGGGGCTCGACGGCGGTGAAGCAGGCCGCGCGCTCCTCGACCGACATTCCGTCCGCGTCCAGCGGCCTGCCGCCCGGCGCGGTGGCCGAGCCCGGCGCCGCGGCCGGAGGCGGAGTCTGCGGCGGCAGCGGCCGGTCGCTGACGGTGAGCGTCAGCCGCTCGGTCGGATGGCGGCGGCTGAAGTGGTCCGCCGCCGAGATCAGCCGGGAGCGCAGCATGGCGGCGTCCACCGGTGGGGCGTCGGCGGGTATGCCCTGCACCGAGAAGCCGGGCCCCAGCGAGCGCAGCAGCTCGGGCGGCGGGGTGTCGAGTGCGCGGTGCCGGTCCGTGGTCATGGGGAAATCCTCCTCAGACGGTCACCCGGACCTGGTCGCGGTAGCCGAAGGTCGCCGCCAGGTCCGGGTCGAGCTGCTTGGTGTGCCAGGTACGGCGGGCGGCCTCGGCTCCGTCGTCGCGGAGCCCGATCACCACGACGTTGACGCTGCCGTCTTCCAGCGCGGTACGGATCAGGTCGGCCTGGACCGCCCGCTTGCGGGTCAGCCAGGAGCGCACGGCGGTCCAGGTCAGCAGGCTGACCGTGCCGAGTCCGGCGAGCAGGAGCAGGGCGAGGGTGACGGGTTCCACGGCGCTCAGCTCCAGACGGTGACGCGGTTGCCGGTGTGGGCCTGGCGGACCTGGTCGTCGACCGCGTCGGTCCTGATCCGGCGGGCCTCGATGAAGGAGCCGTTCTCCTGGTCGAAGATGCCCTGCACGTAGTTGACGCGGCCGCTGCTGAGCTCCTGGGCGACGGTCACCGCCAGCGCCTCGGGGTTGGACTGGACCGAGGCGGCGCGGTCGCGGAACCAGTCGATCAGGTAGTCCAGGGTGAGCAGCGCGACATAGACCGCGCCGGTGGCCAGCGCCCCGATGGCGATCATGATGGCGATGGAGATGGGGTCGAACACGGTGGTACTCCTCTCTGCGGGCTTGAGCTTCTCCGGGGCTGCGGGCTGCGCTCAGCCGAACAGCAGGACGTCCTTGTCGCCGAACGCGTCGGCCAGCTCGTCGTCCATCCGGATCACCTGGTAGGACCGGGACGGCGCGGCGGGGCCGTGCAGCCCGCCCAGCATCGGCCGGCCCCTGGTGTCCAGGAACACCAGGTGCACCACCTGCTGCCCGTCCTCGACCCGGCGCACCGCCGCACCGGCCCGGACGTCGGGCGTCGGCGGCCGCTCGCTGACGAAGAAGGCGACGACCTGCTCGTAGGTGAGCGTGTCGATGGTCGGGGGCCGCCGTTCGCGCAGTGCGGACCAGACGTCGGTCAGCTCCTGGTTCTTCTCGCGCAGCCGGCTCACGCCCTGCGCCAGACCCCGCAGCACCGCGGCGCCGACGCCGACGGCTATGGCATGTCCCGGAGTTGGCCGCTGCTCGGGCACGTCCCTGTCGGGCTCGTTCCTGTTGTGCGCAGTCCTGTCGTACTCGGTCATGAGGCACCTCGCTTCCTGATCTCCACTCCACCCTGGTCCCGTCGCCGTCCTGAGACCTCGTCTCCGTACGGGATCCGGGAGAGATTCTTCTTTCGCGACCCCGTACTGCGACGGGATGCGGTCGGCTGGAGCGGGCCACGGTGGAGTCAGGGGGCCGGAGGAGAGGGGGCACCATGATCGAGCGTCATGCCGGGGTGCGGCGGCTGTGCCTGGCCGTGTCGTCCGGAGCCTCGGACCTGCTGGCCTCCGCCTGCCGGATGGGCGGCTTCGACCGGTTGCAGTTGCTGGGGGAACCGGGCCGGGGGATCGAGGTCGCGGTCGCGCCGCCGGGGGTCGACGAGATCGCGCTCATCCGGGACCTGTTGGAGGAGCTCCACGGCCGGATCAGGGCCCGGCCGTCCGGACCGGGGGGACCCGTGCTGATGGCCGTGCACGTGGGCATCATCCGGGTGGTCGGGGACGGGTTCGGGGGTACGGGCGTGGCCAGGACCAGGGAACTGGTCCTGGCCCCGGCCGTCACGGCGATGGTCTGCCAGGCCGAACGGGAGGCGACGGTCTCGGTGGTGGTCTCGGACAGCCTGTTCGCGGACCTGCGCGCCGAGGGCCTGCCGGGGGACGGGTGGCGGCCGGTCGCCTCGGCGGCCGGCTGGCTGCGCACCGTCGCCGCCCCTGGGGTGGGTGGCGGCAGTGGCTTGCAGCGATGGTGGTGAGTGCGGCCACCGTCCCGCTACGGTGGCCGCAGCACCCCTCGCACGCAGCAGAACCCTCGTACGCAGCAGCACCTTTGTGCCGAAATGCGGGAACCAGGGAAGGTGCCTGACGATGTCCGTACCCGCGGGGAACCGCCGACTGTGCGTCGCCTACGACATCGAGAGCTACAGTCGGCGGGACCAGTTCTCGCAGTTCGACGCGCAGAGCCGGCTGACCGAACTGCTGGACTCCGCCTGCGCGGCGGCCGGACTCGCCGTCGGGGACTGCCGGTTCCAGCAACAGGGCGACGGCGGCCTGGCCCTGCTGCCGACCGGCGGAAGCGTCGACGACCCGCGGCTGATCGACGCCTTCGTCCGGTCCCTGATCACCGGCCTGGCCACGGTCAACCGGCTCCGGTCCGCCGAGGCCCGGATCCGGCTTCGGGTGGCCGTCCACGAGGGGGTCGTCTTCACGGCGGCGCACGGGTACGTGGGCGGTGCGGTGGTCGACGTGTTCCGGATGTGCGACGCCGCGCCGACCAGGTCCGCGCTCATCGACAACCCGCGCGCCGATCTGGTCCTGGTCGCGGCCGACGGCGTGTACCGCGATGTGCTGATGCATGGTCACCACACGCTGCCCGGCGACGCGTTCGAGCGCCATGAGCTCCGGGTGAAGGACTACGCGGGGGTCGGCTGGATCCACGTCCCCGGCCGCGTGGTGCCCCCGGCGGCCTCGGGTGCCACGGCGTCCGCCGGTGCGCCGTCGTCTCCGGAGCCGGAGGCGTCCCGGGCGGTCCCGCCCGCACCGACGTCGACCCCCGCCGGGTCGCCGGGCGTGCCCGCGCCGTCGGCGTCCGGGCCGCAGCCGGAGCCGGAAGGGGGGCCGCAGTCGGGGCCGCAGCCCGGGTCCGTCCTTGAGGAGCTCTTCGGCGCCGGCGGATACGAACTCTAGGCGCGGTCACCGCTCCTGGGAGAAGGCGATGGCCTCCAGGTGGTCCAGGTCCAGCACGGTCAGCGAGCGGTAGCCGGTCGACACCACGTCCAGCGAGCGCAGCTGGCGCAGCACCTTCTGCACCGAGGGCTCCGCCGCCCCGGCCAGGCTGGCGAGTTCGGGCTGGGTCAGCGACCAGCGGATCAGTGCCCGGTTGCCGTCCCGGTCCCCGTAGGTCGCGGCGACGTGGAAGAGCACCCGGGCGACCCTGGTGGCCACGTCGTAGCCGTAGAAGTCGACCCGGCGGGTGTTGGCGTGCCGCAGCTTCCCCACGACCGCGCGGTTCACCGCGTGCGCGATGTCGGGACCGCGCCGCAGGCAGTCCAGGAAGTCGGCGATCCTGATCGACCGGGCGACCACGGCGCCGCAGGTGGTGACGGTCGCCGAGCGGGTCCCGCCGTCGATCGCGGCCAGCTCGCCCACCAGGTCCCCGCCCATCCGGATCGCCAGCAGCGCCTCACGTCCGGACTCGGTGAGCCCGGTGGCCTTCACCACCCCGTCGATGAGCAGGTAGACGACGGCGGCCTGCTCGCCCTCGCGCACCAGCACCTCGCCGGCGTCGGCGTACTGCACCAGGGTCCCCAGCGACAGCAGGGTCCGGCGTCCGCTGTCACCGAGTCCGCCCAGCAGGGTGGCACGCGGCCACTGCTGGTGGTTCCAGCGGTGCGCGCCCCACGGCTGGGAGGAGCCGTGGTGCTGTGGCGTTCCGTCGTCGCTCTTCACGTGTGTGGCCCTTCGCCGAACGGGTGCGGCCAGGCGGCTCTCAGGTCGACCGGCCTAGGGGGCGGGCGGCGACCCGAGCGGCAGCACGAACCGCCGCTGGGGCTGCTGCGCAGCCGCCCGTGTGGTCTCGAACACCCCGTAGCGGCGCACCCTGAGCTGCGCCTCCGAGTCCAGCCGCAGCAGCAACTCGCTGGCACTGCACGGGAGTTCGATCAGCGCGTCGGTGTGCTCCAGGCGCGGCCGGAGCGGCGCGCCCGGCTGTGCCAGGTACTTCCAGCCGAAGCCGTCGGCACCCCGGTTCTCCGCGGTGACGATCGGGCGCTGCTCCGGCCGCTTCGTGCTGACCGACCGGGTCTGTGCGGCACGGACCGCGAGCAGGCCGTCCAGGGTGGAGGAGAACTCCGTCGTCCTGGTCTGCTCGGACTCGGAGTCGACCGTGGTCCACATCGGACGCTGCGCCCTGACGACCGCGTCCGGGGTGTCCAGCAGCACCACCAGGCGGGCCCAGTCGTAGCCGTAGCGGGGCGCCAGGTCCTCGACCATGAACGCGAACCGCACGATGACGTGCCGCAGCCGGTCGAATCCGGGACGCCGTCGGGTGAGCGGCGGGAAGTCGTCCGGCGGGACCGTCGACAGCACCGGCGTCAGGTAGCCGATCCCCGCGGCGCGGACGAAGCGCGAGTCGCCGTCGGACCGGTCCTCCGCCTCCACCTCGTCCATCAGGTCCAGCCGGATCAGTCCGTCCGGGAGGTCGTCGTCCTCGTCGGGCTCCGCCAAAGGGTCTGCCACGGTCGCCGTATCCCTTCGCGCGCTGCATGTCGGACAACCTACCGACTGTCCGAGATGTCACAGATGCACAGTCATATTCCTGGAGCACTGGGGGAATTGCAATGTCTGACGGGAACGGACACGAGAACCACGGGGACGCGGTCGCCGCGTGGATCGACGAGGGCGTCGATCTGATGGGACGGTTCGCCGGGACCCGGGACCAGAAGGCGCTACGGCGGGCCGTCGACCTGTTCCAGGCCGCTGCCCGGGCCCTCCCCGAGGACGACCCCGACCGGGCCGTCCCGCTCACCAATCTGGTCGGCGCACTGATGACCCTGCACGCGGTGACCCGGGCGATCGAGCCGCTGCGCGAAGCCGTCGGCACCGGCCGGGAGTTGGTGGCCAGCGGACTCCCGGGCCACCCGGAGCCGGCTGTCGCGATGTCCAATCTGGCGGTCGCCCTGCACATGCTCTACGAGCGCGAAGCGGATCCCGCGCTGCTCGACGAGGAGACGGCGCTGCTGCGCGGGGCGGTCGGGATCGCCGGACGCGACGACCCGCGCCGAGGGGGCATGCTGTCCAACCTGGCCACGGCGCTCCGGGTGGCCTCGGAGCTGCGCGATGCGCCGACGCTGCTGGACGAGGCGGTGCTCCGGGCCCGCGAGGCGGTGGCCGCGCTGCCGCCGGGGGAACGCGGCGGAGCGATGTCTGTCCTCGCCACCGCGCTGCGCGGGCAGTACGGCCGCACCGGCAACCTCGCCCAGCTCTGGGAGGCGGTCGACCTGGGCCGTGCCGCCGTGGACGCCACCCCGCCGAAGAGCTGGCAGCGGGCCGAAGCCCTGCTCAACAGTGCGGCGCTGCTCCGGCTGCTGAGCGCGCGCACCGGTGACGGCGCGCTGCTCGGCGAGGCGGTCGACCGGCTGCGCGAGGCCGTCGCCCTGCTGCCGCCGCCGCATGCGAACCGGCCCCCGGCACTGTCGAACCTGGCCCTGGCACTGCGGGAGGCATGGCTGCGCTCCGGGGAGCTGGTGCTGCTGCAGGACGCCTGCGCGGTGATGGGGGAGGCGGCGACCGCGGTCGGGCCGAAGGACTTCCGGTACGGGGGCTATCTGTCCAATTTCTGCCTGCTGCTGGGAGATCTCGCCGCGCGCTCCGGCCGCCCGGAACCGCTGGCCATGGCGGTCGAGGCAGGGCGACGCGCGGTGGACGCGACTCCGCCGGACCACGTCGGCCTGGCGGTGCGGCTGGACAACCTCGCCTGCGCGTTGCGCGCCCAGGCGGAGCACACCGGCGCCGTGGAGCTGCTGACAGAGGCGGTCTCGCACGCTTCGCGGGCCGTCGACGCGACGCCCCCCGGGCATCCGGAACGCGCACGCTACCTGGGCAATCTGGCCACGGTACGCAAGGACCTCGCCGGGCGGACGGACGGCCCGGAGGGCGTGGCGATCCTGCGGGGGGCGCTCGCGCAGGCCCGCGACGCGGTGTCGCTGGGCCAGGTCGACGACCCCCTGACGGCCGGTCACCGCAGCAACCTGGCCGCGATCCTGATCGACGTCGCGGAGCGCACCGGCGATCCGGAGCCCGAACGCGAGGCGCGGGCGCAGTCCCGGACGGCAGCGGAGACCGACATCGCCCCGCCCCGCGAGCGCGTCCGCGCCTACCGCACGCTGGCCAGGCTGTTGAGCCGCACTGCCGGTCGGGCCGAAGCCGGGGCGGACGGTCGGGCGGGAGCGGATGCCGACGAGGCCGCTCGCACGGCGGCCAGCGACCGGAGCGCCGCCCTGGCCGCGATCGAGGCCGCCGTCGAGCTGCTGCCGTCCCTGGCGGCACGTCAGCTCTCGCGCGGTGACCGTGAGTACGAAACCGGTCTGCTGTCCGGACTGCCCGCGCAGGCGGCCGCCGCCGCGGTCGACGCGGGGCAGCCGGCGCGCGCCGTCGAGCTGCTGGAGCAGACCCGGGGCATCCTGGTCGCCGACGCGCTGGACGCCCGCAGCGGCGAGGCGGCCAGGCTGCGCCGTCGGGACCGCCGACTGTTCGACCGCTTCCAGGAGTTGCGGACGCGGATCCAGCAACTGGAGTCCGACACCGACAGCCAGTGGTTCGAGAGCGGGCAGGAGAGCCCTGCGGCTCATGGCGCGCGTTCGTCCCGGGAGTTGCGCACCGATCAGCGCCGTGAGGCGCGGCAGGAGTGGGACGATCTGCTCGCGGAGATCCGCGCGGTGCCGGAACTCGCCGACTTCCTGCGTCCGCCGGATGTCACGACCCTGGCCCGCGCGGCCGAGGGCGGGACCGTCGTCTACCTCTACGCCGACCCGTCGCGCTGCGACGCCCTGCTGCTGGCACCGGGCCTCAGCCCGGTGACCGTGGTCCCGCTCCCGGGGCTGGCCCCCACTGACATCTCCCGCTGGACCGCGCTGCTGCGACGCGGCGCGACCGAGGAGGAGGCGACCGAGCTCTGCGGCCGGCTGTGGGACGCGATCGCCGAGCCGGTGCTGGGCGCCGTCGACGCGGCTGCCGCCACCGCGGTCACCGATGCCGCCACTTCCGGAGTGGACGACGGTGGACGCGGCACCGGTGCCGGTGAGGGCGATTCGGCCGCCGCCGCCGATCCGGCGGACGGCGCCAACCCGGTGAACGCGGGCGCGGCGCGCTCCGAGCAGTTGCCACGGATCTGGTGGTGCCCGGTCGGTGCCGTCGCCCAGCTTCCGCTGCATGCGGCGGGTCACCACGGCAGCGTGGATCCGCAGCGTGGTCCCCTGGACGGCGAGCCGCGCCGGATCGCCGCGCTGGACCGCGCCGTCTCCTCCTACACCCCCACCGCCCGCGCGCTGGCCGACGCCCGCGCCCGGGACGGGGCGCCCGCCCTCCGTGCGAGCCGCGAGGCGCTGGTCGTCGCGGCGCCGAAGGTGCGTCCGTTCCGCACACTGCGCGGAGCAGCGGCGGAGAGCCGGTCCCTTCGCGCGCTGATCCCGTCCGTCCGGGTGCTGGACGATCCGCGCCGGGCGCAGGTCCTGGACGCCCTGCCGGGCAGCTCGGTGGTCCACTTCGCCGGCCACGGGGTGGCCGATCCGGTCGACCCCGGCGCGGGCCGACTGATCCTCGCCGACCACCGCGCCGCGCCGCTGACCGTCGCGGCGATCAACGACCTGCAGCTGACCGGCGCCACCCTGGCCTACCTCTCGGCCTGTTCGACCACCGCGACCAGTGCCGAACTCGCCGACGAGGCCGTCCATCTGACGGCGGCCTTCCACCTGGCCGGGTTCCGAGGGGTGATCGGCACCCTGTGGCCGGTGGACGACAACATCGCCTACGAGGTCGCGGTCGACGTCTACACCCGCCTCACCGACCAGGGCAGGGCCCAGCCCGACTACGCGGGCGCGGCCCTCGCCCTGCACCACGCGGTGCGCGCCCAGCGCCGCGAGGAGCGCTTCACCAACCCCACCCGCTGGGCCGCCCACCTGCACACCGGCGCCTGAGCCGGCCGGCGCGCGCCGCCGTCGCCCCGCCGGGCGTCGGCGGCTACGAGCGAGCAGAGCAGGATTCGGCAGAGCAGGATTCGGCAGAGCAGGATTCAGAGATAGAGGCCGTCGCTGGGCGCGGCCGGGGCCGGCAGCAGTGTGCCGGGGCCCTGGCGCAGCGCGTACAGCTCGGCCAGGGTCGCGCCGCCGGACGGGGTGGGCGCGACGCCGTCCAGCCAGGCCTCCGCCTCGGGCCCGCTGAGCGGGCCGACCTCGACCCGGGCCAGGCAGCGGCCCGGCCGGACCACGGCCGGATGCAGCCGCTCCAGGTCCTCGTTGGTGGTCACCGCGACCAGAACCTTGCGGCCCTGGCCGAGCAACCCGTCGGTGAGGTTGAGCAGCCGCGAAAGCGCCTGACCGGACGCGCGCTTGGCGCCGCCACGGATCAGCTCGTCGCAGTCCTCCAGCAGCAGCAGTCGCCACTGCTCCTCGCCGTTGTCGTCCGACCCGTGGCGCTGCGGCCCGAGCGCCACCTCGATCAGGTAGCCCGGGTCGGCGAACAACCGCTCCGGGTCCAGCACGCACTCCACCGTGCACCACTCGCGCCAGGCCCGCGCCAGCGTGCGCAGCGCGGTGGTCTTGCCGGTGCCGGGCGGGCCGTGCATCAGCAGCAGCCGTCCGGCGACCTGCTCCGGCTTCAGCCGCATCAGGCCGTCGAAGGACTCCGCCACCAGCCGGGTGTAGTTGCCGCGCACGTCGTCCCAGCCGGGCGCCTCGATCCGGCGCCGGGCCCGGACCGGGCCGCGTCCCGCCGCGAGGTGCCAGAAGCCCATCGCGACGACGTCCTCCTCGGTGGGCGCCTCCTCCTGGGCGCCGTCGACGGCCTGCTCCAGCACGGACTTGGCCAGCGCGTCGTCGGTGGCGGTGACCGTCACATCGCCGTTCACCGTCCCGCCGTTGCGCCACCAGGACGCCTTCAGGGTCCAGCCGGGGCCGTCGGCCAGCACCACGGTGCGGCTCTCGGCCTCGCTGCGGCGGACCACCCGGGCCCCCGGCGGCAGCAGCGTCGCGGCCGGGTGGACCGGGCTGACCGAGGCGGAGCGGGCCCACGGCTGGGTCCCGACGCTGAACGAGGCCAGCGCCAGCGCGTCCACCACGTCCCCGGGGCCGTCGCCGTCGTCCAGTGCGAGGCGCAGCGGCAGCAGGTCGGCGGGCTCGACGCTGACGGCGGGCTCGACGGAGGCGGCCGTCGCGTCGCCCGGACCGGCCTGATGCAGAAGTGTCATGCACGACATGATCCGCTACCGGGCCCGGAACAGCACAGCAGTTTTCCGGTCCGGCGGATCCGGTCCCGCAGTTCGGGTCCGACTGTTCACGTTCGGCGGTTCCCGCGCGGTGGTACTTTCTGCGAGGATCACCGACGGCCTGCGGACTTCGGGTTGATGGGCGATCATAGCCCCGGGCTGGTTCACGAGTTCGGCGCGAAGAGCGGAGTGATGATGGCGGACCGAGCGAACGGCGAGGGCGTACTGGACGAGGAACGGCCCCCGTCCCGCGATCTGAGACCCGACATCCCGCACTCGGCGCGGCTCTACGACTACTACCTCGGCGGCAAGGACAACTTCCCGGCCGACCGTGAGGCCGCCGCCCGGGTGGTCCAGTTGCTGCCGCACGTGCCCGCCGGGGCCCGGGCGAACCGGCGCTTCCTGGGCCGCGCCGTGCGGTTCGCGGCGGTGCGCGGCATCCGGCAGTTCCTGGACATAGGCACCGGCATACCCGCCGCCGGCAACACCCATGAGATCGCGCAGGCGGTCGCCCCCGAGTCGCGCGTCGTCTACGTCGACAACGACCCGATCGTGCTCGCCCACGCCCGCGCCCTGCTGCGTGGCACCCAGCAGGGCCGCACCGGCTACATCGACGCCGACTTCCGGGACCCGGAGAAGATCCTGCACGCGCCGCAGAGCCTGGACCTGCTGGACTTCTCCCAGCCGATGGCGCTGCTCAGCGTGGCGCTGCTGCACTTCATCCCGGACTCGGAGGATCCCGCCGCGATCCTGCGCCGCTACACCTCGCAACTCGCCCCCGGCAGCGTGCTGATCCTCTCGCACGCCACCGGCGACCTGATGGACGCGGAGAAGCTCGCGGCGGCGGCCACCGCCCTGCAGGCCGTCAACACCTCCGGGGTCGATCTCACTCCACGCACCCACGCCGAGGTGGAACGGCTGTTCGGCGACTGGGAACTGGTCGAACCGGGCGTGGTTCCGGTCCACGAGTGGCGCCCGGACGGCCACGTCGAGGACGCCGCCCTGCCCCGCTCCCAGGCCAACGCCTACGGCGGCGTCGCGGTCAGGACCGTCCGCCGGTAACAGCGGCGGAGGCCCGTACACCCGCGGACAGCCGCCGCATCGCGCGGCGTTGCCCGTCAGCGGCCGGGGTGCAGCCAGCAGGCCACCGAGCGCTGCTCCGCCCCGGCCGTTGGCCCTTCCGTTGCTGCGGCCGCTGCCCTGGCCGTTGATCCGTCCACCGGCACGACCAGGGGCGGCAGTTCCTCCGTGCAGCGGTCGAAGACCTTCGGGCAGCGCGGGTGGAACGCGCAACCCTGGGGCATCGACCGCAGGTCCGGCGGCGCTCCGGGGATGCCGGTCAGCTCCCGGCGCGGCCCGCGCAGCGGCGGGAAGGCATGCAACAGGCCCTCGCTGTAGGGGTGGAGCGAGTCCCGGTACAGCTGCGCCGCCGGTGCCTGCTCGACGATCCGCCCCCCGTACATGATGGCGATCCGGTCCGAGAACTCGACCAGCAGCGACAGGTCGTGGGTGATGAACAGCACCGAGAAGCCCAGCCGCTCGCGCAGATCCACCAGCTGGCGCAGGATCTGACGTTGCATCACCACGTCCAGCGCGGTCGTCGGCTCGTCCATGATGACGACCTGGGGCTCCAGCGCCAGCGCCATGCCGATCATCACCCGCTGCCGCATACCGCCCGACAGTTGGTGCGGATAGCTGTCCAGACGGTCCGGGGCGATGCCGACCAGGGTGAGCAACTCCCGGGCCCGGGACAGCCGGTCAGTCTTGCTCATCGCGGGCCGGTGCGCCGCCAGCACGTCCGTCAGCTGGGTCGAGACCCGGTGCACCGGGTTGAGCGAGTTCATCGCGCCCTGGAACACGATCGAGGTCTCGGCCCAGCGGAACCTGCGCAGTCCGGCGTCGTCCAGTCTCAGCACGTCCACCGGGTCACCGGCCGGCGGGTGATAGACGACCTCGCCACCGCTGATCACTCCGGGCGGCGCCAGCAGCCGGGTCATCCCGTACGCGAGCGTCGACTTGCCGCTGCCGCTCTCGCCGGCCAGGCCCAGCACCTCGCCCCGGTGCAGGGTCAGGTCGACGTCCCGCACCGCCCGAACCGCGCGGTCGCCCAGGCCGTAGTCGACGCACAGACCCTTGATCTCCAGTACCGGCTCGCCGCTGCTCACTGCGCCTCGTCCCTCTCACTCGTACCGGTCCCCGCCGTTCCGGCGTCCGACGGACCGGTGCCCGGCAGCACCGGGGTGAAGCCGACCCGCATCCGTACCGGGCGGCCGTCCGCGCCCCGCGCCCCGCGCTCACCGTGGTCGCGCAGCCGGGGGTTGACGAACTCGTCGATGCCGAAGTTCACCAGCGACAGCGCCGTCCCCAGCAGTGCGATGGCCAGCCCCGCCGGCACGAACCACCACCAGGCGCCCTGGGCCAGGGCCTGCTCGCTCTGCGCCCAGTACAGGATCGTGCCCCAGTTCCACGGGGAGATCCCGGGCACGCCGATGAAGGCCAGCACGATCTCGGTCATCACCGCGTAGATCACGGTGCCGATGAACCCCGAGATGATCACCGCGCTGAGATTGGGCAGCAGTTCGAAGGTGATGATCCGCCAGGTGGACTCGCCGGTCGCCCGCGCCGCCTCGATGAAGTCCCGGCGCCGCAGCGACAGGGTCTGCGCCCGCAGCACCCGCGCCCCCCAGGCCCACGAGGTCAGCCCGATCACGAGGGCGACCAGGGTGTCCCCGCCGGTCGGCAGGCTGGAGGTGATGATGATGATCAGCAGCAGCGCCGGGATCACCAGGAACACATTGGACGCCGCCGACAGCGTCTCCGAGCCGACCCCGCTCAGGTAGCCGGAGGTCACCCCGATCAGCACCGCCAGCACGGTGGCGATCACCCCGGCCAGCAGCCCGACGTAGATGATGCTGCGGGTCCCCACCAGCACCTGGCTGAACAGGTCCTGGCCCAGGTGCGTGGTGCCGAACCAGTGCCGTCCCGAGGGCGGTTGCAGCAGGTCGTTGCTGCGCCCGGACGGGTCGTACGGGGCAACCCACGGTCCGATCACCGCGACCAGACAGAAGAACGCGAGCAGCGCCGCCCCGGTCCCGGCCTTGGCATTGGCCAGGAACGCGAACCGGCGGCGCCCGCGCGGCGCCGGACCGGGGTTCGCGGTGGCGGGATCGGCGGCGCGGCCGGGACCGGCGGGGTTCCCGTCGGCCGGTGCGCCGACCGTGAATGCCGCCGGGTTCGATGCCGCCGCGTTTGACTCCGCCGCGTTCGATGCCCCTGCGTTCGATGCCGCTGTGGCCATCGCTCAGCCCTCCTTGCGGGTGCGCGGGTCGAGGATCAGGTAGGCGACGTCGGCGAGGAAGTTCGCCAGCAGCACGGCCAGGGTGATCACCAGGACGATGCCCTGCATCACCGGGAAGTCGGAGGCGCCGACCGCCGTCAGCATCTCGTAGCCGACCCCGGGGTAGGAGAAGACGATCTCCACCAGCAGCGTCGAGCCGATGATCTGACCCAGCGCCAGGGACAGTCCCGACACGTTCGGCAGCAGCGCGTTGCGGGCGGCGTAGCCGAGCATCACCCGGCGCTCGGACAGGCCCTTGGCGTGCGCCACGGTGATGTAGTCCTCGGAGCCCACGGTCACCATCATGTTGCGCATGCTGAGGATCCAGCCGCTCATCGAGGTGACCACCAGCATCGCCAGCGGCAGCAGGCTGTGCTGGACCGCGCTGCCGATGAACTGCGGGTCCAGGTGCGGGACCAGCCCGGGGTCGTAGCCACCGGCGACCGGGAAGCTGCTGCCTGCCGCGACGACCACCGCCACCGTCAGGATGCCCAGCCAGAAGGACGGGATGGAGGAGATGAAGGTGGTGACCGGCAGCAGGAAATCCAGCCGGGAGCCACGCTGCCAGCCCGACAGCACCCCGAGGAAGGTGCCGGTGGCGAAGCTGACCAGGATCGCCACTCCGGCCAGGCCCACCGTCCAGGGCAGGTCCTGGCCCAGGATCGTGGTGACCGGGGTCGGGAACGAGGAGAAGGAGATCCCCAGGTCGCCGTGGAACAGTTGCACCCAGTAGTCCCCGTACTGCTGCAGCAGGCCCTTGTGCTTGTCCAGGCCGAACAGGACGTAGAGCGAGGCGATGGCCTTGGTGCTGATCTGCCCCTGGTTGCGGCTGATCAGCGCCATCACCGGGTCGCCGGGGATCAGCCGGGGGATGAAGAAGTTGACGGTGATCGCGGCCCAGGCGGTGAACACATAGAAGGCGAGCCGCTGCAGGAAGCGCTTCATCGGGACACCTCCGGTGTCCGGGTCTCGTCGAACAGCCAGCAGGCGGCCCAGTGCGCGGTGCCCGGCACGCCGTCGCCGCCCTCGTCGGTCTCGCCCGTCTCGTCGGTGCTCGGCACCGCGAAGCGCGGCGGCAGCTCGGTGCGGCAGACGTCCATGGCGAAGGGGCAGCGCGGGTGGAAGCGGCAGCCGGCGGGCGGGTCGATCAGGCTCGGCGGCTCGCCGGTCCCGGCGTCCTCGATCCGCTCCGGCTCCCCGCCACCCGCCGCGGCGCGGGCGATCCGGTCCGGGTCGGGCGCGGAGTCGATCAGCAGCCGGGTGTAGGGGTGGGCCGGCCGCTGGGTCACCGTCTCGCTGTCGCCGCCCTCGACCATCCGCCCCGCGTACATCACCAGTGTGTCGTCGGCGAAGTAGCGGGCCGAGGCGATGTCGTGGGTGATGTAGAGGACGGCCAGGCTCAGCCGCTCCTTGAGGTCGCGCAGCAGGTTCAGCACGCCCAGCCGGATCGACACGTCCAGCATCGACACCGGCTCGTCCGCCAGCAGCGCCTCAGGGTCCGCCGCCAGTGCGCGGGCGATGGCGACCCGCTGCCGCTGGCCGCCGGAGAGCTCGTGCGGGAACGCGTCCAGGTAGCGGGTCGCGGGCGTGAGCTGGACCCGGTTCAGCAACTGCTCCAGGGCCTGCTGCAATTGCGCCGCGCCCTCACGCCCACGGGCGCTGCCGCCCTTCCCGTGGATCTTCAGGGCACGGGTGAGGTGGTAGCGCACCGTGTGCACCGGATTGAGCGAGGCGAACGGATCCTGGAAGATCATCTGAACCCGGGCGTTGTACGCGCGGAAGCGCCTGCCGCCGCGCACCGTCACCGACTCGCCGTGCAGCCGGATGTCGCCCCCGGTGCGCGGATACAGCTGGGCGAGCAGCCGGGCGACGGTGGACTTCCCCGACCCCGACTCGCCGACCAGCGCGGTCACCCGGCCCCGGCGCAGCGTCAGCGACACGTCGTCGACGGCGTGGACCACCCGTGGCACCCGCGTCATGGCCTGCCGCCCGCTGCGCCGCACCGGAAAGTGCTTGGTGAGGCCCTCGGCCTCCAGGACGGTCGCGGTGTCAGGCGCCGGTGGCGAGGACGTTCGAATCGACGTCATATTCGCTGTCCCATCGTCGGGTCGGCCCGCGCCGGTCGGGCGCCCCCCCCCCGGGGGGGGGGGGGGGGGGGGGCCGGGGGGGGGGCGGGGGGGGGGGGGGGGGGGGTGGTGGGGGGGGGGGGGGGGGGGGCGGCGCCCCCGCGCCCCGGGGGCCG
>NZ_JBGCCS010000025.1:0-119035 GCF_041262645.1 Streptacidiphilus sp. EB129
GCCCCCACCAACCGCCTCGACTTCATGATCCGCGACACCGCCGCACCCCTGGTCATCACCCGCTCCACCCTCCAGCACGTCCTGCCCGAATCCTCGGGCTGGACCACCGTCCAGATCGACACCGACTGGGACACCATCGCCACCACCCCCACCGACCAACCCCTGGAGGAGTGGGCCACCCGCGAGTCCCTCGCCTACATCCTCTACACCAGCGGATCCACCGGCACCCCCAAGGGCGTCATGATCGCCCACCAGGCCGTCTCCCTCTTCGCCGAGGCCTACCGCCGCACCTTCGACCTCGGACCCCAGGACCGGCTGCTCCAGCAGGCGGCGCTCTCCTTCGACATGTCGCAGGGCGAGATGTGGACCGGCTTCCTGGTCGGCGCCACCGTGGTCGCCGTCGCCCCCGAGGAGGGGGAGTCCCCGGAGGCGCTGGCGGCTCTGATCCGGGAGCAGCGGCTCAGCTTCATCGGGCTCTCCCCGGCGATGCTGTCCCTGGTCGAACCGGGGCCCTACCCCGACCTGAAGTACGTGATGGCCGGTGGCGAGGCGCTGCCCGCCGAGGTGGTCAACACCTGGAACCTGCCGGGCCGCACCTTCGCGAACCTCTACGGCCCCACCGAGACCGCGATCGCCTGCACCGAGTACCGCCTGGAGCACACCCACTGGAGCTCCGCGCCGCCGATCGGCCGCCCGCAGGTCAACCGGCAGGTCTACGTCGTGGACCAGTGGCAGAACCTGGTCCCGAGAGGCGTGCCGGGGGAACTGCTGATCGGCGGTGACCCGGCCGGGCTGGCCGAGGGCTACCTGAACCAGCCGGAGCTGAGCGCGGAGAAGTTCATCGCCGACCCGTTCGACCCCGACCGCACCGTCTACCGCTCCGGCGACCTGGTCCGCTGGAACGCCGACGGCCAGATCGAGTACCTCGGCAGGATCGACAACCAGGTCAAGCTGCGCGGCCTGCGGATCGAACTCGGCGAGATCGAGGCCGCACTGAGGTCGCATCCCGGCGTTCGCACGGCCGTGGTGGTGATGCGTCCGGACGCCCGCGGGGAGAACCGGCTGGTCGGCTATCTGACCTCGGAGGACACCGAGCCGACCGTCGACGAACTGCGACGCCGTCTGACCGAGCTGCTTCCGGAATACATGGTTCCCACAGCGTATGTGGTGCTGGACGAACTACCGATCCGGGCCGGATGGAAGATCGATTACCGGGCACTGCCCGACCCGGTCGACGCCGGCAGCGCGGCAGCGGAGTACGTCGCTCCGCGCACCCCCACCGAGGAGGGCGTGGCCGGGATCTACGCCGATGTGCTGACGCTCGGCCAGGTCGGCGCGGAGGACAGCTTCTTCGCGATCGGCGGCAACTCGCTGCAGGCGATGCGAGTGGTCAGCCAACTCCGGAAGAAGTTCGGGGTGAAGGTCAACATCCGTCTGCTGTACGGGAACGCGGCTGTCAGCGCGCTGGCCGCGGCGATCGACGAGAAGCTCGCGGCGGCCGCCGGCCGATAGCCCACCCGCGCCCGCCCGGGGCGTCCCATCCTGCGGTCCCGCCGTCCCGTTGCCCCGCTACCCCGCCGCCCCACCGGCGGGCGGCGGGGCGGTGGGGCGGCGGGCAGTGCTGTCCGCAACCGGACAGTCACGGGTTGGACACGCAAACCCGTGGTGTGAGGAGCGTGGATAGCGCAGAGTTGTCCCTGCAGGCGGAACCGGAAATGAAGTCACCGCGGGACCTCAGAATTCCGAACCGTTCTCGTCCATACTGTTTCTCATCTTCTCAGGGAGCTTTCATGCGCTCGATCCGAATAGTCGCCGTGGTCCTCGGTCTGGGTCTTGCGTTTCCGTTCGTCACCACCTTCGCGGCGGGTGCCGCGGTGAAGCCGAGCACGACCGTGGTTCGCGCTTCCGGCGTCTCTCCCAACACCGTGTGCCCGCTGAGCATGACGTGGGACGGAAGCGGCTGCGTCTGAATGGATCGACGCGCACCACTCGCCCCCGGTGATCCCCGGCGGCGATAGGAAGAAAGTCCGGACATGACGTTGGGGCGCCTGCATCGCAGGCGCCCCAACGTCGTTGCGGTGCGGGTACCGGTCCCACCGGTGGTTCGATGCGCTCACGCGGTACCGACGGCGGATCGGTGGCTCTTCAAACTTCCGTGACTGCAGGGCGACTTGGGGAGCCGGCGCGGCGAGGGCCCGGCAGCGACGCGTACCGACGCATCGATGCGGGGCCCTCGCAGCGCCATGGCCTGCAGGCCTGCTTGATCACCAGGCGTCAGGTTCCCCGTCGCCGGGCACCTCCGTCCGGTCGGGAGCGTCGGGCCCCATCGCCCACAGCACCCACTCCTGGCGCGACACGCCCAGCCGCGGGTCGGGTCCGAGCAGGGCCTCCGCGGCAGGGGTGAAGAGCTCCACGGCGCAGTGGTCGAGCACCAAGCCCGTGCCGGAGGAGGCGAGCGCCCGCCGTAGCAACGCCGCCGCCGAATCCTCCGCGGTCTCCACCGCGCCAGCGATCACAAAGAGGACGAGGTCCATGCCGGCATCGGACGGTTGCGCGTAAACGTGGACCAATCCATCACCCGGTCCAGCCGCCTGCCGAATTTCCTCGCACAGGGCAGCGGTTCCCACAGCCGTCGCCGGATGTCCCCTTGTCAGTCTGGTACATACGAAATACACCCACCAAGCGTGGCAAGAGCTTCCAGCGAATTCCATGGAAGAAGCCTGGCCGCATAGTGCCTGGCCGACACCGGACGACCTATGATGACCATGTCAACGTGGTCACTTGGGGGAATGCATGCTTGAGGCCTTTGGGGTGGATCCGGTTGCCGAGGCCGTGTACCTGGCGATGCTGCGGCGTCCCGACGCGGATGCCGAGGAACTGACCGCACACCTGGAACTCGACGGGGACACCGTGCGCTCAGCTCTCGACGAGCTCGCCCGGCTGGCGCTGCTCCGCCCATCCTGGGAGGATCCGCTGGCGCTGCGCCCGGTCACTCCCGAACTCGGACTGGAGGCCCTGCTCGCACGCCAGCAGGCGGAACTGCTGACCCGTCAGCACCAGATCGAGCAGGGCCGGGCCGCCCTCGCCGTCGTGGTCGCCGAGACCGCGGGCGGTCGCCACACCGGCGCCGCCGACGTCGAGGAACTCGTCGGCATCGACGCCATCCGCGAGCGCCTTGAGCGGCTGACCGCGTCGACCCGCTTCGAGGTGCTGACCTTTGTCCCCAGCGGTGCCCAGACCGAGGGCGCCCGCGACTCCAGCCGCCCGCTGGACATGAAGCTGCTGGAACGCGGCGTCGACATGCGCACCGTCTACCTGGAGTCGGTCCGGAACGACCCGGCGACCATCGCCTACGCGCGCTGGCTCACCGAGCGGGGCGGCCAGGTCCGCACCACGGCCACGCTGCCGCTGCGGATGATCGTGGTCGACCGGGAGACGGCCGTGGTCCCGCTCAACCCGCAGTCCCCGCGTGCGGGTGCCGCCGTCCTGCACGGCAGTGGCGCGGTGGCGGCGATGTGCGCGCTGTTCGAGCAGATCTGGGACACCGCCACGCCGCTCGGCATCGCCAAGCAGCGGGACGAACAGGGCCTCTCCGACCAGGAGAAGGCGCTGCTGCGGATGCTCGCCCAGGGCGACACCGACGAGGCCACCGCCCGCAAGCTCGGCATCTCCGACCGCACCGTGCGGCGCCTGATCGCCGATCTGATGAGCAAGCTGGGCGCGCGGAGCCGGTTCCAGGCCGGCTTCCTCGCCACCGAGCACGGCTGGCTCTCCTCGTCGGCCCACCGCTGAGCCCTGGGCGCGAGCCCCTGGCCGCGAACCGGACCGGGCCTCTCCACAGGCCCGGTCCGGAAGCCGCCGTCACACCTCAGGTGCCGACGCTATTCCCCTCATCTGCGCTTATTTCGACGGCGGCGAATTCGCCGTTGACACATCGTTGAGGAATTGGCCCCACGGCCGCATCGTCGCAGTCCGGGGGCGCCTGGGCGCAGGTGAATGTGCTTGCTAGGCTCCGGCTGCCCAGGGGCCCGCTGTGATTTCCATGGGGGCAGGCTTTGGGCTCACAGAGGGGGAAAGCAGGCAAAATGTCAGCAATTACCGTACTCAGATCGAGAACCGGCCGCCTGTGGGGCGTGCTCACGCTGCTCGTCGCGGTGCTGGCCGCGCTCGTCGGCCCGACCGGCACCGCGTACGCGGTCGCGTCCCAGCCGGCCGGAACGGCGAAGACCACCACAACGGCGACACGGACAGCCGGAGCGTCGACCACGCCGACGCGCGGGACGTCCGCCGCCACCGCCGCGAAGCCCAAGCTCGTCACCAAGCCCGTCGCACCGACGAAGGCACAGCTCCCCGTCCGCCCCAAGGCTGACGCGAAAGCGCTCCACTCGGCCGCCGTCCGGAGCGCCCTCGCCCACAGCAGCGTGCCCAGCACCTGCTCCGGGGCCGTCGTGGCGGACACGATGTACCCCTGCACCACACCGGCGGGCACCGAGACCTACACCCTGACCCTGCCGAACGCCACCGACCTGCTGGTCGTGCGTGCCGCGTCGAGCAGCAGCAGCTCGCTGCCGATCACCGTCACCGCACCCGGCGGCAGCACGGTCAGCTGCCAGCAGCCCTACTGGTTCCAGGCCCCGCAGTGCGCGACCACCCAGGCCGGCACCTACACCCTGCAGGTCCAAGACGGAGGCAACGCCTTCACGCTGGAGTACACCGCGCTGCTCTCCGACACCTCCTGCGCGGTCGCCAACCCTTCGTTCAGCTCGCCGACGATCCAGGGCTCGCTCGCCGCGGACGCCACGGGCAACTGCTACTCGCTCGCCATCACGAGCGGGAGCGTGCTGCACGTCGCCCTCTCGTCCACGCCCTACCAGGAGCTCTCGGTCGTCGTCTACGACGCGACCGGCGCACAGATCTGCGTCGACGACCAGGGCAAGTGCACCCTGACCGGCACCGCCCCGTACCGCGTCCTGGCCAGCGACACCAACGCGAACGCGGACAGCTACTTCCTCCAGCTGAACAGCCTCTCGAACCCGCAGGGGTGCCTGGCGGCCACCCAGCAGACCTACGGCAGCGTTCCGGCTGGGCGCCCCAGTGCACAGCGCACCAGCTCTCCGCGAACGGCTTCGCCCCGCAGAACGGGTCCCTGACCGAGACCTCCACCGCCTACTGCGCCGTGGTGCAGGTCCAGCCGTCACAGGCGTTCGGGGTGTTCGGGGTGTCCACGGCGACAGACCTCAAGGTGCCGTGGGTGAGCCTCTACTCCAGCGCCAACTGGACGAACGGCATCGGCTTCTGCAACGGCAACAACCTCGGCTCCTTCAGCTACACCTGCCAGACGCAGTCGAACGACGCGGCCGGGCAGGCGGTCATGCTGGTCACCCCGAGCACGGCACCGACCCCGGTCGGCTACACCATGCAGGGCGTCTGCGAACGAGGCTGCGTCACTCCCCCACCCACGACGCTGACCTCGGTCTCGCCCGCCGTCGGAACGGCGGGGGCGCTGAATCAGGTCGTCGTGCGGGGAACCGGCCTCACTCTCGGCACCGAGCTGGACCTCGCCGGCAACGGCATCGTGGCGAGCAACTACCAGATGAACCAGGCGGTCTCCGTCAGCGCTGACGGCACGTCGCTCACCGTGCTGTTCTCCACGTACGGTCTCGCACCCGGAAAGTACGATCTGGTGCTCAACGGTGTCGGCTACACCGTTGGGACCCCCTCCCCGGGATACCTGCCCGGCGCCTACACCGTCACGCCCGCCCCGGCACCGCAGCCCAACAGCCTGTTCACCCCGCTGACTCCGTCCCGGATCCTGGACACGCGGCTCGGCATCGGCGCGCCCAAGGCCCATGTCGGCGCACGGCGGACGGTGAAGCTGCAGGTCGACAACACCGCCGGGGTTCCCGCCGGCGGCGTCACCGCCGTCGCGATGAACGTCACCGCGGTCACCCCGACCAGCGCGGGCTTCGTCACCGTCTACCCCGACAGCCGACCGCTGCCCACCGTCTCCAACCTCAACTTCAGCGCCGGACAGACGATCCCCAACCTGGTCGTCGTCCCCGTCGTCGACGGAAAGGTCGACCTCTACAACGGCTCCGGAGGCACCGTCCAGCTCATCGCCGACCTGGACGGCTACTACACCACGTAGGTCTGCCCTCCCCGCTCCACTGTGCCCGTGGCCGTTCCTCTGGGGGACGGCCACGGGCACAGCTTTTCGCGCAGGCACCGGAGCCGCCGTCACACCTGCAGCAGGATCTTGCCGATGTGGGTGCTGGACTCCATCAGCCGGTGCGCCTCGGCGGCGTCGGCGAGCGGGAACACCCGGTCCACGACCGGCTGGACCACGCCGGATCCGATCAGCGGCCAGACGTGCTCACGGACGGCGGCGACGATCGCGGCCTTCTCGTCCAGCGGCCGGGCGCGCAGGCTGGTGGCCGCCACCGCCGCGCGCTTGGCCATCAGCTTGGCGAGGTTCAGCTCCGCCCGCACCCCGCCCTGCATCCCGATCACGACCAGCCGGCCGTTGACGGCCAGGGCGTCCACATTGCGGTCGAGGTACTTGGCGCCGATCACGTCGAGGATGACGTCGGCACCGCCGAACGGCGCCACCGCCTCGACGAAGTCCTGCTCGCGATAGTTGACCAGGACGTCCGCGCCCAGCTCCCGGCAGGCCTCCAGCTTCGCCGCGCTGCCCGCGGTGACCACCACCCGGGCACCGATCGCCTTGCCCAGCTGGATCGCCATGGTGCCGATGCCGCTCGACCCGCCGTGCACCAGCAGCGTCTCGGCCGGCCGCAGATGGCAGACCTGGAAGACGTTGGACCTTGTGACAGTACCCCCAGGGTGATCTGCGCCACATCTTCTCTGGATCCAGCGTTCCGGAAGCTTGTCAAGAAGGTGCCCTGCCCCTGGGCGCAGGGCGATTCTTGTTGCCGAATGGCGCGAAGAGGTGAGGACCATCGCCAAGGTGATCCAGGGCGCAGCGGAGCCACGCCTCTGCACAAATCCGGGTGCGGTCGCAGCTCCGAGCCGCGAACCTGATCCGGAGCCTGTCGGCACCAGCCGCCGAGCATCCCGCAGCACGAACGGAGACAGCGCAGACCATGCGGTTGATTTTCATCGACGACAGTGGACAGAGGGATTGCCCTCGCGCGGGCATCGGCGACCTGATCTCTCTGGGCTGCGTCAGTGTCCCGGAGCAGTCCGTGCTCCCGTTTGCCGAGGATCTTCGGGAGATCAAGAAGGACCTCGGGATCCCGGCTGGCGAAGAGATCAAGTGGAAGCCCCCGAAAGGAAGCTTCCTTGCGGCTGCAGGGGGTGAGGTCGTGACGAGCCTTCGGCGGCGAATGCTCCAAGCGGCAATTGACCGAGACATCCGCTCAATGGTGGTGATTCTTGACCACTCGAAGGCCTACACCGCTTCCTCCAAGGAGGAGGCGGGACGCACGATCTTGAAGTGGCTGTACGAGCGCATCTCGATGCACCTTGGCGACTACGACGAGATCGGCATCGCGTTTGCTGACAAGCCCGGCGGAGGAGTGGCCGAAGAGGGCAAGTGGCTCGCCGGAACGCTCGCACTGACGAACCACGGGACTGAGTACATTGAGCCCGGGAAGGTCGTCCTTCCGATCGTGACGGCCTCCAGCCACCACTTGCCGCACCTGCAACTGGCAGACCTCGTTGTCGCTGCCTCCACGGCCGCGGTCGCCGGGCGACCTGCGGCGCTCGGACTCAAGGACCTTCTCTACCCACTCGCTCACAAGCACTCGCTCGGGTCTATCGGTGGCGCTGGTGTCGTGATCTGGCCGCAGAACCCGAACCTCTACTACTGGGCTTTCGGAGAGGATGACTACTCCAGGCCGTCGATGATGGCTGGGTTCGTCCTGCCCTACAAGGCGTTTCCCTATGCCGACGACGACGGGCTGAAGCAGTCCTAGATCATGATCTGATGATCACGAGCCTGCTGCCGTGTGAAGCGCCCTCAGGGGTCAAACCCTGAGCAGGATCTTGCCGATGTGGGTGCTGCCTTCCATCAGGCGGTGGGCCTCTGCGGCGTCCGCGAGCGGGAGGATCCGGTCCACGACGGGGCGCACGCGGCCGTTTCCGATCAGCGGCCAGACGTGCTCCCGGACGGACGCGACGATCGCAGCCTTCTCGTCCAGGGGGCGAGCGCGCAGGCTGGTGGAGGCGACGGCCGCTCGCTTGGCCATGAGCTTGCCGATGTCCAGTTCCGCCTTGGTACCGCCCTGCATACCGATGATGACCAGGCGGCCGTTGACGGCGAGGGCGTCGATGTTGCGGCTCAGGTACTTGGCACCGATCACGTCCAGGATGACGTCGGCGCCATGGTCGCCGAGGGCGTCGACGAAGTCCTGGTCGCGGTAATTGATCAGGATGTCCGCGCCCAGGGCGCTGCAGGCCTCCAGCTTCTCCGCGCTGCCGGCGGTGACGGCCACTGTGGCGCCGATCTGCTTGCCCAGCTGGATCGCCATCGTCCCGATCCCGCTGGACCCACCATGCACCAGCAGGGTCTCGCCCGGACGCAAGTGGACAGTTTGGAAGACGTTGGACCATACCGTCGAGGTGACCTCGGGGAGCGCTGCGGCGTCGACGAGGTCGATCCCCTTCGGCAAGGGCAGCAGCTGGCCGACTGGGATGCTCACCTTCTCGGCGTATCCGCCACCCGAGAGCAGGGCGCAGACCTCGTCGCCGACTGCCCATCCGGCTACCCCAGCTCCGAGCGCGGCAATGCGCCCGGAGCACTCCAGGCCGGGATACGGAGAGGCACCCGGCGGCGGGTTGTAGAAGCCCTGCCGCTGCAGGACATCGGCGCGGTTCACAGCTGAAGCGACGACCTCGACCAGAACCTCGCCCTCGGCGACTACAGGGTCGGGGACTTCAGTCAGCTGAAGGACCTCGGGGCCGCCTGGCGCGGCAATGGTGATAGCTCGCATACTCCGACGCTACCTGCCACGAGCGTTCGGACTCATCTCACGGGCCCGTTTGGCGAGTCATCGGTGACAGACGATGCCAACCGCTCTCCAGCTTGCCAGCAGGGCTGCGGGTAGTCAGGTCATGCACCAGCCGGAGTCGCAGCCGCCGTCTTCCACGTCCTCTGGGATGGGCACAGTCTCGGCGGGAATAGCCTCCGGGAGAGGCTTGCCGAATCGGGTGAGGTAGACGGGGTCGCGCCCGAGGGCGGCGCGTCGGCCGTTCACGGTCTTCTCGAGCGCTACCGCTTGGGCAAAGAGTTCTGGCTCTGTCCGCCGCTGCTGACGCCAGGCATCGATGGTGCGGAAGGGGCAGAAGAAGCACGAGCTCTTCGGAGGTACGCGGAGGCCGGCACCCTCGATGATCTGCTCGCAGTCGTCTCGCCGTAGCCGCAGGTCGAGCAACGGGTACTCGATCCGCTCGTGGGGTTCGCTTCGGCGGCGGTTGGCCCTGTGGATTTCGTCGAGGGAGATGCCGATCCCAACAGTCGCGGGGGCGTCAGCAGTAGCCCCATGCTGCCGTAGCCAGCGCCCGACCACCCTGATCTTGAAGTCCGCGGTGCAGGATCTGCGCCCGGGTGCCCCGTTCGCCATTCGCACTGGAATGGGGATCGAGCGGGTGTCCGGTCGGTTCAGCCGCTCCATGAGCGTCTCGGTAGTGCCGTCCCGCCGTGTCCGCCGGAGCTGGTGCAGTTCGATCCCCGCCCTTGCCGCGTAGGGCGCGGCGACGTCGCGGATGTAGGCGAGGGTCGCCGGGTGTTCGCTGTCGTCGCCGACGTTGGCGAACAGGAAGGTGGAGTAGTCGATGTCGCCCTTGGCTGCAAGGACGAGGAGCGCCGTGGACTGGACCCCGCCGCCGTAGGAGATCGCTCTCATGGGCGAGCCTCCCGTCCACACCCTGTGGACCGTGCGCCGCTCGCGCGGGTTGGCGCCGTGATGGTGCAGGTATCGCATGACATGGATCCGCCTCAGAGTGGACTACATGAGAGATTCTATGGATAGGATAGCTTCCATCAACTGTTTCTCTCACTGAAGGGCATGTGAATGCAAGCACGCGCGAGCATGCCGAAGGTCTACTGGGTGCGGTCTACTTATCGCTTCGGTCGGACGACGGCAGTGTGCCCTTCAGCCAGCATCTCCGTAACGAAGGCAACTGCTTCCTCCTGCTCGGAGCTGGTGAAGCTCTGCGGTTCAGGCAGCGGCTTCTTGGGCGAACGCGGCTCGGTGGGCACCCTCCGGCCTCGAGGCTTCTGCGGGATGCGCTCACCTGCCTGCAGCCGCTCGATCTGCGCCGTCACAAGGCTGCGCCCTCGCTCGGCGGCGTCCGCTGTGATGGTGTCTAGCAGCCACAGGGGAGACCGGGAGAGCACTAGGTCGGCTGCGGCGATCCGCTTGCGATGCCGCCATCGGGACACCGTCTGCTGGTCGGTGCCGAGGGCAAGGGCGACTTCCTGGATGCCCATGATGACGGGCAGGAGTTCACGAGTCTGGACGCGGTATCCGTCGGGGAGCTTCGCTTCGTACTCGTGCAGGCTCTCCTCGGTAACCTGTCGGCCAGCGAGGGTGAGGATTGTGTCCAGCAGCCAGTACGGGTTGCCGGAGGCGACGAGATCTGGCTCGGGCAGCGTGCCATCAGCACGCCACTTCGCCGAGGTCTGGCGCTCGATGCCGACGAGGTCAGCGATTTCGGCATGCCCCAGCAGATACGGAATCCGCACCTGTGTCATGTCCCGTGCCTTCTCCGCCATACACGCCACGATGGAACCCTGTTCTGAGCGCATTCAAAATACCGCGCCGCTCAGGTTCGTGCTGGACCTCGCTGTCGAGGTCGAGGTCACTGAGAGCGGGCGGCGCAGCATCGGCTACGCCACCCAGCTCCTGGCATGGCCGCTACGCGAGCTCCTTGCCCTGGCGAATCTCCCAGGGGCCCGTGGGCACGAAGTGGACGTCGTCGAAGTAGTGAAGCCAGGCCGCCATTGTCTCGACAGCACGCTGGGCCTGCTCGGCCGAGAATTCTCCTGTGCCAAGCAACTCCGCCTGTGCATCAGCGAGGCTCATCCGTCCCGCTGCTGTCAACGCGTGCAGCTCAGGCATGGCGTGGAGCCGGGCCAGGACCTCGAAACCGAAGGTCTGCTCGTCAAGGCCGGGGCCGATGTCGAGGTAGGCGAGGTCCCGGAGGACGCCAGCAAGCACGTCACCCCCGATGTGGCGGTGCCGGCCGTTGTAGACACGGTAGAGCCGGTCCGGGTTGCGCGTCTCCGGCAGCCATCGCGTCGCCTGCTCGTCCTGGCCGGGCACGACAACGCGAGGGCTGTCTTCGTCGTCCCGCATTAGGGAGGCCTGCTCACGTATCTGTGCGGCCAACTCCACTGTTCCCGGCACCGTGCCGTTCTGGAGCGCGGCCAGGACCCGTTGAACCTCCGCGTGGGCCACGCCGGTTTCAACGAGGAGCTCGATGTTCGCCGCGGGCACGCGGCCAGTGGCCTTGCCCGTAAGGTTGGCGGACCCGACGAGGCAGCGGTCATCGGCGACGTAGAGCTTCGCGTGCAGGTTGTGGCGCAGCCGGATGGTGGCGCGCCCGTCCCGCTGTGCCAGCTCAGCGATCTCCGGGTCGGAGACACCAGCAGCCACCTCGGCGACGGACCAGCGGGTGATGCAGGTGATGTCCTCGACTTCCGCAGGCACGGCGTCGAGCGTCGCTTGGAAGACCTCCTTCTTGATGAAGGGCGCTACCAGCACGACGCGGTTGGTCGCGGTGGCGAGGAGTCTCTCGATCTGGAGCCAGACATGGTCGACCGTCACTCGTCGTCCTCATCGTCGGCGTCGCTGGCACCAAGGAACTCGCTGGCGAGGCGGCCCCAGTCCTGGCGCATCTTCTTCGCGCGCTCGCGGGGCTTCTCGGGCTGCTCGTCTTCGAACCTTGCCCAGGAGATCAGGATGAGCTTGAAGGCATTGGCGGCGGAGGTGAGGCGCTCGGCGAGCTCTTCCCGGCTTGCACCTTCGATGTCCCCGTCGAGGACAGCGATCAGGTCGCTGTAGACCGGGTGGTCGATGTTGAGGGCGACCTGGAGCATGCCCGGGATGTACTCGACGTTGAAGAAGGCCGGCGAATCGGGATTACGGCTGGTCAGGAGCCGAACGTGCTTGCCTTGCGACATCGTCTCTTCGATGATGCGCTGGGCGTCGGCCGGGCTGTAGCGGTGCGTCTCGACCAGGCTCTCGTACTGGAGCTGCTTGCTGACCTCCTCAGTGGTCTCTTCCGCAAGCTGGTCGGTCAGGCTCGGTCGGGTCTCGGTGCGCCGGCGCTGGACCGCCACCTCGGCTTGAATCTCGGCCGTCTCGTGCCGCTTGCGGCTTGACCGTGTTCCCTCGGTCTGGTGGCCAAGTTCGGTGCGCAGCCGGCCGAGCAGCTTTTCGCGGATGTGGTAGACGATCTCGATGAGCGGAAGACGAGGGTCTCCCTCGTCGCGCAGCTCCTCGCGGTACTCCTCCCAAGTCAGCCCTGCGGCCTCTTCCCGCCAGTTGAAGTGGGCGAGACTGGAGAAGATCGTCGCGGACTGCTTGTTATTGGTCACGCCGAAGACCTCGTCGAGGGCCGGCGGGAAGTCGATCTCGACGCCCCACCAGCGCTCGACCGGGTCGTAGGAGTTGATCCAGCCGGTGTCGAGGTCGAGTTCCCGGTCCGCTCGGATGAGGGAGATGCCGAGGTTCTTCGCGGCGTGCTTGCCCCAGGGGGTCTCCCCGGGCTTGAGGCTGAGCGCGACGTTCGCCGGCCAGGGCTCTCCCTCAATGTCCGTGCGGCGTGCCGCCTCCACTGCGAGCGAGGAGCGCACCAGGACGGGGTGCTCCTGACCGTCCGCGGCCCGGACCATGAACCTCTCCACGCCGATCTCGCCGGTGTTGCTTGCGCCGTAAGCGCGGAACATCGGCTTCTTGTCGAATGGCGCGGGTGTGGAGCTGGGGGCCATCAGGTACAGCGGGTCGTTCGGGCGGGTGTTGCCGGCATCGGGCAGCTGTGCCCATCCGCGCACGGGGACGAGCTTGATCCGCTTCCCCTTGGCGAGGAGGCGCCGGTAGATCCGCCCGATCAGGCTCTCGGTGTTCGTGACGGTGGTCTGGGCTCCACGCCACTGGACGCGCGCGAGGTCGGTCCACTGCACCAGGGTGCCGGAGCGGCCGAGCCCTTCGGAGAGGGCTTGCCACTCGTCGGGCACGGCGTCGGGCTTGGGTTCCGGGACCTCTTCGAGGCCCCGGGCGATCTCGCTGAGGTCGAGGTAGGTGTGGAGAGCGTTCTCGGGTCCGTTGGTCCAGGACCAGACGTCGACGCGGTTGCACTGCGAGATGCTCGAGTTGGGCAGGCCGACTCCGAAGCGGCCGATGCCCTTGCGATGCTGCCGGGTGCCGGCACCGAAGCGCAGGGACTGCCGCAGGGTCTCGGGGTCCATCCCGGTGCCATTGTCGAGGACGGCGATCTTCTCGACGCGGTATTGCGTGCGCTTCCCGGTGTGCTCGTTGCCCTCCACTACGAACAGCTCAACGAGATCGGCATCTGCTTCGAGGCCGTTGTCGATGAGTTCGGCGATGGCGTGGGCGGTGGACTTGTAACCGCTGTCCTGCAGCGCCTTGACCGTCAGGTCAGAGGTGACGATCGAGTACTTCGAGGTCATCGGGCTTTCCACACGTCCTCCCAGTTGGTGAATGCTTCCGCTACGTCTCCGAAGCCAGGGACTGCGGGGTCGATCACGGTGACGATGTCGCAGGTTGAAGTTCCGCCTGCCTTCGGGCCGCGAATGACCCGTCCGACCATCTGGCTATACAGGACCAATGACCGGGTCGGGCGGGCGATGACGGCTGCGCTCGCGGCCGGCGCATCGAAGCCAGTGGTCAGGACGCCGTAGTTGGAGAGAACCATCGGCCTGGTGCTCGGCCCCTTGAACCGCGCAATGACCCGGTCGCGGTGGCGTGGGGAGGATTCGGCTGTGACCTGGTCGGCATCGAGGCCGAGCACCGACAAGATCGCTACCAGTAGGCGGCTGTGCTCGACGGAGGCCGCGAAGAGCAGGATGCGGCGGTGGTGCTGGCTGAGGTCGAGCACCGTGCGTACGACCTGCAGGTTCCACTGCACGTTGTTGGCGAGCCGGGCCATGAGGGAGTCGGGGATGTCGAAGGAGGCGGCGAGGACCTGCCTGTCCCGGCTGCTCAGCGTGGTGCCGGACTCGGCGGCCACGGTGTGAAAGGTCGGGCGGGCGAGGTAGCCCTGTTCGATGAGGGCAGTGACAGGGTTGTCGTAGCCGTCGATCTCCAGCATCACCTTCTGACGTGCGAAGAAATCCGACAGCTTCTCGTCCTCGGCGATGTCGGCCCAGGTCCGGCCAGGGGTTGCCGTGAGGCCGAGCAGGCTGGAGTCGCTGCGCAAGGTGAGCGCATCGACGGTCCGGCGGTAGGTCGGGGCGATGGCCTGGTGGGCTTCGTCGAAGGCGGTGAAAGTGGCGCGCATGCCGAGACGGTCGAGGAAAGTCGGGTCTGCGCTGGCGGCGGCAGTGGCCTTGTCGAGGCCGAGGATCACGATGCCGTCCTCGATGCCGTCGAGGTCGGTCGGCGCGTCCCCCCACATCCGCACCACGGAGAGCTCTCGGTTCCCGAGTGCGGCCCAGGCGCTCTCGAACTCCACGGCCGCCTGCTCCAGGAGCTCACGCCCTCGTGCCAGCCACACCGCGACGGCCGGTTCGCGCTGGCGCAGGTGGTCACAGATGATGTTCATGCCGGTGCGCGTCTTTCCGACACCGGTGGGCAGGTGCAAGACGACTCGCCGCTCGCCGGAGTACAGGAGTCGCCGCACACGGCCTGCAGCGAGGCGCTGGTGGGGGAAGAGCCCGTACTGCGGCGCGCTGGAGCCTCGGAAGGTCGGCGGCGGCTCGGGCACCCGCTCCACAACGAGTCCGAGAAAGCCCAGGAGTGTGCGGCGTTGCTCCGGAGACCAGGGCAGGGACGCGAGGAAGTCATCGGCAGCTCCGGTCCCGCCGAGACGACCGGCTAGTTCGACGCGCTTTCCCTCAGGGAACAGTTGCAGGAACGCGGCACGCCCGGACGGGTCGCCGATGATCCGCTCGGGGGAAACGGCCGATGCCGCGACCTTCCGCAGCGCGGCTTCGGTGTCCTGTCCCTGGTGCAGGAGGTCCAGGAGGTCACAGGCCTGCTCGCCGAGGAGGCTGCGGATGTAGGGCAGGGGTGCAGCGCCGAGGACCGTCTCGAACGCGATGCCCGGCGAACCCGTCATGCCCTGGCCTGGTCTGCGTGCATTCTGTCGTCGCTGTACACCGCGGTGCATCCCCTTCTGTCCGGCCCGATCGCATCGCCGGAGTGCGGTGTGGCCTTCCCCGCGCGCCTGGCTGGTGATCAAACCCTAGCCCTGCCCACTGACACCCCGCGGCAATGCCTGGGAATCCCGCTGCACGGCAGCAGGGCAGGCATTGGCTGCCCCTAACTCCCCTGCTGGGTAACAGCTTTCACCACGCTCTATGCCAAAGTCGCAATATGGGAACATTTGTTCGATATAATGGCACTGCATGTTTTCTGAGGTGCAGAAGTGACGGCCTCCGCCCTGCCTGCCCCTCCCTCCGGCTAGGATCGCGAGAGTACTACTGGTGGAGCTGCTCGTGCCGGACGAGAACCTCCACCAGTTGAGCAGTCAGAGCGGAGCGAAATGGGGTTAAGCGTGACACTTCAGTCACCTGATGTGGGTCCGGTCTACCTTGACTACAACGCGACAGCACCCACTCGCCCCGAAGCGCTGGAAGCGACCCTCGCTGCGATGCGCACCGTCGGTAACGCGTCGAGTACTCATCAATCCGGGCGCGATGCCGCCGATCGGGTTCACCTGGCGCGCCGTCAGGTTGCATACCTCCTGAGCTGCTCACCTGGGGAGATCATCTTCACTTCCGGTGCCACCGAGGCGAATAACCTCGCCCTGCGAGCGGCGTTTGCCGTCGGGGGCCGACTGGTGACGAGCGCGGTGGAACATCCGGCGGTACTCGAAACAGCGAAGGCCCTGACCATCGATGCGCCCGGGTCGCTCTTGACGCTGCCTGTCGATGCTGACGGCGCAGTGGACCTGGACGGCTTTCATGCGGCACTGGTCGCAGGTGGAGTGGCGGTGGTCTCGCTGATGGCGGCTAACAACGAGACGGGCGTACTGACCGATCTCGCGCCGATCGTGCAACTCGCCCACGACGCCGGAGTCCTGGTCCACTCCGATGCGACGCAGCTAGTCGGCCGCCTGCCGATTGATCTTGCCGAAACAGATCTGGACCTCCTGTCACTATCCGCGCACAAGTTCGGCGGCCCGCAGGGGGTCGGGGCTCTGTTCGTCCGCCGGGGCATCCGGCTGCCTTACCGCCCGCTGCTCTTCGGCGGGGGGCAGGAGCGCGGCTGGCGGGCTGGCACCCTGAACGTGGCAGGTATTGCTGGCGCCGGAGCGGCTGCCGAAGCCGCCCGACTTTCCATGGCCGACGAAGCATTCCGCATCGCGTGCCTGCGTGACGCCTTGGAGGAAGCGCTCGTTGAGCAGGTTGGCGACTGCCGGATCAACGGTGCAAGGAACCGACGTCTGCCCGGAGTGACAAGCATCACGTTTCCGGGCACCCCGGCGGATGCGGTTCTCGCTGCGATGCCAGACGTGGCAGCTTCGGAAGGGAGTGCGTGCTCCTCCGGCGCACCCAGCCCGAGCCATGTGCTCCTCGCCATGGGCCGTAGCCGGGAAGAGGCAGACAGCACGATCCGGTTCTCCCTCGGGTACGCCACCACCGCTCATGACATCGAGAGAGCCGTGTCCTCCACAGTCCACGCTGTGCGGCTCGTACAGGAGGCCATGTCCGTCGCATCGTAACCAGCCTGCCCAAAGATCATCCAAGACCGACCGGACAACGGAGAACGCCTCGCATGTCAGACAGCCGGCTCACGGAAGCCGCCCACCCCTCCTTCGCGCGCCATGAGACGTTCGCGCCGCGCTTCGGGTGGCTCCATAAGGCTTACATGCAGGTGAAGGAGAACCCGGAGGTATTCCTCGCCGAGGACGCCCCGGTCCTGCTCGGCGTCGGCAAGAACATGGTTCACTCCATGCGCTACTGGTCCCGGGCGTTCAAGCTGACCCGCGAGCACTACGGCGACGAGACTAACTCCCGAGCGATGCTTTCGTACCCCACATGGGAGGCACGTTGGCTGCTCGACGAGAACGGGGCCGACCCGTATCTGGAGGAGCAGGGCAGCCTCTGGCTGCTGCACTGGTGGCTGCTGAGCTCCCGTCCAGGCGCCAAGAGCTGGGCGCCGTCCTGGTACGTCGCCTTCCAGCTCGCCCCGTTCGCCCGCTTTTCCGCATCCGACATGACCGAGCTGATCGTCCGGCATGTGAACCTCTCCTACGCGGAGGGGCCGGTCGAGGCATCAGTCGCCAAGGACGTCGACTGCATTACCAAGATGTACGTCCCGGCTAAGAGGGCCAAGGGGGGTGCACCCGGTGCGCTCGAGGACCTGCTGGCCTGCCCCTTCCGCGAACTAGGTCTGATCGAGACCGTGGATCAACCCTCTTCTGGTCGATCGGAGTGGGAGTTCACCACTGGCACCCGCATCACCCTTCCGGACCGGATCATCGCCTACGCCTGCCTGGACTACGCCGCCACTATGACGCGCAACGCCGGCTCGATCTCACTGGCCCGGCTAGCCAACGAGCATGGCGGTCCAGGACGGGCGTTCCGCATCCGTGAACCCGACATCGCGGCGGCCATCGAGCGTGTCGCGGCCACCACTCCCGGCCTCAATCTCATCGAAGCCGTGGGCCAGCGCAGCCTTGTCTTCACAGCCGACCCCTTCGACCTTGCCTGGGAAGTCTTGGACGCCCAGTACGACCATGTGCGAAAGCAATCGGACTTCCCCACCCGGCAGGAGTGGGCCAGCGCCTACCCCAAGCTCGCCGCCTCCGAGGCCCGAGAACTTCGCAATGCCGTTGAGCAACAGCTCCCTCTGATCGAGGAGACATCCCAGTGACCACCGAAACCCCCACACGGCCTAGGGCCGCCCGTAAGACCACCGGTGGCACACAGTTTCCCGCCGGCATCCGGCTCGTCGGCTCCAAGATGCGCTCGACCAACGTGGAACGCGACGTTCTGGACGAACTGCACTCACCCTATGTGGGGACCCGAGCGCTGGACGTCCTTGACCGGCTGGCCAACGCCCTCTCTGACCCGCGCCGTCCCCGCTCCTGGTCGCTTACTGGTGCATACGGCTCGGGCAAGTCCACGCTCGTCAACCTCATCGATGCTCTCCTCGGGCACGACGAGGCACGCCGCACCGAAGCACAAGAGGTACTGGCCGCCACAAGTCCCGGATTGGCCAACCGTCTGGAGGCGACCCGCGCGGAACTGGCGCCGTCGGGCTTCCTCGGCGCCGTGACCACTGCCCGCCGCGAGCCGCTCGTCACTACTCTGTCGCGGGCCGTACGCACCGCGGCTGAGCGCCGGTGGCCCACCCGCATGCCGAAGTCGATCTCTGCAGCACTCGCACGGTGTTCCAACCCCTCGACGACCGGACCCGAAGACGTCATCGCCGCGGTCACCGCCCTCTGCGCGCAGCAGCCCATGCTGCTGGTCATCGACGAGTTCGGCAAGACCCTTGAACACCTAGCTGGTCACAGCGAGTTCGCCACCGCCAAGACGGACCTGTTCCTGCTGCAGGAACTAGCTGAGAAGAGCGCCGGTCCCAAGGGGCTGCCGCTGTTCATGATGACGCTCCAGCACATGTCGTTCTTCGACTACGCGGCGCAGTCCAGCGAGTTGCAGATCCGCGAGTGGGCGAAGATCCAAGGCCGCTTCGAGAACATCACCTTCGCCCCCCACCTCGGCGACGCGGTCCAGCTGATGCGGCGCCGCCTTGATCATTCTGGGGTCTCAGCGTCCGGGCAGAAGCTGATCTCGGCATACGCAGAAGCGGCCGAGGAGACATGGCGCGACCACGGCCTCAACAATGTCGTCGTCCTCAAGGCGCAAGACTTCGCGGACCTGTACCCGCTCCACCCGCTGACTGCCGCCGCTGCACCGTTCCTCGCCGCGCAGATTGGCCAGCACGACCGCAGCCTGACCGGGTTCCTCAACAACGACGAACCCAGCACCGTCCGCCGCTCCCTAGAGTCGTCCTCGAGCGACAAGCCGCGCCGCGCCAGCACCGTCAAACTCCCGCAGTTGTACGACTTCTTCCTCGACTCCGGGCGCACCTCGCTTCTTGCATCCACCAATGCGAGCAAGTGGATTGAGATCGAGTCCCGCGTAACCCTGGCCAACGGCCTGTCCACTGTGGACCAGAGCGTGCTGCGCACAGTCGGCATGCTCAACCTGATCGACGAGGACGGCGCGCTGCGGGCAACCGCCGCGATGGTCTATTACGCGCTGCATGAGCCGGGCGAGACCGACCCAAAGGCGTTCGCCGCGCTGGAGGAGCAGCTCAACAGCCTCGTCACCGGTGGGTTCCTGGGATACCGCTCCTTCAACGGCGAGTACCGCGCCTGGCGCGGCACCGACGTCGACATCGAAGAGCGTCTCAGGGAGGCGCGGAGCCACCTCGACGACGCCTTCGTTGTTAAGCGCCTGGGCCGGTACCTGCCCCTGGCAGTGGCTGCGGGCCGGCATAGTCAGGTCACGGGCATGCTCCGCGCCCTCTTCGTTCAGGTCACCACCGCACAAACCAAGCGCCTCGCTGGCCCCGACGAACTGACCGACCACGCTGACGGCCTCCTGGTCTTCCACCTCGGCAGCCTCGAAGAGCGGCCCATCATCGAGTCCTCCCTGCCGGTTGTACTTGGGGTCACCGAGGAACCCGATCTCGTTCTTCGAGCCGCGTATAACCTCGTTGCACTAGAGCAACTGCAGGGCGATAAGTCACTCGACCCCGTCGCACGGCGGGAGATCAGCCAGCGGACATCCGGTGCTAAGCGCGAGCTCCTCGACCTCCTAAGTGCCGCATTCTTCCCACCCACCCAGCGAGCCACATGGCGACTGTGGCCCTGTGGCATCTCCATCGACTCCGAAGACGGTGAGGTGATCGAGGCTCGCGGCCTCAGCGGCCTCGCCTCCATCGCCTGCGACCGAGTCTTCCCGGCAACACCGCACATCCGCAATGAGATGCTCGGCCGACACGAGCTGACCAGCCAGGGTGCCAAAGCCCGCCGCGAGCTTCTGACCGCGATGCTGCAGAAATCGGGCGAGCCGTACCTTGGCATCGTCCAGTACCCCGCCGAGCGCGCCATGTACAGCGGCGCGCTGGCCTACATGGGTCTACACCGCGAGAACCCCGCAGCTGCCGACGAGTCCTCCCCTTCCCTTCTGCCCTACGGCTTCTCCCGGCCCGGCCCAGCCCACGCGCACACCCAAGCGGCATGGAACGCGCTTGAGACGGCCCTGACCGAAGCGCACGAGCGCACCAACCTGGAGCAGATCCTTCGGGTCATCATGGTGCCGCCCTACGGTGTCAAGGCCGGCATCGTGCCGCTGCTCGTGGTGACCGCCCTCATCGTGCGCAGCCAGGATGTCGCCCTCTTCGAAAACGGCTCCTATCTCCCTCGCCTGACGCCCGAAGCCGTTGAGCGCATGGTGAAATCCCCCAGCCGCTTCGCCGTCAAGGCCACGCCTGTCGGTGACGGCCTGCGCCACAGCGTGGTCAAGAACCTGACCGTAGCCCTCAACGGGGAACAGCCCCGCTCGCAGGCCCTTCGCAACCCGGCCCTCCTTGCGGTGACCCGCGCGCTGCTGGAACGAGTCATGGTGCTCACCCCCTATGCCCGGCGAACCCAGCGACTCAGCAAGGACGCCATCGCCGTCCGCTCCGCCCTGATCGCGGCTCAGGATCCGGACGAACTGCTCTTTGGGGCACTCCCTAAGGCCCTCGGGCTCAATCCGATCACCCCCGAGCAGCGCAAGAGCACCGCTGGCAACAAGGGCTACGTCGAACGCATCACCGCCGCGGCCGATGAGATCTCGGGTGCGGACCGAGCGCTGCGCGCCGAGGTCATCGAGACGATCAGCCGTGAGTTCCGCCTGCCGTCCTCGCTGCCCAAGATGCGCCGGGCCCTGGCTGCTCGCCTTAAGGGCTTTGCCGGCGTTGCACTCAGCCTGGAGCTGCGCGGCTTCGTCGCCATAGCGACGAACGATTACCTCGCGGACGAGGACTGGCTGGACCCCATGATCGTCCGACTGTCCCATGCCGCGCTCGGCGACTGGTCGGACAACGACGTCAGCGTCTTCGCCCGCCGGGTGCGCGAGATGGCCAGCGCCCTCGACCGCGTCAGCCACCTGTACAAAACCGACGCTCCTGCAGGCGGCGACGAGGAACTCGACGCCCGGCTGCTCACCCTGACAGATAAGGCCGGGGTCGAACAGCGCACGCTGATCTACCTGCCCAAGCAGGCCCAGCAGGAAGCCGAACACCTCGCTGTCAGTGTCCTAGAGCAGGCTGAAAAGGCCCTCGGTCCCGATGGTGCCCGGATCCTGCTCGCTGCCCTGGCCCAGCGCGTCACCGAACCCGCCACCACCACAGTTGAGAGGACGGAGTGATAATGACCGACACCGCTTCCGAGAAGAAGGTCCGGCATGTCCTGGGCCTGTCGGGTGGAAAGGACTCCTCTGCCCTCGCGATCTACATGCGCGACCGCGTGCCGGAGATGGAGTACTTCTTCTGCGACACCGGCGCCGAGCTGCCCGAGACATACGAGTACCTCAACAAGCTCGAAGCCGCCGTCGGCAAGCCCATCGTGCGCCTGAATACCGACCGCGACTTCGACCACTGGCTCGAGGTCTACCAGGGCACTCTGCCCAGCCCCCAGATGCGCTGGTGCACCAAGAACTTGAAGATCAAGCCCCTTGAGGAGTGGGTCGGCGACGACGAGGTGATCTCCTACGTCGCCATTCGTGCCGACGAAAACCGCCTCGGCTACGTCAGCACCAAGCCCAACATCACCGCGGTCTTCCCCTTCCGAGAGGACGGCATCGATCGCGAGGGCGTCGGCCGCATCCTCGACGAGGCCGGCACCGGACTGCCTGCCTACTACGAGTGGCGTACACGGTCCGGCTGCTACTTCTGCTTCTTCCAGCGCAAGCACGAGTGGCTCGGCCTTAAAGACCGTCACCCTGAACTCTTCGACAAGGCCGTTGCCTACGAAGAGAAGGTCCGCCACCAGGACACCGCGATGCAGGGCCGCGACTACACCTGGTCCCAGGGCGAGTCCCTGCACGAGCTCGTAGAGCGCCGTGAGGATATCCAGGCCAAGCACGAGGCCAACCTTGCTCGAGCGGCGAAGCGGGTCAAGCCCAACCGACCGCTCCTCGAGGTCCTCTCGGATGCCCTCGACGCAGATGACGACGAAGCCGGCTGCTCCGTCTGCCACCTCTAGGAAGAACTACGGTCCAGGGTCCGGTTGATGACAAATCGTCATCAACCGGACCCTTTTCCGTTCGGCGGCCCGATTGTCGGTGGTGCGTGTAAGGATGTGTCAGCTCATCACACACGGTCACGCAGACGGAGCACAGGGGGAATGGCGACACCAGACACCGCGGCGCGTGCGGTCATACGCCATCGGCTGGACGCTAGCCCCGCTTTCGAGATCCAGCTTGGCATCACGCCGATGATGGACGTGCCGGCACATCAGCTGCTACAGGACGATCTCAGCCGACTCGCCTCCCCCTGGGAGCGGCTCGCTGCGACAGAAGGCATCGTCAACGCCATACCCGACGAGCCGGGCCTCTACATGTTCGTCTGGCGGCCATCCATCAAGCTCACCATGGCTGACCGGACCGAGGGCCGCTTCCATCAGGTCCTCTACATCGGGCACGCCGGCGGAGCCGGCCAGATGGGCAACACGCTCAGGAACAGGTATCGGGACTACCGTAAGCACCTGCGCGGAGACCCCGAAAGCCTCTGGACCCGCGAACCACCCAGCAATCGGGACGCCCTGCTTACGCACTATCTCGCGCTGCGCCCTCTGGAGTACTGGTTCACGACCGTCGAAAGCCGGTCGGCAATCAAGAACCTGGAAGACCGCCTCCTGCACCTGTACAACCCGCCGCTCAACACCCATGGCGGTCCCACTCTTCGAGGTCGGCTCAGCACCGTCCCCAAACCAGTACTCCGCTCCTAGCTCGCACCCCTCCTGACAATGAGGTACCTCATGCCGTCCAAGACGTTCGTTCCCGCCTTCGAGGCCAAGGTGGGCAACTGGACCTACTACTCCTGCCTGATGAGCTACGCCCAGGTAGCGCGCGAGATCAACTTCGCGCACGAGCTCGGAGGCAACCGCGATCTCGGCACGATGATCCAGCGTGGGGTCGGCACCCGAACGCAGGAGATCACGGAGTATCTGCTCACCAACGAGAACCGATTCCTCGGCGCCCTCATCATCGCAGTCTGGGGCGGTGACCCGAATTACCTTTCTGTGTCAATGGATTCCGAGAGCCAGGCCGTTCTCCAGGGAGTGGACCGCAACTTCGGTGTACTCACGTTCGATGGCACGCAGCAGTTTTTCGCGCTCGACGGTCAGCACAGGCTCAAGGCCATCAAGGATGCGATCAAGCAGAATCCCGAGCTGGGCCGCGAGGACATCAATGTCATAGTGGTGCCGCATTTTGACACGGCCGATGGACGTCGTAGGACACGACGGCTGTTCACCAACATCAACCGGAATGCCAAGAGCACCAATCTACAGGAGAACATCGCCCTCGACGAGGACGACAGCTTCGCCATCCTGACCCGCCGCCTGCTCGACGAGGACAGCTTCCTCCGCCGTGACGACGTCGTTCTCGTCTTCAGCAAGGTTGGTCAGGACGGCGAACTCGTCCTCGCTCAACGGTCTATCAGCAATCAGTCAAGCCCTGCCTGGAGCACCATCGCTGTCCTCTATGACATCATCAAGGAGATCGGCTACGACCTGCCTTGCACCACGGGCGAAGCCAAGCAGCGAGCCACTGATGAGCTTCTCGACAAGAGCTTCGAGCTGTTGACCATCCGCCTTCACGAATTCCTCGACGCGTGCGGGAACCTGAGGGAACGGTACCTCGCTGCCCTGTCGGGGAAGGATCTTCGGGCCCCGAAGGGTCGTGAGGGCGCTGGCCACCCGTTCATGCGCCCCGCCATTCAGAACCAGGTCGCCAAGGTTGTTCGCCACATTCTCGAGCAGGGACTGCTGGAATGGTCTGAGGTGCTGAAGCGGCTGTCAGCGCTCGACTGGAAGATGACGGCGGCTCCGTTCTCTGCCATGTGGATCGAGACGCCGGAGGGCAAAACCAAGGGCAAAATGGCGAGCGGCAACAATCAACTCCTGTACGACCTGCTGCAGGTGCACCTGGCACCGCGCTCGAAGGCCCAGATCAGCAGGGCGCTCCGCGCCTACTTCGACGTAACGAAGATCAAGTACCCCGTCGCGCCTGAGGAGCTGTTCGCCCTCCTTCCCGTCGACGCGGACTGAGCGTGGCCCCGGCAGTACTTGGTGCTAGTGGTGTCCACAGGCTGTGGACACCACTAGCACCAAGTACGGGTGCATGGGCGAGACCGACTGATGCCGCTTGTGGTTTGGGGCGTCCTCGCTCGTCAAGGGCAACAGCCAAGGTCGCCCACTTGCTACTGGCCGCCCCTGGCTCAGCTGTAGTCCGCTAGTTTCCGCAACCCCGGGTGCAGTTATGCGTCGATACGGGCGACCTTTCGGCCGGCCTTGAGGTAGAGGGTGGCCTCGGCTGAGCCACTTGCCTGGGGAATCAGGGCGGCGAGTGGCTGGTGGATGGTGTCCTCGTCAAGGGCGGTGGTGTGCTGGTCGCCCTCTGCGGTTTCGGCGATCAGGCGGAGGCCGTTCTGGGCGGCGACGCGGCGCGCGGCGGAGTTGCTCGGGGCGAAGGCCAGGACCTCGGTGAGCAGGGTGACCAGGGCCGTGCCGGCGTGCTCCTTGAGGGAGAACGACGGGAGGTTCTGGGTGTCGCCGAAGGCCCGCTTCGAGAAGCGGGCGGTGAACTCGGCGCGGGCGGCCTCGGCGGCCTCCAGGCCGTGGAGGGCCGCGGTGACTTCGCCGGCCAGGATGCGCTTGACGGCCATGGGGTGCGCCGTGTCGTCTGCAAGGCGGCTGGTGACGGTGGCGATCTCGTCGTCGGTCCACTCGGTGAGCTGCTTCAGGTAGGGCACGAGCAGGTGGTCGGGGATGGACATCAGGCGGCCATAGATGTCATCTGGGGACGCCGACAGGCCGACGTAGTTGCCCTTGGACTTGCTCATCTTGGCGCCCGTGCCGTCGGTGCCCTCGATGAGCGGGGTGGTGATGATGACTTCCGGGGTCTGCTCCCGGATCTCCATGACCCTGCGGCACATCTGCAGGTTGAGGAGCTGATCGACGCCGCCGAGCTCGACGTCCGCGGTGATGGCCACGGAGTCCAGGGCCATCACGACGGAGTAGACGAACTCCGCGACCGAGAGGCCGTCGCCGGCGGCCAGGCGGCTGCGGAAGTCTTCGCGCTGGAGGGTCATCGAGACTGGGACGTGGGCCAGGATGCCGACCAGCTCGGGCAGGCTGACCTTGTTCAGCCACTCGCCGTTGAAGCGCAGGTCCGCGCGGGCGAAGTCGATGAACGGGGTGACCTGCTGCTGGTAGCCACTCAGGTTGTGGGCGATGTCCGCGTCGGTTAGCGGCGGCCGTTCCGAGGAGCGGCCGGAGGGGTCGCCGATCTTCGCGGTGACGTCGCCGATGATGAAGACGACGTGGTGGCCCATCCGCTGGAACCGGGACGCGATGATGATCGGCACCGAGTGGCCCAGGTGCACGTCGGGCGACGTCGGGTCAATGCCGTACTTGATCACCAGTGGTCGCCCCTCCGTCTGGGCGGCGCTGATCCGGTCCGCGAGCGTCGAGGCGGACGGGATGACGTTGATCGCGCGGCCCTCGACCAGCGCAGCCTGCTCCGCCGGGGAGAGGTCGGACAGGTCCAGGGAGCGGCGGCGATACGTCTCTTCCAGGAGCCGAGCGACCGAATAGTCCGCCGCCAGGTCCGATCCCTTGAGGATCTCCATGGCGCGGACTACGGACTCGCTGAGACGGCTCATGGCGTCGCTACGCTCCTTTGTTCTCTGTGCGCTGGCGTGGCCAGCAGGGCTTGAGAGGGCAGGTGACTCTAGCACCGGGCTGTACCTCACTGCACTTGAATAGTTACGTTCCGTTTTGCTTCCGGTGGGGATGGCACCAGCGGTTGGTTGCGTATGACGCTGACGATCGCGCGGCAGCAGGCACCAAACGGCGCCCAGCCGCGAAGGGCGTGGCGGAGCAGCGAGACCAGAGGGCGAATCGTACGGAGGCGGTGTTGCTGTTGGAGGTGGCCTTCGACGAGGTGGCCAGCGGCGCGGGCGCGGTAGCCATGGGTGGCGCGGTGCAGCGCGGTGCTGGTGGTCCAGAGAGGTGGGGAGGAGGCGAGCTCGGTGAGCCGGTCGGCCAGCCCGGTGCAGATGTCGGCGCGGTAGAACTGGGAGGCGCCATTGCGCTCCCGGTCGGTCATGCTCGCGGGGTGTATCCGGTAGTTGACCAAGGGCTCGGTCAAGGTGAGACCGTGCCCGGCGTCACGCAGTGCGTGGAAGTAGAGCTCGTTGGTGACTGGCAGCAGGGATAGAGCGGCGGCACGCTGCAACAGCAGGGTGCTGGTGTTTCCGCCGGGATGAGGCTCGGGCAGCAGCGGGTCGCCGTCGGCGTCGACGACCGTTTCCCAGTGGTCGATGAGCAGGCAGCCGGGTGTCATGGCCTCGGCACAGATGCGCAGCTTGGCAGGGTCGAACCAGTCGTCAGCGTCGAGCGGTGCGATCCAGTCGCCCTCAGCGAGGAGCACGGCGTCAGTGAGCGTCTGGCCGAATCCCTGGCGTGGACGTCGGACGACGCGGATGCGGCCGTGGTGGCGTCGGCAGATCTCCGGGGTCTCGTCGGTGGAGCCATCGTCGATCACGATGATCTCGTGGAGTTGGTAGGGGCCAGGCTCCTGGTCCAGGCAGCTGGTGATGGCGCGGTCGAGGTAGCGGCCGTAGTTGTGGCAGAGGATCACGCACGAGATCCGCGGCACGGTCGGTCGGCCGCCCGTCATGGTGTGCCGCCTTCGTAGAGGGCAAGGTGCGCGGCGAGTACCCGCTCGTGCTCGTCGACGCGGTAATCCAGGAATTTGTGGTCGATGCGGCGCCGGGTGGCAGTTGCTCGGGTGGTCGCGGTCTCCAGGGCTGCCAGGAAGCGTTCGCCGAAGAGGTTGGGGTGGCCGGCCGTCCAGTCGAACCACTCCGGCTCCGGGACGGCCTGGCCGTGCTGTCGGTGCAGCTCGAACTGCTCGTGAAGGTGGCCGACTCGGGAGCACACCGGGATGAGGCCGAGGTCGAAGGCCAGCTCCAGCTGCCCAGAGTGGGTGCCCCAGAGGTAGGGGAGCAGCAGGAGATCGCTGCCAAGCGCGGCCTCCAGGACTTCGGCGTCGGTGGGGTAGGGGCGCAGCGTGATGCTGATGCGCGGGTCGCTTCGGGCTGCGTCGAGGAGCATCGGCAGCTTGCTGGTGGCGCCCTTGGTGAAGTCGGCCGGGCTGGCAGCACGGAGCAGCAGATGCAGGGCCCGGCTGGCGTGGCTGTTGGAGAGGGACCAGTTGACGACGGGCGAGACCTGGTCGCGGCTGGCACGGACGGCGCCGTAGAGCAGCGAGCGGACTCCTGAGTCGGCCGGACGGTGAGCGCGGTGGCGCACGGTCTCGGGCGGGACGACGTAGCCATGCGGGATGACAGCGGCCGGGAGTTTGGCGCCGAGGATGGTGGCCAGGTCGGTTCGTGAGCCTTCGGTGAGGCAGATCCAGGGAACCTCGGCGGCGAGGAGCAGTCCGAGTCGGCGGACGAAGGAGTCCATCCCGTCGATCATGGGCTGGGTGTCGTGTGCGGTGAAGACCACCCGGACATCCGCACGGGCGCAGGCGTCGAGGAGGCGTTCCAGGTCGGCCGGGGTCTCCAGGTCGATGTGGTGGAGGTGGAGGACGTCGAGCCAATCCAACGGGGTGTGGCTGAGCAACCAGGATGCGGTGACGTCTGGGGGGACTGTGACACCCGGGCTGATCTCGGGCAGCTCGGTGGCACTGTAGGCGTTGAGCGCGTGGATCCCCGCGCCGTTCAGTTTCCGGGCGTACGGGGTGCGTGCGGGCAGGTGAACCACGCGCAGACTGCTGCCCTTGGGGACGCTCTCGGCGCTCATCTGCGTACCTCCGGCAGCCCGACGGTGACGAGCTGGGTGGACATGCCGTTGGAGGCGTCGTCGCTCCTGGTCAGCCCGGCGTAGTGGATCTCGAATCCGTGATGCCGGAGGAGGGCCTGGAATTCGTCGCAGGCCCATTCGCGCACGTGGCTGGTGTTCCGGGGCGGCCCAGGGGCGTCGTAGCCGCTGCGGAACTCCCGTGCGGGGGTGGAGAACACCGCGGCGCGGCAGCCGTCCGTCAGGAGGTTCCTGGTGAGAGCGAGGAGCGGCAGCGGGTCGAGGAGGTGTTCGATCACGTCGGAGCAGACGATGACGGCGCTTCGCAGCAGCGCGGGGTCGAGCTGAAGGTTCTCGGTCTTCTCCAGGTCGGCGTCGAACCACTCGCCGAAGGGGTGGTTCGCGCTGCACCAGGCCAGGTTGGGGCCGAAGTCGACGCCGGTGTAGCTCCAGCTCGGTTGCTCGGCGGCCAGGGCAGCGAGCTTGGCCGCCCGGCCGCAGCCGAGGTCGATGACGGCGTCAGCGCCGTGGCGGAGCACGAGGCTGGCGGTGTAGGGGTAGACGTCGGGTTGCCAGACGACGCCGTCGTCGGCGCTGTCGGTGAAGTACTCCACAGCGCTGCGATGGCGGTAGTCGGCCCTGATGAAGTACGTGTCCGCAGCGCCGAGCGGCTGATGCGAAAGAACGGGGTACGGCGCTACCGCAGACGCCGGCTCGGGGGTACCGACCATGGGGGACCTCCGCATGCGTGTCATGACTGCGGCCAAAGGGCGAGGATGCCGATCAGCCGTTCCGTGAACTCGTCGCGGAGCTGCTGCCACCGACGTCCGCCGGAGCGGCGCGCCTCGGAGGCCAGGTCGTAGGCGGCTCCGTCGGTCTCCGGGAGGCAGGCGATCATCTGCAGCAGGGCCGAAGTGTCGTCCTCCGGGCCGGAGTCGGGATCGGCGGCAAGCAGTGCTCGGATGTCGTCCGGGGGCAGGGCGGCGGTGATGCCGGAGCCGGGGATGCTCTTGCTCATCTTGGGCAGCCCTCCGAGGCCGGGGATCATCTTGGTGTAGATGCCGCCTAGGTGGTCGGCGGCCAGTCCCCAGCGCTCAGCCCCGCGGCGGGCGAGTGCCACGTACTTGTGCTCGTCCACACCGAGTGAGACCAGCACGTGGCGACCCTCGGCGAGCAGGTGGACGAAGTCGGCGGCCATGAGCAGGGTGGCCTGCTTCATGCCGTAGCTGAGGTGGTCGAAGACGCCATGGTTCCGGTAGAGGCCGGAGAGGTCTTCCTCGGCCCACTGGAAGTCGGCGTCGTCCAGGTGGCGCGAGAGCAGGAACGCGGTGGCCAGGACGTCGGTGCAGCCCTCCTGTCGGCGCAAGACCCCCTGCTGCTCGTCGAAGCCGATGCGGCGCACGAACTCCTCGTACTGGTCCGCGAGTCGGCGAACCTCGACCAGGGGCGTACGGCGGGCGTTGTAGGAGTCGAGGTCGCCGAGCACGATCTGGACGTGGAGTCCGTGCTGCTGCAGCACGACGGCCCTCAGCAGTTGGAAGACGGTGCCGGCGTGGGGCGGGCCGCCCAGGCCGACCCCGGTGGTCACGGTAGTGGGCCTGCCGTCGGCAACGGCGGCGGCGAAGTCGCGGCCCCCGGTGTGGCAGACCCACTTGGTGCGCAGGTCGCTGGGGCTCATGTCGGCGAGCGGGAAGTCGATGGCACCGAGGCCGGGGGCGTCGGGGGTGCCATCGGGGCCGATGCGCTCGTAGCTGTGGCGGGCGATCACGTCGTCGTAGTAGGCGGAGTCGAACTTCATGGAGCGGTCACTCCTTCGTCAGGGTGGAACGGTGAGGGCGCGGATCAGGCGCGGGCTGCGAAGGCCCGGCGGACCAGGGGTTCGAAGCCGTCGGAGAGGAGGTTGCCGAGGACTGTGTTCCGAGGTGCGGCAACGCTGCCGAGGTCAGCTGTGACGGTGCCGTCGGCCAGGACCCAGACCCGGAAGGGATAGGGGTCGGTGGCGGCACGGGTCGGCTGGTCGTAGACCTGGACTCCCCTGCCGGCCAGCTGCTCCCGGACGCTTGCGACGGCTTCGGTGAATGCCTCGCGGCTGTAGGCGTAAAGGGCGGCCTTGCGGTCGTCAGCGCGGCCGATCGGCCGGTACTGGGAGATCAGCCAGTACTCCACCGGCGTGCGCGTGGCGATCGCGGCGATGGTCTTCGCGAGTTCGGCCAACTCGGGCAGAGAGGCGGCGCTGGTGAAGGTGTTGAAGGCGAGGCGCCGCCGGTCGGCGATGAGCAGGTCAACGTTGGCCTGGAAGCGGGAGAAGTAGCCGTCGCCCCGGAACCAGTCGGCAGTGCGTGCGTCGGGGCCGTCGATCGCGAGGGAGTAGAGGCTCACGTGCTCGTGCAGTCCCGGATAGCGCTCGGCCAGCAGCAGGCCGTTGGTGTGCAGGTTGGTGGCGAAGCCAGCAGCGCGGGCGTGCCGCAGGGCGGGCTCCAGGTGGTTGTCGTAGGGCATCACCGGGTCCCCGCCGGTGAACACGATCCGGGTGGCGTCCGATTCGGCACGGACCTGGTCGATGACGCGACGAACCGTCGGTTCGTCGGTGTGGACTCGATTGCGCTCGCGGTAGCAGAAGCGGCAGACCCCTGGAGACTCTGCCGTCTTGGGTAGACCCCAGGCGTTGCAGTCGGTGTTGAGGACCAGGTGGACGATGCCCAGTTCGTCACGGCTCAGCATGCGGTTAGCTCCTCGGCGGGGAAGACGAGAGCGGCGGGGCCGTCGGCGAGCGTCAGTAGCTCGTCCACGGTGCTCGGACTACCGCCGGTCAGCCGGACGAAGCCGCGCAGGGTCGTAAGGGCCGTGCCGTCGTTCAGCACGGCGAGCGCCGTGTCCACGGCGGCAGGCAGGCTGGCTGCCGCACCGGAGGTGACCAGCAACAGGGCCGCGTTCAACGCCACGGTGTGCATCGCCGCCGTCGGGGCGCGGCCGGCCAGGAGCTGCACGACCGCTGCGACGTTGGCCCGCGGGTCGGCGCGCTGGGTGAGGTAGCCCAGGCCGTGCAACGGCGTGCTATCCGCCGCCTCGCGCACGGCGCTGTCGAAGTCCGCGTCATTGCAGCCGGCCTTCAACCTGCAGGCTCGGACCGTGCCGCCTGGAATGATCTCGTCGGTCTGACTGCCTTCGTAGGGCGATGAGTTGACGACGGTGATGTCGCCGAGGCCGAGTCGGTGGAGCAGCTGCGCGGAGACTTCCACTGCCGGATGGGCGAGCCCGTAGACGAAGCCTTGGCAGGCCACCGGGCTCAGCACCGCAGGGAAACCCAGGCTCAGTGCATGCACCGCCTGGAAGCGGTTCCCGTAGCGCCGGTCGAATCCGGGCACCCGGTGCTCGATCGAGAAGAAGCCGAAGCCGCACTCCCCAGCGATGTCCACCATGGTCTGGGGCGGGATGTCCGTACAGCGGGCGCCCACCAGGTCCACGAAGTCCCGTGATCCCGTCCGAGAGGAAGCGCTTCGCGAGCCGAGCTTGGCGATGTGCGCACCCCCAGCCGCCGCGATCAATGCTGCGGCCGAGCTGATGTTGATGGTCTTGTGGGTCTTCTTCCCACTGCCGGTGTAGCCGACCAGGTGCATGCCGGGCGGCGGGGCCAGGTACTCCCAGGAGGCGCGGTCCAGTTCGGTGGCGGCCCGGATCGCCGCTTCCACCTCGCTGGGGCGTGGACCGCGCAGGAGTAACCCGGTCAGCACACTGCCGAGCATCACGTCACGGGACGGCCCCTCCGGAAGCGCGAGCAGGTGCAGCAGTCCGTCGTGCACCTCCTGCGGGTCGAGGTCGTCGGGGGAGTTGATCCGGTGGACGAGGGAGGGAAGGGAGTAGGCGTGCATGAAGGACCTCCGGTGCGGTGAAGTGGTCAACGGCGCGAGGCGAGCAGGACCTTGATCGGGCGGTTCGCGGCATGCGGGTGGAGCGTGGCCAGGGCGTCGGGGAGCCAGGCGAGCGGGTAGCGGGTGGCCGTCAGGGCGGTGACCCACCTAGAGCCAGCGGACTCATGGAGGAGCCGGATCGCGTCGCGGAAGTCGTCGCCTCCCGCTGCCCGGCAGTGGGAGTAGGACCCGCGCAGCGTGATCGAGCGCCGGAACACCTCCCGTAGTGGGACGGACAGCGCCACCTGCGGCGCGTAGGCGTTCTGGACCAGGACCGTCCCGCCGTCTCGAACCGCTTTCATGGCGCTGAGCAGCGGAGTGTCCGACCGGCCCGACGCGGCGTCGACGACGGCGTCGCATGATCCGGATGCGAGGTCGCCTGCTGGTAGCGCGGAGATCCCGGTCCCGGCCAGGATGGCGCCCAGCCGTCCTGCCTGGTCGGCTGTGCGGGTGGCGAGGCATACCTCCCACCCAGCGTGAACGGCGCTGACAGCGGTGCAGATGCCGAGCGTTCCCGCGCCTATCACTCCGAGGCGGCGCGTCCCGTCGGCAGGTGGTCCGGGCAGCCCACAGCGGATGCCGTGCAGGGCGACGGCCATCGGGTCGGTGAGCACGAACACCACCGGGTCCAGGGTGTCCGGGGGTAGCGGGACGGCGCTCTGGGGTGGGACGTGAAGGGACTCCGCCATGCCGCCGGGCAGGTCCCAGCCGATGCGCTGGAGGCTGGTGCAGAGGTGGATGCGGCCGATCGCGCACTCGGCGCATCGGTCGCAGCTGACCAGCGGGTTGACGGCCACCCACCGATCGGTCCTGGTGTCGATGCCGACGACCTCGTGGCCGGGCACCCATCCCTGCGGAATCGAACCGGCCCAAGAGCCGGCGTCGAGCTTGCCGAGGTCGCTGCCGCACAGGCCGGAGAACCGCATCCGGATCTCCGTAAAGCTCTCCAGCGGCGCGACGGTTCTGCGTACGGCGGTGAGACGTACGGGCTCACCGGCCCCGGGCGAGCGCGCTTCCCAGACGAGATCGCTGCGGGCACTCACCGGGAGCTCCCGGCACCGACAGGGAGGCCAGCCAGCCAGGTAGGAAGTTCCTCGACCGACTTCAGCGTCACGCCCCGCCAGGCGGAGGGCTCTGCGCCGAAGGCCAGCGCGGTCGGCCCACCGCGCCTCTCCACCCGCACCGCGCGCAGTCCGCAGCGTGCCGCCCCGGCCAGTTCTGCACCGCCTCCGTCGCCGCAGTACAGCACCGACCGCGGGTCGCGGTCGAGCCGCTCAAGGGCCTTGGCGTACAGCTGGCGCGACGGCTTGACCGCCTGCTCACGGCAGCTGAACAGCGCGACGTCGAAGTGCGAGGAAAGCGCGGACCGGCTCCATGCCTCGGCGATGTCCGGGGCCGCGTCGCTGAGCAGGCACAGCTTGAGGCCGGAGCGTCGCAGTTTCGCCAGGCACTGCAGGACCGTGGCGTCGGCCTGCAGCCTTCCTGGCGCCAGCTTCCGCAGTACCGCCTCCACATGAGGCGCGCGCCCTCTGGGTGCGCCGCAGGTAGCGGTGAGTCTGGCGGCCACCTCGCCGGTGGTGCGCAGGGTGCCGTCATGGCGGGGCAGCCAACTTTCCTTGACCGCGACCGTGACGAGGTTCTCGGGAACCTTCATGGCGGAGGCCATCTCGTGCACGGCCAGGGCTCGCTCCCGGGTGCTCGGGGCCGGCACCAGGGTGCCGAAGAGGTCCAGGACCAGGGCGGTGAACTGGGGCGGACTGTCCATCAGGTTCCTTCCGCTGCAGGCTGGTGGATGGAATGACAGCGTGCCCGGCGACCGGCTCTGAATCGAAGGTCCGCGTGCTGCACTGCCGTCGAACCGGCACCGAACCGGATCGCATCGGACCAGCGCATCGCTGCGTCGGTGCCGGCAAGTCCTTGTCGTACTCGTGCTGAACTCCCGCTGAACCGTTGGGCGTACGGCGCAGGTCAGTCCGCAATACGCTGCTAGCGTCAGTGCCATCGATTGCGGGGGCTCGAGTGGGATCTGTACAGCGCTGGTCGGGCCGCGAGGCCAAGGCTCTGCGCGGTGCGCTGCGGATGACTGTCCGTGCCTTCGCAGCCCACCTCGGCGTCAGCGATCGGACGGTGTCCAAATGGGAGGCCGGCGGGGAACATCTGTTTCCCATGCCCGACTCCCAGGCGATGCTCGACACGGTGCTCGACCGTGCGGACCCGGACGTCGTGGAGCGCTTCCGGGAGCTCCTTGACGGACCAGGCCAACGTCAGGCACCCGCCTCAGGTAGTTACGTCCTCGCACCAGCTCCGGAGCACGGCTTGGTCCACCGATCAGAAGACTTCGACAGCCTCGTAGCCTTGCTCGCCCAGACGGACGGCAGCGCCGGGGCCAGTACGCCCCTGGCCGTGTGTGGCCCTGGTGGCTTCGGGAAGACCACGCTGGTCACCCAGGTCTGTGAGGATCCTGGAGTCAGGGCGCTGTTCCCCGAGATCCTCTGGGTCGAGACCGGCGAGGGGTGCACACCCGCGCGAGTCGTCGAGCTGATCTCGGACCTCTGTGTGCACCTGGACGGTAGTCGCCCCGCCCTCAGTGATCCGGTGCAGGCCGGGTTCCACCTCGCACGGCTCCTCGGTGAGCGGCGCGTGCTGCTGGTTGTCGACAACGTCTGGTCGGCCGCGGACCTGGAGCCGTTCCTCCTCGGCGCTCCCTCCTGCGTCCGACTGGTGACCACCAGGAACCTCCGCACCTGCCCCTCCACCACCAGGGTGCTCCGGTTGGGGCCGATGACAGGAACGGAGATCAGCGAGCTGCTCACACGCGCGGTGGCGCAGCTCGCCGCTCCGGCTGCCGACCGGTTGGCAGCCCTCTGCGGCGGATGGCCCCTGCTAGCAACCGTGGTGGGCTCCAACGTCTCCTCGGACCTCTCTGCTGGCGCCTCCGTCGAGGCCGCTGTCGAGGAGGCGGGGGATGCGCTCTACGCCTACGGCCCTCAGGCGTTCGACGTATGGGATGCGGACCAGCGTTCCCACGCGATCGGCCATGCGATCACTGCCAGCCTGCAGAGCCTCGACGAAGGGGTGCGCATCACCGGTGGCTCCGCGCTCCGGGAGCGCTACCTCTCGCTGGCGGTCTTCCCCGCCACAGTGCCGGTCCCGTTGAGCGTGCTCAACCACTGGTGGGGCTCCGCCCACGGCTGGTCGGCCGGCGCGGTCCGCCAGTTCTGCCGCGTTCTCGCCGACCGGTCATTGATCAGCGCCTACCTGGCGGACCAGCAGGCGGTCGTCCTCCACGACGTCTTCCGCTCCTACCTGCGGCACCTGGTCGGCGATCAGTGGACGGCACTGCACCGATCCCTGATCAACTCGTATCGGGGGTCTGATGGCCAGGGCTGGCCCCAACTCGACCCCCGGCATGCGTATATGTGGCAGCAGCTTCCGTACCACCTGCACGAGGCCGGGCTCGACGACGAACTGGTCGAACTGCTGTCCTCCGTCTCCTACGTGGCGGGCAAGGCCGCTCTCGTCGGCAGCCAGTCGCTGGCAGCCGACGCCGTCGTCATCGCGTCCGCTGTTGCCCACGGAACCGACAGCCATCCACGGCATGGGAACTGGCTCAGGGCCACCAGGCTGACTGGAGCGGGGTATCTGCTGCACGGTATGCAGACCCCGCAGGACATGGCTTCGACACTGGCGCTGGCCCTAATGCGCGGCGGCGACGCACCCGCCAGTCCTTCGGGTGACAGCCAGCACGCCACTGGCTTCCAGCCGACCTGGGCCCAGCAAAGCGAATCCGGCGAGGCAGGCAGCGGCCATGTGGGTGCGGTCGTCTCCGTGGCGACCGCAGCGGGACTGGTCGCCTCCGGCGGCGAGGACGGCACCGTCCGGGTCTGGGACTCGAAGTCCCGCACGCCGCTGCATGTCTTCCGAGGCCATACCGGCTGGGTGTTCGCCACCGGGCTGTCCTCCGATGGTTCTGTGCTGGCCTCGGCTGGCGAGGACGGTCTGATCCGCCTCTGGCAGCCGCGCACTGGCCACCCCCTCGGCGTCCTCACCGGGCACGAGCAGCGCGTTCGCTCCCTGTGCTTCACCCCGGACGGCCAGCGGTTGCTCTCGGCAGCCGAAGACGGACATGTGCACGTCTGGGACATCCAGCGGCTGACGCTCAGTCACAGCATGGCGGCTTGCGGCACACCCCTGTGGACGGTGTCAGTCGATGCGGCGGCCAGGGTCGTGGCTGCAGCAGGCGAGGACGAGTTCGTTCGCCTGTACGACCTTCCGACCGGCGCGCTTCTTGACGAGAAGCCCGGACATCGCGACTGGATCCGTTCCGTTGCCTTCTCCCCCGCCGGCTCGCTGTTGGTCTCGGGCTCCGGCGACTGCTCGCTCGCGGTCTGGGACACCAGCACCGGCAGGCTCAACCAGGTCAGGCGCGTACAGGACCTTCCCGCCCGGATCCGGTCCGTGGCCATCGACAGCCAGTCCGGCATTCTGCTGGCAGCCACCGAGGACGCCGTCATCCGGGCCTTCGACGCGACCGGGCCGGTAGGCGAGGTCAGAATGCCCCCCGGCGTCGACTGGATCAGATCCCTGGCTTGTGGCGCAGACGGCACAGTCATCGCGGGCTGCGAGGACGGAGCAGTCAGAACCTGGACGAAGTCCGAACCCGACGGGCTGCAGGTGCTGGCCCATGGCGCCAACACAGTCTGGTCCACGTACATCGCCGACGGCGGCACGCTCGGCGCTGTCGGATACGGCGACGGCCGCATGGAGCTGGTGGATCTCCCCACCGCGGTGCCGCGCCGAGAACTGCAGTGCGGCGTGGGCCGGGTCTGGTCAGCCACCGCAGGAGGCCAGCACCTCGCAGCTGCCTGCGGCGACGGATCGGTACGCGTCTGGGCACTGGACGACGAGAGCTGGACGCTACTGCTCAACGACGATGTTCATCGCAGTTGGAGCGTCGCTCTGCCTCAGTCCGGCACCCGCCTCGCAGCCAGTACCGGCGACGGACGTATCCGCTGCTGGAACCTTCCGACCGGAGAACTTCTGTGGGAGCAGCAGGCGCACGCCGGGCGAGTCCGCTCGCTGGCCTTCGACGCCGCCGGTGATCTGCTCGCGGCCAGCGGCGGAGACGGCACCGTGCATCTCTGGGACGGCAGGACCGGCCGCCACCTCACCCGCTTCGTGAACCCCGGCGGCTGGGCCCGCGCGGTCGCCCTCGACGCCGCAGGCTCCCGCATCGCCGTGGGTTCGGGCACCGGGGAGGTCCACATCCGCGATGTTCATACAGAGCAGTTCGTCGGACACCTCACAGGCCACGCGGGCCGCGTGCTCATGCTCGCGTTCACGGACGATGCTGATCGTCTAGTGTCGGCAGCAGCCGACGGAACAGTCAGGGCCTGGTCACTCAGCCTCCAGCGCCAGCTCGCCGAGGTCCGAGTGGATGCGTCGCTGAACTGCGCCGCTGCCAGCTCCGCGGCCGGCAGCGTGCTGGTCGGAAGTGCAGCTGGATCGGCAGCACTGCGCCTGGTCCTCGGCGACGCCGCAGCCGACCAGGCCGACGCCGCCCTGCCAGCAGGCTCCGGCGGATTCCGACGAGGAGAAGGACGAGCCTGACCGTGCCCACCGCACCCGTGATCCTGAGTGGTACACCCGGGTCCTTCGCCAGGGACGTCTTCCACGAGCGACACCCGAAGCTCATCCAGCAGGTACTGGACGCCCTGCCGTACGGACCCGCCGAACGGCAGGCGGCCGAGCAACTGCTCGCCGAGAGCACCAGCGGCCTGCTGCGACCGCTAGACGACAGCGCGCACGATCACACGCAGTGGGCGGCATGGGGCTCTGGCCTGTACGGACGCACATGGGGCGAGGCTCCGTTCCTGTGGGCGGAGAGCTACTTCTACCGTCGACTGTTGGAGGCCACCGGCTTCTTCCGCCCCGGCGCCTGGCAGGGCATCGATCCCTTCGCCCCGTTCAAGAACGCCGAACTGGCCGGCGCGGCCGTGGACAGCGAGCTGGCCGCCCTGGCCGAGCTGCCGCTCCTGCCCGAGGAGGCGCGGTTCGAGGCGCTGCTCTCCTCAGCATTGTGGGGAAACCGGGCGGACCTCAGCTTCCAGATCACCGCATCCACCGCCGGGGATCACTCCTCCGCCCTGCTGGTGGACGACAGCGCGGCGCTGCGGGAAACGCTCGCCACCGCAGACAACCCGCAGGTAAGCCTGCTCGCTGACAACGCCGGGCGAGAGCTGCTGCCCGACCTCGTCCTGCTCGACCATCTCCTGACCACAGGGCTGGCTGCTGAGGTCGCCCTCTACGTCAAGCCCGCTCCCTACTACGTCTCCGACGCGACCACCGCCGACGTCCTCGCCACCGTGGAGAGGCTCGTCGCCGGACCGGGCCAGGAAGCCGAACTGATCGGGCGTCGTCTGTGGAACGCGATGTCCAAGGGCACCCTGACGATCCGAACGCACCCGTTCCTGCTCGCCCCGCTGCCGTTCCACGACATCCCCAGCGACCTCAGGAGCGAACTCGCCGGGTCCACCCTGACCATCGTCAAGGGTGACCTCAACTACCGACGACTCGTCGGCGACCAGCTCTGGGCCGCCAGCGAACCCTTCGCCGGGCTGGTCAGCCACTTCCCCTCTCCGGTGGCTGCACTGCGCACGCTGAAGTCGGATGTCGCCGTCGGCCTCGACGCAGCCGTGGTTGCCCGGCTGGACGCCACTGGAGAGTCCTGGCGCACCAGCGGAACCTACGGGCTAATTCAGGTCTGCAGTCCGGCGCAGCACTGAGGGCTGCTGCGCCGCCGCCTTTCCGGTGAACCTTCCGGGGTGTCGCCGATGCGGTCCCGCCCCCGTGGCGGCAGGACGCCCATCCTGCTCCTGCTGCCGCGGGCAGCCTCGTACGAGGAGAGCCGGGAGCCACGCGTGCAGACCACCCCGTCGGAGCAGGACGGCCAGTACGGCTCGGCGGAGGGCATCCGCTCCTTCTATGACCGCCTCGCCAGCGGTGAGGCGGACCGGCTGGTCAAGGATCTCCCCGGGAGGGTCTCGTTCGAAGTTCACCGTCGCTTCTTGCGCCGCCACCTCAGCCCTGGCTCGCGGGTGCTGGAGATCGGCGCCGGCCCGGGCCGGTTTACCGTCGAGATTGCTGCCCTCGGCTCCACCGTCGTCGTCACCGACATCTCCCCGGTGCAACTGGCCCTGAACGCGGAGTTCGTCGCCGCCGCCGGCGTGGAGCACGCCGTGGAACGGCGCGAGGAACTCGACGTCCGCGACCTGTCCGCCTTTCCCGACGGCTCCTTCGACGCCGTCCTCGCATATGGCGGCCCGCTCTCCTACGCCTTCGAGGCAGAGCGGACTGCGATGCAGGGGATGCTCAGGGTGGTCCGGCCGGGCGGGGTGGTGCTCGCCTCGGTGATGTCGCTCTGGGGCACCTGGCGCGCCGGTCTCAGCAGCGTCCTCTCCATGGAGGCCGAGCACGGCACGGGAGTCGGCGACATGGTCCTGGCCACGGGCGACCTGCGCCACGTCCCGGGCCTGGAGCACGTCTGCCGGATGTTCACCTGGCAGGAGGTCGAGGCCCTGGTCCACGCCGCTGATGCCCAGATCGTCGACGGCTCGGCCAGCAACTGGGCCAGCCTCCACCACGGCGACACACTGGCCGTCCTGGAGCAGGACGAGAAGCTCTGGCAGCGCTTCCTCAACCACGAGTCCACCGCCTGCTCCGCCCCCGGGGCCCGAGACGGTGGCACGCACATCCTCTTCGCCGCGCGGAACCGAGCTCACCCGCGACCGTGAACAGCTGACTACGCTCCGCAACAGCTTCCGTGAACTCGTCTTCGGCTGAGCGTGGCCGCCGGAAGGCTCTCGCTGCCGGGATCTGCGGCGGATGTGGAGTCGGCTTCAGGCAGCGTGCCCTGATGACCTCAGCAGCCTCAGCGTCGGGGAGTGGTGCAGCCGTGTGGCGTCCTTCCACCGGTCGTAGGCGTCGGCCTGCTCCTGCTGCTGGAGAAGGTGCTTGATCCACGTGTTGGCGATGCGGTCCGGCACGGTCAGGGCGGCGGCGATCTCTTGGACGACGGTGACGGCCAGCCGGTAGTCGGCGTGCTCGACGAGGTTGAGGTCCACGTCCACGCCGTCCTGCTGGAAGGCGAACAGGTGCCTGGGCCCTGTAGTCGGCACGGACCTGGTTTTGCGGTATTCGGCGTGGCCGTCCAGCAGGGCTCGCAGTGAGTCGAGGTCTGGGCAGGTCGGCGGGATCGGCGCGTAGAGGTCGACGTCCGAGGCGTGGAGTGCGGTCCCGTACTGGGAGGAGCCCATGGCCTGAAGTTCAGCGATCCCTCTGACCCGGCTGGCCCCGATGGCGCGGACCGTGGCTACGGCCAGATCCGCGCGGAGGCTGGCGAGAGTGGCGTAGAACCGCTCGGCCAGGCCCTGCTCTGCGAGGGCGAGCTGGTGCAGCCGTATCCGCCCGGCGTGCAGGATCGCGTGCAGATCGGCCTCGCTCGCAGAAGGCCGAAGCCCCGACTGACCTGCACTTTTATCGTGACGTACACGGTGCATTGGGTGAGGGTACGTGACGATCCGCGCAGTGCTTCAGCGGGGGCGACCGTTCTCCGGGGATCATGTCCGGCTTGTTCCGCGAGGGAACATCTGCCCTATTGCGACGGGGAACGCCCGGCTTGTTCCATGGGGAACAGGCCGGGCGGGAATCCTGTGGGCAACTATCTACTGAGGATCAAGGGTCCAGGTGGTCCCGGCGAGTAGCCCGTCGAATCCCAGGCTGGTGATGACGTCGGTGAGGCTGTCCCAGACGCGGTCGACTTCGCCGAAGAGGTCGTTGAAGGCGTCGAGATCGAGGTCGGGCTCCAGCCATTCGTGGGTGCAGCGGCACCGGATGTAGACCCTGCCGTAGACCTCGACGATCAACCAGTCCCGAGTGGCGAGGCAGCAGGCGCAGGTGATCAGGAAGCCTCGGGGGCGCAGTTCCCCGCCGTGGACGATCGAGCGGGTGAGGACCTGGCCGGGCAGGAGGTCGGGGATTTCGACGGGGTAGTCGGGGATGCGCGGGGTGGGCTGGTCGTCGGGCTGCTGGGGCTGGGTCAAGCAGGCCTCCCGGGGCCTTGGCGTTGGGGCAACGACACCAAGGACCGACGGTCGTCAAAAGTTCCCCATCAGCGAAGACGACACCGAAACGACATCGACCACGCCCGAAGTCCCGGAATGGTGGTCGTGTTCAGGCCGGTGCTTGTCCCGAATCGGGACAAGGCTGGTGTCCCGATTCGGGACAGAGCCGGTGTTCAGCTTCGCAAAGGGCCGGTGTCCAGAAACTGGACAAGGGCTCGCCGGGTAAATGGCGTTCAGAGGGTGAACGTCATTGGCGTTCGGAAGCTGAACGGAGTCGCTGGTCAGTAGCTGAACGCCCAGCCACTGGGCGAACTGTGGCTGCAACATGGGGATGGGAGATCTCCAGGAGTTGCGCGGTAATGGGGGTAGAGGCGGATGGGGGCGGCACCGAGTGATGCCGCCCCCATGGTGGGTCAGCGCCTACGTGCAGCGGGCGGCGTGGGCGCGATGGCCGGTCGCGGTGCCGGTGCCGGTGGCGTGGCGGGCCCGCGCTTGGCCGGCTTCCTCGCGGTGGCGGGTGCGGGGAGGTCGGTGGTGCGGCGGATGCGCCACAGCAGGACGGCGGCCGGGTTGTCCGCGCTGTCCATCTCCCGTGCGCCCAGGGCCTGCTGGAGCAGCCCGGCGGGGCTGTCACCCAGCAGCTGGGCCTGGTAGAGGGTGGCGGCCAGCGCGGGCCAGTCCTTGCCGCCCAGGACCCGATGGGCCAGGTCTGCGGGCAGGGCCTGGTGCACGGCTTTGGTGGTGTGGTCACGAACCGTCGGCGGCAGCCGCTCGCCCTGGGCCTTCAGCGCGGCCAGGGGTCGGGCGGCGGCTTGGGTGTAGGCGGTGCGGAGCTGGTCGGCGGTGGCCTGGGCGATGCGGGCCTGCTGGGTGTGCCCGGCCGCCCGGTGGCTGCGGTGCAGAGCCACGGCGATCAGGATTAGCACGTCCAGGAACGCGGCGATCGCGTCCCCCTCCAGGGCCCCGTGGCTGGGACCGCCAGCCAGCACAGTGCGGGCCATCGAGCGAAGCGCCCGCATCTCCTGCTCTGCGGCGCGCTCGTGGAGGTAGGCGGCCTGTCCGTAGGCTTTCGCGGCAGCCGCGATCTGGGCTCGCTGGGATCCGCGGTGGGTCTGCGCGAAGGCGTCGAGGACCTCACCGAACCCCGCCGCCCGCACCTGCCACACCTCCTGATCGGGCTCTTCTTCGCCGGGGTGCGGCGCGGTGAAGGAGTCGAGGGCCTGGTCGGCCAGGCGCCCGGCCTGCTGGAGGGCGGGGCGAGCGCTCCGGGCCTGGGTGATGGCGGGGGCGGGTTCGTCGGCGGTGATCGACAGGCGTGCGCGGATCTTGGGCAGGCTCAGGTCCGGGCCCAGGCTGCTGCCGGAGTACCAGAGCGGCTGCCCGTCTCCGTTGCGGTCGCCGGGCAGGTGGAAGGAGTAGCCCTTCGCGTCGCCCGACGGCAGCCGGTGGACCTTGACCTGGACACCGTGTCCGGCCAGACGACCGAGGAACTCGTCCTCCGAGTTGGCTCCGGCCAGCGATTCGCGCACAGCGGTACGCAGCACCGCACGGCTGGGCTCAGGCAGACCCCGGAGCCTGGCCTTGTGGATCTCGGCGCGGGTGGGCCGCTTGACGGTGGTGCGCGCGGTGCGCTTGCCGGAGGCTGCGCGTTCGACCTGACGCAGGCCGTAGTCGCGCTCGATGAGGGTGAGTTCGGCCATGACGCGCTGCCAGTCGTTGTGCAGCCTGGCGCCGGTCAGGTCGGCGCGCACGGTGGTGGCGACGATGTGGACGTGGTCTTCGGCGTGGCGCACCACCACCCACCGGCAGCCGTCCGGATCACCGGTGGGGGCGATGCCGGCGGCGTGCATCACGCGGCGGGCGATCTGCTCCCACTCGGTGTCGGACAGGTGCCGGTCCTCGGGGGCAGCGCGCAGCGAGCAGTGCCACACGTGGTCCTTCGGTGCGCTCGCGCCGGCCTGGACCACGCGCAGGTCCAGGATCTTCGCCAGCCGGGTCAGGGCGCGCTCGGGGTCCGCGTCCAGGCCCGGGTCGAACAGCAGGGGCTCGAAGGCGGCGACGGTGTGCTGGTCGGTGTGTTCGTCCTCGTCTCCGGGGCCGTAGACGTAGGCGAGGATGCCGCGGGTGCGGTCGCCCCGGGTGACGGAGGCGATCATGCGCGGCCCCGGCGGCGGGCGATGCGGTGGACGGCCTCATCCACGTGTTCCACCTTGGCCTGCACCTGGTCCAGCAGCGCGGGGGCGGCGGCGAGGAAGTCCTTGGCGGAGGAGGTGAGGAAGGTTCCGTCGGTGTTGAGGCGGCGGGCGACCTGGTTGAGGTTGTTTCCCCAGGCGGCCAGCTCGCTGCGTGTGGCGGCCAGCTCGTCGATGGCCGAGTCCAGCTGCTCGACCCGGGCGTCAGCGCTCATCGCGGTGCTCTGGTCGGCCAGGGCGCGGCGGGCGATCAGGTGGGCCAGGCTCAGGTCGGCGGCCTTGGCCTGAGCTTGCAGGTGCTGTCGCTCGGCATCGCTGAAGCGCACACTGACGGGCTCTTTGGGATCGTCGGGATCACGCTTGCGGCGCTTGGGCTTGCGGCGCGCGGCAGCGGCGGCGGACGCACGCACGACGAGCGGCGCGGACGACGCAGCAGCAGCGGGCGGCGCGGCGGCGGGGTGCGGCTCCTCCTGCTGGTCGCGGCTGCCCTCGGCCGCGACCCCCTGCTCTGGCGCCCCCGCCGGAGCTCCCCTACCCCCCTGGGCGGGGGCCTGCGCCTGCGACCCTCCGTAGGAGGGTCGCAGGCTATTGCTGGCTCCGCCGGTCACACGAGGGACCTCAACATCACTGCTGACTAGGGTAGTTGCGGAGGTGTCATAGGCGGACGGGTGCTGTTCGGGACGGTCGTGCATGGGCGGCTCCGAAGTTCGGCGAGTGGGTGGACGGTATGTCCGGCTGCGGTCCCCGCTCTATCGCGGGTAGCAGGTGGTTGGTCCGGTGGTGCGAGGGGTTCGCGCGGATGGGGCAGGGGTGGTTCGGAAGTCGTCCCGGACCACCCCTGCGGGTGGGTCAGTCGGGGTCGGCGGCCAGGCCCGTGCGGGGACGGGCTTCGGCGTCGGGGCGCAGGCGGGCCAGGACCTCGGTCAGCCGTTCGGCGCCGACCGTAAGTCCCTGTTCGGTGATCGCGGCGCGGGCAGAGCTGCGGCTGAGGTCGTCCAGGTCGAGGTGAGCGGCGCGCACGAGCTGGACCAGTTCCTCGATGGACGCGGCCGGGGGACGCCCGGTACGACCCGGGTGGGCAGGCCGACCGGAAGTCCCGGTACTGCCCTGACCAGCACCAAAACCCTCCCAGCCGAAGAGCTGGTCCGGCTCGGTGACGCTGTCCGGACCGGGGCTTGGGACCAGCTCCGGGTCCGCCTCGATGCCCGTGGCGGGCACTGCGCTGGGCACCTCGGGCGTCGGTGCCGGTGTCGGTGTGGGGGCCGGTTCGGCTGCGAGGGCGAGCGGCTGCGCGGTCTCAGCAGGGCCTCCGGAAGTCGGGACCGGCTCCTGGTCCGCCTCCGCGCCCGTGGCCGGGACGGTGCTGAGTACCCCGAGTGCCGGTGCTGATGCCGGCGTCTGCGCGGGGACCGGACCGGCTGCGGGGACGGGCCGCTGCGCGTTGTCGGCGTGGTGTTCGGAAGTCGGGGGACGGGTGCCGCCGTGGCGGGTGATCAGGATGTGCAGGTGGGTGGCTCCGGCCAGGGCAAGCGGGGCCAGGGTGGACAGGACTCCGACGGTGGTGTCGCCCAGGCGCAGTTCGGTCCCGGTGGTGGGGAGTTGGTTCAGGCGTACGGCGTGCAGGGCGTTGGCCCAGATGCTGGCCAGCGTGGCGGTCGCGAACAGCGTCCAGACGTAGAGCCTGGCGCGCAGCGGTGCGGCGCGCAGGACGAGCAGGGCGCGCACGCCGTAGGCGATGAAGCCGTCGATGACCACCGGGAACAGGTACGTCAGGGCGGGGCGGACGTGGATGGCGAAGGCCATCTGCCGCAGCGCGTCGTACGACAGGATGCACCCGGCCGCGCCGAGCAGCAGGACCGCCAGGCGATCCCAGAACGTGGCCGTATGGCCGACGGCGCCGGATGCCGCGGTCGGGGACGGGGGTATGGCGGGGGTGGGCAAGGTCGCTCCAGAAGGGTGCTTGAGGGAGGTGGGGGTGCCTGCACGGGCAGGCCGTGGTGCGAGGGCCGTGGGCTGTTGCGGCGAGGAGCCCGGTCCGGCGGGTCGGCGCGGGGTCGCCGAGCCGCCGGTGGGGTGTGGAGGGTGGTGGTGCCCTGGTGGTGGCGGGTGGTCAGGCTCCGCTGAGGGCGGGTTGGCGGCCAGCGGGGCGCATGGCGGCGCGGACCAGGGCGGCTCCGCGTCGGGAGGCGGCCTCGCCTGTGCCGACGGCGACTCTGCGCGGGCCGAGCCCGGCGCAGGTGCGGCAGTTGCCCGCCTGCCGCACGGGATCGCCGCAGGCCGGGCACTCCCCCAGCGGTGTGCCGGCGGGTCCGGACGCGGGGACCTGGGCCGGTACGGGGGGCAGTTTGCGCTCCAGGCGGTCGCGCAGCAGCGCGCTCGCACTGTGGATCCGGTCCGGCAGCCCGCTGAGCAGCGCGTCGCGCAGGTCGCGCTCGCTGCAGCCGCGCTCCAGCCACGGCACCACCTGGGGTGCCAGGGCCACGGCCTCGACGGTGCCCAGCCGCAGGCGCGGCTCGGCGCCCAGCGCACGCAGCAGCGTCTGCGCAGCCCGCCGTACAGGGCCCTCGGCGGCGGGGGCTGCCGCATCAGGCTCGCGGGGTGCGGTGGTGGGATCGGCGGCTTCCCGCCCGCCCTCCCCGCCGGTGCCGGCCGAGCTGCCGTCGTGCGGCTGCCCGGCCTGCTGGCGGGGTGCGGGGAGGGAGGGTTCTTTCTCCAGGTCCTTTACGGGGTTGGAGCCAGCAGGATCGACAGCCGCGCTACCGGCTTCCGGACCGACGGCACCCGGAGCAGCGCTATCCCCGCCCCGTCCTCGCGGCTGCTGGCCGGTCTGCGGGGAGTCGTAGACGTGGGACTCGTTGTGGAAGGTCCCGTCGGCGCGGCGGATCCGCACCACCCGGTAGTACCCGGCCTCGGCCAGCTCCCGCAGCGCCTTGTAGACCGCGGTACGGCCCTGCGGGCTGGAGTCGGCCATCTGCCGGCCGTCCTCGCGCCACCCGTCGGGGCGCGAGAGCAGGTCGGCCAGCAGGCCCCGGGCGGTGTACGACAGCCGCCGGTCCTGGAGGAGGGTGTTGGGCAGGACGGTGAAGCCGCTCAGGTGGCGGCTACGATGTACGCGCATCGGGAGTTCGAGCTCCTTGGTGCCAGACCCCGGGGCGTTCGAGCGCTGCCGGGGTCGCCTATTCAGTTCGTGGACCACGGACCGTACCAGCAAAATCGCGCTCGCCCTCCTTCCATCCCAGAGACCCTGATCACACGTCAGCCCGCAACCACCGTCGCGCTCACCGTGACTTCGCCGCCGCACCACGGTCAGCTGATTTCCCTACCGGTGAACGGCGGGCTGGACACGGCTGCCGAGTGCTGCACCACGGTGTCGGGAGGCCCGTACTACTGCCCCCCAGGTGGCTCTTGCGGCTTCCTTAGCGAGGCGCGCGGAATTGGACTGGAGGCGGGTCCAGCCAGCGGCCATGGGAGCGATGAACTCCAGGACGGGTCGCGTCCGGTCGACACGGATGCCCGTTGGACTGACGAACTCCGCGTGCGCCAGCTTCAGCCTGAGACGGGCTGGCCGGCCGGCTCGGCCTACTGCTGCTCGTAGGCCCGACATTTCCTCGGCGAGTTCCCAGGAGATGGACTCGTGCAGGAATGTTCCGAGGGTCAGCTGGTTCGCCAGCCTGAACCGGGTTGAGGTGTAGACCTGAGGGCCCTGGCCGTCGTGTGCCAGTACTCGGCGCTCGGTATAGGTTGCCGGGCAGCCGCAGGCCGTACCTCGGCGGTCGTCAGCGGACAGGAAGACCGAGCCGTCGCAGTGGTGTGCGAGGCCGCGGTGGTCCCAGAGCTTCAGCTCCGTCGATATCGCGCTGGGGGCATCGATGACGATGTCGACGTCGGCGGTGTCCGTGAGGACCTCGAAGGCATCGTCTCCTGCGGGGCGGCCGGGGCGAACCGTTCCGCCCAGCAACCGGGCCGTGGAGTCGGCGACCTCGGCGTGGGGTGTGGTGATACGCCAGGCTGCCAGCGCTTCAGGCAAAGTCTCGGCCATGCGGCCGGAGCGGAACTTGCCGACCGGCGGGCGCTCCGCAGGCGGGGCGAGGAGGCTGGCCGTGGACAGGGAAGTGGTCACGCTGGGGCGGGCGGGGCAGGGCTGTCGATCGGGCATAGGCGGTGGAGGACCGTTCTGGGAGCGGATTTTGCTGTGGGAGTGGGGGAGGTGCGCGGCAGGCGATGCGGTGGCGCAGGCTGGGCATCACGGCCGGGAAGACACGCAGGGATCAGGATCGGCAGGGAGTTGCGACTGAAGCTGCGTGGGGGAACGCGCCGATCAGGGCTGGCAGGCCCGGGTGTCGGAGCGTGGAGAGCTGACCGTTACATCGCTCTGCCGGCGGAGACGCCGGTGGCGGGGTCAGCGGGCCTGGAGCAGGCAGGTAGAACTGCCAGCGGGGCTGCGGGGACTCCTGCAGCGCGCTGGGGGCCCGTATCCGGGCGGTCGGTCATCGGCGTCCTCGTTCCTGTGACGGCTGGGGTAGTCCTTGCGGGTGTGACGGTGGTGGATGGGTGGACGATCATGCTAGCGCATGGGTGGGTATCCAAGGGGAAGAATCTGCCACTTGTCAAGGACAGTTACCGAACTGTTATCAGAATTCCTATGAGAATCAACACAATTCACCGCATTTCCGGCTCTCCGTCATGCACCGAGGCCAGCGCTGGCAGCGCCGCCTCGATGTCTCCGTCGTCCACTGCGGGCTTCGCCCAGTGGAGCACGATGCGCTTGGCGAGGTCGTCCCCCCGACCTGTCACCCGGGGCAGAACCTCCACCCATTCCACCCAGACCTGGAGGAATTCGCGCCGCTGCTGCATCGTCCACGCGTGCCAGGGCGAACCTTCGCCGATCGGGTCGCCCTGGCTGTCGCCGATCCACTCGTCCAGGGGGAGGCGGACGGAGTCCACCTGCAAGGCCCGTAGCTCGCGGAGCCGGGTGCTGCACCGCTCCTCGCTGTCCTGCAGCGCAGTGACTTCCTCGGCGAACGCTGCGGCACCGATCGCACCCTTGTAGAGCCCCGCGCGCCGCTCGGCATAGACCTGCTTCAGCCGCTCCTGGGTGTGCTTGACCTGGACCTCCAGCTCGTTGCACTCGATGGCCACGCCGACGGTGTCCTGCTGGCGCGCGAACCTCTGCGCCGCGGCCGTCAGCAGCTCGGCGTCGGCCGGATTGTTAGGGTTCGCCGCCAGGACGCGCGACCAGACCTGACGGGCGACGTAGTCATCGGTCAGGTCCACCCGGATACTGACGCGGCTCACCTTCAGCATGTCGGCCGTGTCGTCGTGGCGGTTACAGCGATACCTCGGGACACCGTCGGTGATGGTGGAGCTCATGGTGGCGCCGCTGTAGGAGAAGAGGAACCGCCAGCCACTCAGCAGGTAGGTCCCGCCGTGATAGGTACGCCGCACCATGCCCTTCGGGCTGATCGCGATCTGCAGGGCGTACCACTCGGCCGGGCTGATGATCGCGTCGTGGACGTTCATCGGCTCGCCGTGCACGTCCCGGCGGATGTCCCACTTGTCCGGTCCGGCCTTGTCGGCCGCCATACCGGCGATCCTAGGGTCCCGGAGGATGCGCAGCACCGCCGGTGCCTGCCAGCGGGGGCCCGCATGGATCTTGTAGTGCCCCTGCGCCTGGCGGGCCTTCATGCGGTTGATGCCGGCCTCGTTCCGTGCGCCCGGTGGCGTCACGCCCCTGTCCGTCAGCGTCTTCGCGATTCGCCGGGCGGACATCCCGCCGTTCGCGAGGGCGACCATCTCCTTGATCACCAGAGCGTCCTCCGGCACCTGGGACAGGCGGATGTACTTCACGCCGTCCTCGGTGAACGCCTTCTCGTTGACGAAGCCGAAGGGCGCGGTTCCGGAGACGTGGCCACCCGCCCTGCGGGCCAGCTGCTTCGTGTTGGTGATGAAGACCGACTTGGTGTCGCTCTCCTGCTTGGCCAGCCCCGCGATGATGGCGAAGATACCCGCGCCGATCGGGTCGCTGGTGTCGAGGTAGGGCTCGCGGACGCTGACCAGGGCCACCCCGTGGTCGCGCATCTCCTTCTCGATCGCGAACGCCTCTTGGGCTCCCATCCGCGTCAGCCGCGCGAGAGCGAAGATCACCACGACGTCGCACTGATCGCTCCGGATCAGGCTCATCATCTTGTCGAAGCCGTCGCGCTTCGTGCTCGGATCCCACCCCGACTTGCCCACGTCCCGGAAGCGGTTGACCACTTCGTACCCTCGGGCGGCGCACAGGGATTCGCCGGCTTCCCACTGCATCAGCGGGCTGGCGTCGCTGCCGTCCTCGTTCAGCTTGGACTGGCGCGCGTACAGAAATGCTCGCGGTCGGTCGCCCTGACCTGCGGTTATGGTGCCTATATGTGTGACGTTGGGGAGCATGGGGGTATCGTCACACACTCCTTGGACCACACCGTCGAGGTGACCTCGGGCAGGGCCGCCGCCGTCACCAGGTCGACGCCCTTGGGCACCGGCAGCAACTGGCCCGCCGGAACGGCCACCCGCTCCGCGTACCCGCCGCCGGACAGCAGTGCGCAGACCTCGTCGCCGACCGCCCACCCGGCCACACCGGAACCCAGCGCGACGATCCGCCCGGAGCACTCCAGGCCCGGGTAGGGCGAGGCGCCGGGCGGCGGGTCGTAGAACCCCTGACGCTGCAGCAGATCGGCCCGGTTCACGGCCGAGGCCGCCACCTCGACCAGTACCTCGCCCTCCCCGGGCGAGGGATCGGGCACCTCGGTCAGGGTGAGCGCTTCGGGACCGCCGGGCTTCGTGATCGTGATGGCTCGCATGCCCCCGACGCTACCCCGTCGTCCCAGGCCGGGGCAGGTACCTCCGCCGTCAGCCGGGGAGGGCGTCGGAACGGCGGATCGCGATGACGCGGTCGGTGGGGTGCAGCACCGCGGCGTCCGGGTCGGTGCAGGGGAGGCGCCGGTTGCCGCGGACGACGGCGAGGACCAGGTCGCCGCAGTCGCGCGGGCTGCCGCCGACCTCGGCGGCACTGACCGGGCGGTCGATCACGTCCAGGCCGTTGCCGACGGTCATCAGGTCGTCCAGCACCGCACCGGAGTCGGGACTGAGCGTGGACATCCCGAGCAGCCGTCCGGCCGAGCTGGAGCTGCTGACCACCACCGTCGCGCCGCTCTGCCGCAGCAGCGGCGCGTTCTCGTCCTCACGGACCGCGACCACCACGGTGGCGTGCTTGTTCAGCTGCCGCACCGTCAGGGTGACCAGCACGGCGGTGTCGTCGCGCTGGGTGGCGACGACGATCTGCGCAGCCCGCTCCACCTGTGCGCGGCGCAGCACCTCGGTGCGGGTCGCGTCGCCGAGGATGCCGACCAGGCCGTCCTCGTTGGCCGCCTGGACCGCCTTGTGCTGCGGGTCGACCACCACGATCCGGTCCCTGGGCACGTCCTTGAGCAGCAGCGTGTCCACGGCGTTGCGGCCCTTGGTGCCGTAGCCGACGACCACGATGTGCTGGTCCATGGCGGCCCTCCAGCGCTTGATCCGCCAGAGCCGGCGGGTGCGGGTGGTCAGCACCTCCAGGGTGGTGCTGACCAGGATGATCAGGAAGACCACCCGGAGCGGGGTGATCAGCAGGATGTTGACCACCCTGGCGCTGTCGCTGACCGGGACGATGTCGCCGTAGCGTGTGGTGGAGAGGGTGACCGTGGCGTAGTAGACGGCGCCGAGCAGGTCCAGCCGGTCGTGGGCGCTGTCCCGGTAGCCGTCCCCGCCGAGGTAGACCAGCAGCACGGTCGCCAGCATCACCAGCAGGGCCAGCACGCAGCGGCGTCCGACCTGGCGGCGCGGGTCGGACGCCGGTTCGGGCAGCAGCACCTGGCGCAGTGCCGTCCCGCTCGGGTCGTGCACGGCCGGGCCCGGTCGCGGGTCCTGCGGTGGTGGACCCTGCGTTCGCGGGCGCCGCGTTGGCGGGTGCTGCCGGCCGGGCCGCCGACGGGCCATCAGGCGCCCGCCCCGGTGGGCAGCTCCAGCACTTCGACGCCGGAACCGGCCCGGACTCCGCCCGGCGGCACCACCGCGAGGCCCTCCGCCACGGCGAGCCCGCGCAGCATCGCCGGACCGTCGAAGGCCAGTGGCACCGCTCCCCGATCCGGCAGCGCCACCGGCACCAGCCGGGTGTCCTCCGGATGCCACGGCAGCGGCACCGCGGCCTCCACCAGGTACGGGGCGGCCGCCGGGAAGCCCGCCAGAGCACGCAGCAGCGGCTCGGCGAGGGTGACCGTCCCGGCGACGGCGGCCAGCGGATTGCCGGGCAGCCCGACCAGGTGCCGCGCCCGCGCGCCGTCCTCGGCCGGCGGCAGCGCGGCCAGCAGCATCGGGTGACCGGGCCGGACCGTGACCCCGTCCACCAGCAGCACCGCGTCGAGCTCGGCGAGGACCCGGTGCAGGTGGTCGACCGGTCCGGCCGCGGTGCCGCCGGTGGTCACCACCACGTCGGCCGGGCTGCGCCGCAGGGCTTCCCGCAGCAGGCCGATGTCGTCACGGACCTGGCGCACGGCCAGGATCCGCGCCCCGTACCCGCGCAGCCAGGACGGCAGCAGCGGGCCGAGGGCGTCCCGGATCCGGCCGCCCCTGGGCAGCCCGGAGTCCAGCAGCTCGTCGCCCAGGACCAGCAGTTCCACGGTGGGGCGACGGTGCACGGTCAGCAGGTCGCAGCCGGCCGCTGCGGCGAGGCCGAGCACGGCGGGGGTGACCACGGTGCCGGGCGGCAGCAGCGGCTCCCCGCTGCGGCACTCCTGCCCGCGCGGGCGGATGTCCCGGCCCGTGTCGAGCGGGGACGGTCCGCAGTCGTGCAGCAGCTCCGCACCGTCGCGGTCGCCGCGGATCCGGCCGTCCTCGCGGCGCAGCACCGCGGTGGCGCCGGGCGGCAGTTGGGCGCCGGTGGCGATGCGGACCGCCGTGCCGTCGGCGAGCTGCGCGGCCGAGTCCCCGGCCAGGACCTGGCCCACGGTCCGCCAGGGGCCCGGACCGGAGACGGCCCAGCCGTCCATGGCGGAGGTGTCGAACGCGGGAAGGTCGGTGAGCGCTTCGAGGGGTACGGCGAGAACCCCTCCGAGCGCGTCGGCCAGCTCCAGCCGCTCCGGTACCAGCGCTGCTCCGGCGGCCCGCCGGGCCCGGCGGCGCGCCTCGCGCCAGCCGACCGGACCCACCGGCGCCGCGCCGGGCGAACCGGGCGCGGCGGCGGCCTCGTAGTCGTACGGCCCGGCGGAGCCGGCGCTGCGCGGCGCCCCGGCCGGCCGGGGCACACCGGGCCCGGTGACCTCGGATCCGGTGACATCGGACCTGGTGTCACCGGGATTCGGCGGGCCGCACGGATCCCCGGCGCCCGCCCCGGGGCGGGACGCCGCCATGTCCTCGACGTCGAACGGCGGATCACCGGCCGGCGCGGGGTTCGGCGGAGCGGCCGCCGGACGGATCAGGAACGGGTAGGCGCCGAGCAGATCGCCGTCGGCGGCGGAGTCCACTTCGGTCACCCCGGTTCCTCCTGAGTCGCCGCGCCGCCCGCTCCACCCGTCGAGGTTCCGGCTGTGCCAGCTGTGTCGGCGGCCGACGGGCCGGTGGCCGGCGGTGCCGGCCAGCGCGCGGCCAGGGCGGTGACCCTGCGGTTCGCCTCGGCCACAGCCTCCCGGCCACCCCCCGACCGGGCAGCGGCGTAGCCGACCAGGAACGCCGTCAGCGGGGCGGCGGGACGCGCCACACCGTGGGCGACCTCCCTGGTCATGTCCAGCAGTCCGGGGACATCGACGTCGAGGTCGATCCCCAGCTCGGTCTTCGCCGCGGCGATCCAGTCATCCAGCACCCGTCCATCGTCGCCGATGGACGGGCCGGGAGCGCGCAAGGGGCGGTTTCCGGCTCGTGTCCGCCCCCTCACCGCTCTCCCGCAGCGGTGTCGGTGGCGGCGGCGTCGATGGCGGTGCCGCAGGCAGCGTCGGCGATCCGGCGCGCGGTCGCGACGTCGTCCCAGGTGTCGCAGTCCAGCGCGGCCCGCCCTGGATCGGCGATCCGGCGCACCGTCAGTCCGCCGACCAGCCGGCGCAGCGGCAGCCCGGACGGGTCACCTCCGTGCGCCGCCAGCAGTCCGGCCAGCGCGGTACGCAGCGCGGCGGTCCGGTACGCGGCCGCCAGCGGCTGGTCCCGACCCTCCGCGTCGACCAGCAGCGCGGCGTCGACCACCGACCCCGGACCGGACGGCACCGGACCGGACGACAGGCAAGTGGACGACGCAGGGCCGGACAGGGCGCCGACCAGCAGGTCCGCCGTGGCCGGGTCGAAGAACGGCAGGTCGGCGGCGAGCAGCAGGACCACCTCCGCGCGCGTCTGCGGCAGCCCGGCCGCGACCGCCGCCACCGGGCCACCCCCCGGCGGCGCCTCGCGCACCCACCGCACCGGTCGGCGCGTCACCCGCTCGGGGCCCACCACCACCGTGGTCCCCGCCCCCGCACAGGCTGCCAGCACCCGGTCGAGCAGCGGCGTCCCGCCGACGCTCAGGCCCGGCTTGTCCGCGCCCCCGAGCCGCCGCGCGGCACCCCCGGCCAGCACCATCGCGTCGTACCCAGCGTCCATACCGCAAGTATCGGTGCCGGGGCCGCTGCCGGTGGAGAGTCCGCGACAGCGACGGGAGCGGTCAGAGCTGGTGGTCGGCCAGGATCGCGCCCACCTCGTCCTCGAAGGCCGGGGCCGGGCCGAGGTAGAGCTCCAGGTGCTTGGCCCAGGCGTGGTAGCGGTGCAGCGGGTAGTCGAGGTCCGCGCCGATCCCGCCGTGCAGGTGCTGCGCGGTGGACGCCACGGTCCGCACGCCCTCCGCGGACCAGACCTTCGCGGTGGCCAGGTCGGCGGCCAGCGGCAGGTGCGCGCCGCTGCCGGCGTGGGTGAGCTCCGGGTCGTCCAGGCCGATCCGCCAGGCGGCCTGCCACAGCGTGACCTCCATCGCGCGCAGGTCGATGTAGCGGTCGGCCACCTGCATCGCCACGGCCTGGAAGGTCGCCACCGGGTGGCCGAACTGCTCGCGCTTGCTGGTGTAGTCGGCGGTGATCCGCAGCATCTGCTCGCCCACGCCCAGGCAGAGCGCGGCGTTGCCGACGATCAGCAGTCCGCGCAGGTACTGCCAGTTCGCGCCGTCCGGCGCCGGCTCGCCCAGCTGCGCGGCAGCGTCCACCCGGGCCCCGTCCAGCACCAGCTCCGCCGCCGCCTCCCCGTTCGCGGACACCTGGCCGCGCAGCTCGACCCCGGCCGCCTTCGGGTCGACCAGCACCAGCAGGGTCGCGCCGTCCCCGGTCCGGGCCGGAACCAGCACCCGGTCCATGACCTGCGCGTACGCCACCGCGGTCTGCGAGCCGTGCAGCGTCCAGCCGCCGCCGTCGGCGCGAGCCAGCACCGCCTGGTCGGCCGGCTCGTGGCCGCTGCGGCCGTGCGCGGCGACGCCCAGCAGCAGCCGTCCGGCCGCGACCTCGGGCAGCAGCCTGCGCCGCTGCTCGACGGACCCGTACCGCTGGACCGCGAGCGCCGCGGCCCCGGTCTCCAGCAGTGGCACCCGGGCCAGCACCCGAGCCGCCTCGCGCAGCACCAGGCACCAGGCGACCGGGTCGAGACCGGAGCCGCCGTACTCTTCGGCGAGCGCGATGCCCGGAAGGTCGGACTTGGCGAGCCGCTGCCAGAGCTCCCGGTCGATGTCGGGGGCGACGGGTTCGACGCCGAGGGCCGGGCTGGTGGTGCCGCCGCCGGGCGGCACGTCGGCGAAGGCCGCACGGGCGGCCTCGGCTGCGGCCTGCTGCTCCTCGGTGAAGGTGAAGTCCACGGCTGGTCCCCTTCTGCGCCCTGATGTGACGAGACGTCAGATTAGAACAGGTTCTACTGGATGGGAAGGCACGGGATCGCCTGGATACGGCGTCCACCCCCGGGTTCCGACATGACAACAAAGTCGGACAATGCCTGACTGCCGCTGTCGCGAGAGCCACAAGGTCAGTAGCGTTCGGGACGACCACCCCGCCACGGCAGACCGTACCGGCGGGACCGCCAGGAGGTTCGAGGTACGCGCGTGGCAGAGCACCCCGGCGAGACGGCGGCAGAGCCGGAGGCGATACCCGGCCCCACCCTGCCCGCGCAGCGCTCCGCGCCGTCCGAGGCCCGGCCCCCCGCCGAAGCCGAGGCCCCCGCCGGGGCGGACACCCCCGCCGCGTCGGCCGCCCCCGCCGAGGCGGGTACGCCCACCGGGGCGGGGGCCCGCCGCTGGTCGACGGCATCGCTGCTGACGCTCGCCGCCGCCGCGGTGATGCTGGTCGGCGCCACCGCCTGGCACCTGGGCACGGTGTTCCTCTCCATAGCGCCGTCGAACACCCTCTCGCAGTCCTACCAGTCCACGATCAGCGCCCATGTGAACCCCGAGTTCGAGCAGAACTGGCAGCTGTTCGCGCCCAACCCGCTGCAGGACAACATCGCCATCGAGGTCCGCCTGCAGACCCTCGCCGCCGACGGCAGCCGACCGCAGTCCGGCTGGATCAACCTCACCGCCCGGGACATCGCGCAGATCCGGGACAACCCGGCGCCCAGCCACATCAACCAGAACCTGCTGCGCCGGGCCTGGGACTACTACACCTCGTGGCACAACCAGTCGGACGAGAGCTCGCTCGGCAGCGGCGGCCCGCTGTCCAAGGAGTACCTCAAGCGCATCGCGCTGCAGCGGCTCGGCCGGGACTGGAACGGCAACCCGATCATCGAGGTCCAGTTCCGCTCCGCCAGCACCCCGGTCGGCGGACCGGCCTGGACCGGTGCGCCGCAGCAGCCGCAGACCAGCTACCGGACGCCGCAGTGGTGGCCGGTCGCCGACGACGACTACGTGGGGTTGCACTGATGGACACCCTGCGTGCCCGTGCCGGCTCGGCCCTGCTGGCCGGCTGGACCACCGTCACCGGCCGCGCCCTCGCGCCGTACCAGGCGGCGGTGGTCCGGATCGGCTTCGCCCTGTGCTTCGGCGCTTTCCTGCTGCGCGAGTGGCCGCACCGCCGCGAGCTCTACGGCGACCACGCCGCCTGGAGCCTGGACCTGGCCCGGCAGATGCTGGCCGACAACCACGCCTTCACGGTGCTGGCCTGGTCCTCCAGCGGCTGGTGGTTCGAGTTCGTCTACGTGGCCGCGATCGTGGTCAGCGTGCTGCTGCTGCTCGGCTGGCGCACCCGGTCGATGTCCGTGCTGTTCATGGTCTGCGTGCTGTCGATCCAGAACCGCAGCGTGCTGGTCGGCGACGGCGGCGACAACGTGATCCACCTGATGGCGATCTACCTCGCCTTCACCCGCTGCGGCACGGTCTGGTCGCTGGACTCGCGCCGGCGGCGGCTGCACCCGGAGCGGGTGGGCGACCGGGACACCGTGGGCGTGCTGCTCTGGACCGCGTTCGGCGTGCTGCTGATGTACGTGCAGTTCGGCGGGGTCGACACGATGGGCATGCTGGGCGGCGGTGTCTACAGCTGGAGCACCGTCTTCTGGGGGTTCTGGACACTCGCCGGCGTCCGGTGGTTCCTGGGCCACCGCGACCCGGACGGCGAGCCCCGCGCGCTGATGGACGCTATCGGAACCATGCTGCACAACTGCGCGATGCTGGTGGTCGCGGTCGAGGTCTGCTTCATCTACGCCACCGCCGGCTGGTACAAGATCCAGGGATCGCTCTGGCAGAGCGGCAGCGCGCTCTACTACCCGCTGCACCTCGACTACTTCAACCCCTGGACCGGACTGTCGCACCTGCTCTCGGCGCACCCGGTGCCGGTCCTCCTGATCACCTACGGCACCGTGATCGTGCAGGTCGCGTTCCCGTTCCTGGTGTTCAACCGGCGCATCAAGAACGTGCTGCTGGTGCTGATGATGACCGAGCACGCCGCGATCGCGGTGACGCTGGGGCTGCCGTTCTTCTCACTGGCCATGATCTCCGCCGACGCGGTCTTCCTACCGACGACCTTCCTGGTCTGGCTGGGCACCCGGCTGACCCGCCACGCCACTCCCCTCGCCACGGTCGTGCGGCAGGTGTTCGCACGCCGCACCCGCGTCGCGCGCTCCACCGAAGGAGCGACCACGGTCTGACAGTCGCGTCGACGGCCGGGTTACGAGGCCCGTCGCGACATCCAGTGGAAGAGGCCCATGCCGACGCTGGTGGCCAGGTTGAAGCTGGAGACCTGGGGCTGCATCGGGATGGCGACCAGCCGGGTGGCGCGGGCGCGGACGGCGGGGGAGATGCCGTGGCGCTCCGAGCCGAAGGCGATCAGCGCGCCGTCGGGGAAGGTGATGGCGCGGATGTCGTCGCCGTCCGGGTCGAGCGCGAAGAGCGGGCCGTCCGGCAGCTGGTCCTGCGTCAGCGGCTCGACCGCGGTGGCGTAGTGGAGTCCCGCGCCGCCGCGTACCGCCGCGGGGTGCCAGGGGTCCACGTCACCGGTGGTGACCACGCCGGTGACGCCGAAGCCGGCCGCCAGGCGGACCACCGCGCCGACGTTGCCGAGGTTGCGCGGGTTGTCGAGGACCACCACCGGCGCGCGGCGCGGCTGCCGCGCCAGCGCGGCGAGGTTCGCCGCGCGCGGCCGACGCGCTGCGAGCGCCGCGACGCCGGTGGGGTGCAGCCGCGGCACCAGCGTCCGCAGCTCCGCCACCGGGACCTCCACCGCCAGCGCGTCCACCCGCGCGGCGAGGTCCGGCGCGAGCTCCTGCGCCAGCGCCGCGACCCCGGCCCGGTCGCGGGTCAGCACCGCCCGTACCTCCGCGCCGAAGCGCAGCGCGTGCTTGAGCGCGTGGAAGCCGTCGAGCAGCACGCTGTCGTCCGCGCGCTCGGCCTCGCGCCACTGCCGCAACGCGCTCTCCCTGTCGTTCATCGCCCCAGGTTACGGCCCCGTGGGGGCCCGTGGGCGAACGGCGGAGCGCCCTGCCCGGGGGTCCGGGCAGGGCGCTCGCCGCCTACGGTGCGGTGCCGGGGCGACTACTTCCGGGCCGCGCGCACCCGGCCGAGGATGGTGGAGGTCGCGATGATCGCCATCGTCCCCAGCAGCATCATCGAGCCGATCACGTCGATCTGGGCCGGGTAGGCACGCTGCACCGAGCCCCAGATGTACATGGGGAAGGTCTCCAGGTTGCCGGCCGTGAAGACGGTGATGATGTAGTCGTCCACCGAGAGCGCGAAGGCGAGCAGTGCCGCCGCCGCGATACCGGGGGCCACCAGCGGCAGCGTGACCTTCATGAAGGTCTGGAACGGGGTGGCGTAGAGGTCCTGTGCCGCCCGCTCCAGGGTCGGGTCCATGCCGGCGAGGCGGGCCTTGACCGTCACCACGACGTAGCTGACGCAGAACATCACATGCGCGATGGTGATGGTCCAGAAGCCCAGCGCGCCGGGGCCGATGGTGTTGAAGAACATCGCGGCCAGGGTCGCGCCCATGACCACCTCGGGGGCGGCCATCGGCAGGAACAGCAGGGCGTTGATGCCGGAGCGGGCCTTGAAGCGGTGCCGCACCATGGCGAAGGCGATCATCGTGCCCAGCACCGTCGCCACGATGGTGGCGACCGCGCCGATCTCCAGCGAGAGCCCGATGCTGTGGCACATGCCGGCCTGCGCACAGGGATTGGTCCACGCCGACGTCGAGAAGTGGTTCCAGACGTAGTTGAACTTGCCCGAGGGCTTGTTGAAGGACATCCACAGGATGACCGCGTTCGGCAGCAGCATGAAGACGAAGATCGCCACCGTGACGACCAGCAGGACGCGCTCGCGGGCCCAGGCCAGCGGGCTGCGGCGGCGTACCGCCGGGGCTGCCGCGCGGGCGGCGGCGGGGGGAGCAGTCAGAGTCGTCATCAGAGCAGATCCTCCGTACCGGCCTTGCGGATGTAGCTCATCACCAGGACGAGCGTGCCGACCATCATCACGACCGAGATCGCCGAACCGACCGGGTAACCGGAGGTCTGCCGCAGGAACAGGTCCTCGATCTTCTGGCCGACCACGCCGGTGTTCGGGTTGCCCAGCAGCTGGGCGTTGATGTAGTCGCCGACCGCCGGGATGAAGGTCAGCAGGGTGCCGCCGATGACACCGGGCATCGACAGCGGCAGCGTGATCCGCCGCCAGGTGGTGAAGGTGCTGCAGTAGAGGTCGTTGCCGGCCTCCAGCAGCCTGGGGTCGATCTTCTCCAGCGAGGTGTAGAGCGGGAGGATCGTGAACGGCAGGAAGTTGTAGACCATCCCGCAGACCACGGCCGCCGGTGTGTTGATCACATGGCCGCCGGTGGTCCAGCCCAGGGCCTGGGTCACCGAGAGGATGTGCGCGCTCTTCAGCACGTGCACCACCGGGCCCTGGTCGGCGAGGATCGTCTCCCAGGCGATGGTGCGGATCAGGAAGCTGGTGAAGGAGGGCACGATCACCAGGGCCATCAGCAGCGACTTCCACTTACCGCCCTTGAAGGCGATGAAGTAGGCCACCGGGTAGCCCAGCGCCAGGCAGAAGAACGTGGTCAGCACCGAGTAGAGGGACGAGTGCCAGTACTGGGTGCCGTAGTCCTTGATGGCGTGGGCGTAGTTGCCCCAGTGCCAGGTGAGCTTGAAGCCGTCGTCGTAGTTGCCGGTCTGCACCGAGGCCGAGACCGAGGTGAGGATCGGGATCAGGAAGAAGACGGTCAGCCAGATCAGGCCCGGCAGCAGCAGCAGCCAGGGGGTCAGGTTGCGGCGCGGCTTGTGGTCCGGAGGGACCGCCTTGCGCTCCGCCTTCCCGACCGAGGGGTCGGCGACGGTGGTCACGCGGCGCCCTCCTCGTCCAGGACCGCGCCGGCCTCGATGTCCTGGGTGCCGTCCAGGCCGAAGCCCTGGCTCGGGTCCCAGTAGATGACGACCTCGTTGCCGGGGCGCTGGATGGCGCGACCGGTGTTCTGCTCGAACACCGAGACCTCCTCGCCGGAGGGCAGGTTGACCAGGTACTGGGTGGAGACGCCGATGAAGGAGGTGTCCACCACGGTGCCGCTGAGGCTGTTGAAGCCGCTCGGCACGTCGGCCTCGGTCTCGGCGATCTGCACCTTCTCCGGGCGGACGCCGAGGATCACCGTGCCGCTGGTGGCACGGCAGCGGGCGGCCGGCAGCGTGAGCGTGCGCCCGTGGGCGCTGACGGTGACCACGTCGCCGTCGACGCCCTCGACCGTGCCGGGGATCAGGTTGGACTGGCCCAGGAAGTTGGCAACGAAGGTGGTGGCCGGGTTCTCGTAGAGCTCGGCGGGGGAGCCCATCTGCTCGATCCGGCCCTGGTTCATCACCGCGATGGTGTCGGCCATGGTCATGGCCTCCTCCTGGTCGTGGGTGACGTGGACGAAGGTGAGGCCGACCTCGGTCTGGATCCGCTTCAGCTCGATCTGCATCTGCCGGCGCAGCTTGAGGTCCAGGGCGCCCAGCGGCTCGTCCAGCAGCAGCACCTGCGGCTGGTTGATCAGGGCCCGGGCGAGCGCGATGCGCTGCTGCTGGCCACCCGAGAGCTGGTTGGGCTTGCGCTTCGCCAGGTGGCCCAGCTCGACCAGCTCCAGCATCGCCTCGACCGGCTGCTTGACGCTCTTGAAGCCGCGGCGGCGCAGGCCGAAGGCGACGTTCTCGAAGATGTCCAGGTGCGGGAAGAGCGCGTAGTTCTGGAACACCGTGTTCACCGGGCGCCGGTACGGCTTGGTGTCGGTGACCTCGGCGTCGCCGAGGAAGATCTGACCCGCCGTCGGGTCCTCCAGGCCGGAGACCATGCGCAGGGTGGTGGTCTTGCCGCACCCGGAGGCGCCCAGCAGCGCGAAGAACGACCCCTGCGGGATGGTCAGGTCCAGGTTGTCGACGGCGGTGAAGGCACCGAAGCGCTTGGTCAGGCCGACCAGGCGGAGATCCCCGCCCTCGGTGCGGCCGAGTACATCGTTGGAGCTCATCGAGACTCTTCTTTCGGTGAGGAGGCGGGGTCCGCTACTGGCCGGTGATCTGCTGGAATCGGCTGGTGTAGTCGTCCAGTTGGGCGATGCTGAGGGCCATGAAGCCGCGGGCCTTGGCCTGCATCTCCTGGGTGGGAACGATGAGCGGTACGGCGGCGGCGGTGGAGTCCAGTTGCTGGAGCGCGGCCACGGCACCCTCGACCGAGGGGATGTAGTCGATGTAGTCGTCGAGCGCCGCGGCGACGTCGGGCTGCAGGTAGTAGTTCAGCAGCTTCTCGGCGTTGGTCTTGTGCCGCGCGAAGTTGGGGATGACGCAGTTGTCGGACCAGGCCAGCAGACCCTCCTTGGGGAGGTCCACGGTGACCAGGTTGGGCTTGCCGAGCTGCGCCACGTCGCCGGAGTAGGCCATGGTCACCGCGGTGTTGCCCTGCTGGAACGCGCTCAGGTAGTCGTTCCCGGTGAAGGAGCGGATCTGGCCCGAGTCCTTGGCCCGGCGGACGTACTCCAGGGCCTGGTTGAACTGCGAGTCGGTGAAGTGCTCGGGGTCGAAGCCCAGCGCGAGCAGCGACAGCGCGACCGTGTCCTCCATCTCGCTGAACAGCGCGACCTTTCCGCGCAGGTCCGGCCGGGTGAAGACCTCGGAGATCGAGGTGATCGGCTGCTTCACCAGCTCGGTGTTGTAGGCGATGGTGGTGTAGCCGTAGGCCCACGGCACCGAGAAGCGGCGGCCCGGGTCGGTCGCGTCGTGCAGAACGCTCGGCAGCATCTTCGAGTGGTTCGGGATGTTCGCCAGGTTCAGTTCCTGGATGTAGTCGTACGCGCGGTACTTGGCCACCATGTAGTCGCTGACCACCATGATGTCGTAGCCGGTGTCGATCCCCTTCACCAACGACGGGTCGACCTTGGTGTACCAGTCGTTGTTGTCGTTGATGATCTCCAGGTAGGTGACCTGGATGCCGCTCTGCTTGACGAAGGCGTCCAGCGTGGGGCGCTTGTTGGGGTTCTTCGGGTCGACGTCGATGTACGCCGGCCAGGTCGCGAAGACGACCTTCTTCTCGGTGGCGGAGTAGTCCTTGCCGGCCTGCCCCACCTCCTTGCCACCAGGCGGGACGACATGGCCCTGCACACCGCAGCCCGACAGCAGCCCGGCGCCGGCCGCGGCCAGACCTCCCGCTGTCACACCACGGAGCAGGGAACGACGGCTCATCGCGGCGGCCGCCGAGTGGGCGCGGGTGCGGTTCGAGAACCGCACGAGGTCGGAGAAGCTGGGGCCCGTCATGGGGGTGGAGTGGCCTTTCTGCGGGACGCGGGGGTGCTGGTCGAAGGTCCTTTCCAGCGGTGGAGGCGGGGCAATTCGGGTGCCGCATCAGTGGATGGGGTCAGAGGCTAGGCGAAAATTCTGCGAATTCCACGGCCCTATGCCTGGTTGACTGCGGAATCGTTACCTGCGTGAACATTCCGCGACGTGATCCGCACCTCTGCTCACAGTGGGTGATAGCCCCCCGGATCGGCTAGCTACAGCTTGTAAAAGGCGCAACAGAAGCCCTGCTGCTCTGACAGTCGGACGACGAAGGGGCCGTGCGGGATGATCCCGGCACGGCCCCTTCTCAGTGGTCGGCAGTTCGTCAGCGGCTCGTCGGCGGCTCGTCGATCCTTGTCGGATTGTCAGCGGCGCGGAGCGCGGTCAGGCGTGGCGGCGCACCTCGATCGCGCGGAACCGGGAGGCGACAAAGGCCGCGTCGCAGTACGCCGAGTTCGCCGCCGGGTTCGCCCCGGTGCCGTGCAGGTCGGAGAAGGCCGCGGTCTGGTTGACGTAGACCTGGCCGGTGAGGTTCAGCGACAGCGAGACCCCGGCGTCCAGGCAGGCGCCGATGACCGCGGACTCGACCTCGGGCGAGGTGGTGTACGCGGAGGCGGTCATCGCGCCACGCTCACGCACCGTGTCCCGCAGCAGCTCGACGGCCTGCGCGCTGGAGTCCACGGCCACCACGAAGCTGATCGGGCCGAAGCACTCGCCGGGCAGCGCGTCCGTCTCGCCGTCCAGGGTCACCAGCGCGGGCGTACGGACCACGGCGTCGGGGAAGCCGTCGACCGGGACGCTGCGGGAGACCAGTGCCGACGCGCCGAACTCACCCTTCTCGGCGCGCTCGATCCGCTGCAGCACACCGGGGTTGACGATGGCCCCGAGCAGCCCGGCCGCCCGGGCGTCGTCGCCCAGCAGCCCCTCGATCGCCCCGGTCAGGTCGGCGACGACCTGCTGGTACTCCTTGTGGCCCTGGTCGGTGGCGATACCGCCGCGCGGGACCAGCAGGTTCTGCGGAGTGGTGCACATCTGCCCGCTGTAGAGGCTGAGCGAGAACGCGAGGTTGGCGAGCATCCCGGCATAGTCGTCGGTGGAGTCCACCAGGACCGTGTTGACGCCGGCCTTCTCGGTGTAGACCTGCGCCTGGACGGCGTTCTCCTCCAGCCAGTCGCCGAAGGCGGTCGACCCGGTGTAGTCGATGACCCGCACCGCCGGGTTCAGCGCCAGCGTCTTGGCCAGACCCTCCCCCGGCTTCTCGGCGGCCAGCAGCACCAGGTCCGGACTGAAGCCGGCCTCGGCCAGCACCTCGCGGGCGATCGCGACGGTCAGCGCCAGCGGCAGCACCGCGCGGGGATGCGGCTTCACCAGCACCGGGTTGCCGGTGGCCAGCGAGGCGAACAGGCCCGGGTAGCCGTTCCAGGTCGGGAAGGTGTTGCAGCCCACCAGCAGGGCCACCCCGCGCGGGACGGCGGTGAACTCCTTGACCATCCGCAGCGGGTCCCGCTTGCCCTGCGGCTTGGTCCACTCGGCCCGCTCAGGCAGCCGGGTCTGCTCCAGGTACGCCACGGCGACGGCCTCCAGGCCGCGGTCCTGCGCGTGCGGGCCGCCGGCCTGGAAGGCCATCCCGTAGGCCTGCCCGGTGGTGTGCATCACCGCGGTGCCGAACTCCGCGGAGCGGGCGTTGATCTGGGCGAGAATCTCGCAGCAGACGACCGCCCGCACCAGCGGTCCGGCCTGCGCCCAGGCGGGCTGCGCGGCGCGGGCGGCGGCGACCAGCGCCTCCGGGTCCCCGGCGTGCGGGTAGCCGACCCGCAGCTCGGGCCCGTACGGGGACTGCTCCCCGCCGTTCTCGAGGTCGGGGCCGACCCGGCCGTCCGTGCCCGGCTGGTCCACCAGCAGGTCGTGGCCGTGGAAGGCGTCCAGCGCGAAGGGCTCGCCGTAGGCGCGCGGGCTCTCCGGGTACGGCGACCAGTAGTCGCGGGTGGCGAGGGCAGCGAGAGCGCTGTCCAGAGTGGGCTGATGACGGTCGATCAGCTCTTGCGGCATAAGGGACACTCCTCGATGGGTCCTGGCGACGCTGCCAGGACCCACAGTAACCGAATGATCGGTCGGTTCAAGAGTGCCCGGCCTGCCGAAATGTCCGGCCGGCCAGTACCGGACCGACGGAGCCGGCCCGACGGCGCGGGTCGGGGGCGATGCCCGCCATCCGCGCTACAGCCGGGCCAGCACCCGATCCAGCAGGGCCAGCTCCTCCGGATCCAGCGCCAGCAGCACCCCCGGCGGCCGCGCCAGGATCGCCTCGGCCCGCAGCGCGGCAGCCGTCCCCAGCTCCGTGACGGTGACCACCTTGCAGCGCCGGTCGTCCAGGTCGACACTGCGCCGCACCAGCCCGCGGCGCTCCAGATCGTCGACGATCACGCTGGTGTAGGGCTTGTCCGTGGCCAGCGCCGTAGCCAGTTCGCTCATCCGCAGCGGCCCGGCCACCAGTCGGCGCAGCGCCTTGCTGCGCACGAAGCTCATCCCCAGCGCCTCGGCGACCTCGGCCTTGCGGTCGTCCTGCTCCAGCACCAGATGGCGCATCGCCGCGAACACGCGCGCGGCGGTGTCCGACTGCCCGGCGGGAGTGCTCGTGATGTCGGTGCTCGTCGTGTCGGTGCTCGTTGTGTTGCTCATGCGGGGACCGGCGTCCTGACGTCTTCGGGGGCGAGCCTCGCCGCGGTACGGGCGGCCGTGCCCTTGGCCCAGGCACCGGTGGTGAGGATACCCAGCAGCAGCACCGCCAGTCCGCAACCCACCGCGATCCACCAGCCGATATGGCTGGCCTCGGCGAAGCCGGCGCCCAGCGGTCCGTGGACGGAGGAGGTCACCACCGAGCCAATCACCGCGACGCCCAGCGACTGGCCGACCTGCCGGCTGGTGGAGGCGACCGCCGCGGCCACCCCGGCCTGGCTCCGGGGCATCCCGGAGACCGCGGTGTTGGTGATCGGCGCGTTCAGCATGCCGAAGCCGATGCCGAACAGCAGGTAGGCGGTGAGCAGTTGCCAGACCGGCGTGGTCAGCGACAGACCGGTGAGCATCAGCCCGCTGAGCGACATGGCGATTCCCGCGACGATCAGCGGCAGCCGGGGACCGCGGGTACCGACCAGCCGTCCGGACAGCGGCGAGAAGACCACCGTCATCACGGCCATCGGCAGGGTGTAGAGGCCGGCGTGCAGGGCGCTGTAGTGCAGCACGTTCTGCAGGTAGAGGGTGTTCAGGAAGAGGAAGCCGGCCAGTGCGGCGAAGCCGCAGACCGCGATGACGGTCGCCCCGGCGAACGGGACGCTGCGGAAGAAGCGCAGGTCGATCAGTGGTTCCCGGCGACGGGTCTCGTAGCCGACCAGCCCGGCCAGCGCGCCGACGGCGGCGGCGAAGCAGAGCAGCGTCTGCGCGGAGGTCCAGCCGGCGGCGGGGGCCTCGATGATGCCGTAGGTGACCGAGGCCAGCAGGGTGATCACCAGGAGCTGGCCGACCGGGTCGATCCGGCGCGGACGCGCGGCCCTGGACTCCGGTACGAAACGCCCGGCCAGGAGCAGGGCGGCGATACCGACCGGGATGTTGATCCAGAAGATCGACGGCCAGCCGATCGACCCCACCAGCAGGCCGCCCAGCAGCGGGCCCAGGGCCATGCTGACGCCGACGGTTCCGCCCCAGACACCGATGGCCCGGGCACGCTCGCGCGGGTCGGTGAAGGTGTTGGTGATGATCGACATGGCCACCGGGTTGAGCATCGAGCCGCCGACGGCCTGGATCATCCGGGCCGCGATCAGCCAGCCGAGGCCGGGCGCCAGGCTGCACAGCAGCGAGCCGAGGGTGAACAGCAGCAGCCCGAACTGGAAGGTCCGGCGCCGGCCGATCCGGTCCCCGGTGGAGCCGGACAGCATCAGCAGGCTGGCCAGCACCAGGGTGTAGGCGTCGATGATCCACTGCAGACCGGAGACGGAGGCGTGCAGGTCGCGCTGGATGGAGGGCAGCGCGACGTTCACGATCGTGTTGTCCAGGCCGACGATGAACAGGCTCATGCAGCAGATCGCCAGGACCAGGAACCGTCTGCGCGCACTGAGCTCGGGCATCAGGCACTCCGTCCGTATGATTGTATTTCTACAACCATTGCATGACTACAACTGTTGGTCAATACAGCAAAGCCCGGTGGGCGGTCGCGGCCTGACCGGACGTCCGGTGCTGGAACAGCGCAGCACGGCGGCGGGTGGAGACCGTAGGCTGCGCGCATGGTCGACAACAGCCGTGCCTCCCGGCGGGAGAGCTACACCGTGGAGTCACTGCTCGCGGTCACCGTCCGGGTCTTCAACGAGCGCGGCTACGACGGCACCTCGATGGAGGACCTGTCGCGGGCCGCCGGGATCACCAAGTCGTCGATCTACCACCATGTCCGCGGCAAGGAGGAACTGCTGCGGCTGGCCGTCGGACGGGCCCTGGACGCCCTGTTCGGCACCCTCGCCGAACCGGAGGCCGCCACCGGCCCCGCGGTGTCGCGGCTGGAGCACGTGGTGCGGCGGACCACCGAGGTGCTGCTCACCGAACTGCCGTACGTGACCCTGCTGCTGCGGGTGCGCGGCAACACCGAGACCGAGCAGTGGGCCCTGCAGCGCCGCCGGGAGTTCGACCACCAGGTCGCCGAGCTGCTCGCGCAGGCGGTACGGGACGGGGACCTGCGCACGGACGTGGAGCCCAGGCTGGCGACCCGGCTGCTCTTCGGCATGATCAACTCGCTGGTGGAGTGGTACCGCCCGACCGGCGTGGACGCCACCGACGTCAGGGCCGCGGAGCAGGTGGCCGACGCCGTCACCCACCTCGCCTTCGGCGGGCTGCGCACCCCCCGCTAGCCGCGGCGGCCCGGCGGGTCAGTCGGGCAGCACCGGGGTCCGGTCGGTCTCGTCGAACACCAGCAGGGTGTTGGTGCCGAGCACCTCCGGAATGCCCTGGATCCGGTTGAGCACCAGCTCCCGCAGCGCCCGGTTGTCCACCGTGTGCACCAGCATCAGCACGTCGAACTCGCCGCTCACCAGCGCGATGTGCTCGACACCGGGCAGTTCCAGCAGTTGCCCCCGTACCGAGCGCCAGGAGTTCTGCACGATCTTCAGCGTGATGTACGCCGACGCGCCCTGACCGGCCCGCTCGTGGTCCACCCTGGCGGTGAAGCCGCGGATGACGTTGTCCTCCACCATCCGCGCGATCCGCGCGTAGGCGTTGGCCCGCGAGACATGCACCCGCTCGGCGACCGACCGGATGGACGCCCGGCCGTCCGCCTGGAGCAGCCGCAGGATCGCCCGGTCGATCCGGTCCAGCACCCGGCTCGCGCCGGGCGGCTCCGGGGCGCGGGCCGGCGCCGGGACGGCACGCGGGTCACCCGCGTCGGCCATGTGTTCAGCGGGCATGTCCCTCAGCCCTCCCCTGGTGGACGTCCTGATTCCAGCACAGCGCGAGACCAGCCGTTTGTCCACCACTGGGGGAGGACAGTAGCCGATTCGATCAGACAACCGAACAATCGGTAGGGAGAGCCACCCCTCTCAGCGCCACGTCCCGCACCTCTCCCCACCACCCTCGCAGGAGGTGCCCTCCATGACCGTGCTCGACCACGCGCCCGGATCCGCCCCAGGTTCAGACGCCCCGGGTTCACGCTCCCCAGGTTCAGATGCAGGTTCCGCGACCGCGCCCGGCTGGACGCCCGACGCCCACGGGCCGCGGCGCGACCCCGCACCGCTGCTCCCCGACCCGGAGCCGGTGCGCATCCTGGGCACCCCTGCCCTCGCCGAGATGCCGGCCGAGCTGCTGCGCGACCTCTACCGCCGGCTGGTCGTCGGACGCCGCTACAACCAGCAGGCCACCACGCTGACCAAGCAGGGCAGCCTCGCCGTCTACCCGGCCTCCACCGGCCAGGAGGCCTGCCAGGTCGCCGTCGCGACGGCACTGCGGCCCACCGACTGGCTGTTCCCCAGCTACCGCGACACGCTGGCCGTGGTCTCCCGGGGCGTGGAGCCGATCGAGGCGCTGACCCTGCTGCGCGGCAACGCCCACACCGGCTACGACCCCTATGAGCACCGGGTCGCCCCGCTCTCCACCCCGCTGGCCACCCAGGCCCCGCACGCCGTGGGCCTGGCCCACGCCGCCCGCCTGCGCGGCGAGACCGGCCCCGAGCACGGCGTGGTCGCACTGGCCCTGGTCGGCGACGGCGGCACCAGCGAGGGCGACTTCCACGAGGCGCTGAACTTCGCCGGGGTGCTCAACGCCCCCGTGGTCTTCCTGGTCCAGAACAACGGCTACGCGATCTCGGTGCCGCTGGCCAAGCAGTCCGCCGCTCCGACCCTGGCGCACAAGGCGGTCGGCTACGGCATCCATGGACGTCTGGTCGACGGCAACGACGCCGCCGCGATGCACACTGTGCTCAGCGAGGCCGTGGAGCACGCCCGCTCCGGCCGGGGCCCGGTCCTGGTCGAGGCGGTCACCTACCGACTGGACGCGCACACCAACGCCGACGACGCGGGGCGCTACCGCACCCCGGAGGAGGTCACGGCCTGGCGTCAGCGGGACCCGCTGACCCTGATGGAGCACCATCTGCGCGAGGCCGGTCTGATCGGCGACAAGGACGTGAGCGAGGCGGCCGAGGCCGCCGAGGCGCTCGCCGACCGGATGCGCTCGATGTTTCACGTGAAACCCGAACTGGATCCGATGTCGCTGTTCACCCACGTCTACGCCGAGCCCACACCGCAGCTGCGGGAACAAGCCGCCCAGCTCGCCGCCGAGCTGGCCGCGGAAGCCGAAGGGGAGCAGCAGTGAGCACCACCCTGGCACCCGTCCCGACGCCCGCGCGGACCCAGGCCACCATGGCCCAGGCCCTGAACGCCGCACTGCACGACGCCCTGGAGGCGGACCCGTCCGTGCACGTCATGGGCGAGGACGTCGGCGCCCTCGGCGGGGTCTTCCGGATCACCGACGGACTGGCCGCCACCTTCGGCGCCGACCGCTGTCTGGACACCCCGCTGGCCGAGGCCGGCATCCTCGGCACCGCCGTCGGCATGGCCATGTACGGACTGCGGCCGGTCGTGGAGATGCAGTTCGACGCCTTCGCCTACCCGGCCTTCGAGCAACTGGTCTCCCACGTCGCCCGGATGCGCAACCGCACCGCGGGCCGGATGCCGCTGCCGATCACCATCCGCATCCCCTACGGCGGCGGCATCGGCGGCGTCGAGCACCACAGCGACAGCTCCGAGGCCTACTACGCGCACACCCCCGGGCTGCACGTGGTCACCCCCGCCACCGTCGCCGACTCCTACGGGCTGCTGCGCGCCGCGATCGCCTCCGACGACCCGGTGGTGTTCCTGGAGCCCAAGCGCCTGTACTGGAGCAAGGACGACTGGTCGGCGGCCGACCCGACCCCGATCGAGCCGATGGGCCGCGCCGTGGTCCGCCGCCAGGGCACCTCGGCGACCCTGATCACCTACGGCCCCTCGCTGCCGGTCTGCCTGGAGGCCGCCGAGGCCGCGCGCGCCGAAGGCTGGGACCTGTCCGTCGTCGACCTGCGCACCCTGGCGCCCTTCGACGACGAGACGGTCTGCGCGGCGGTCCGCGCCACCGGACGGGCCGTGGTCGTGCACGAGTCCTCGGGCTTCGCCGGAGTGGGCGCGGAGATCGCCGCCCGGGTGAGCGAACGCTGCTTCCACCACCTCGCCGCCCCGGTACTGCGGGTCACCGGCTTCGACATCCCCTACCCGCCGCCGATGCTGGAGCGCCACCACCTCCCCGGAGTGGACCGCATCCTCGACGCCGTGGCTCGACTCCAGTGGGAGCAGTGACGTGATGCCCTCGGTACGAGAGTTCCCGTTGCCCGACCTCGGTGAGGGGCTGACCTCCGCCGAGATCGTCCGCTGGCTGGTGGAGGTCGGCGACGTGATCGCCGTCGACCAGCCGGTCGCCGAGGTGGAGACCGCCAAGGCCGTGGTCGAGGTGCCCTGCCCGTACGGGGGAGTGGTGACCGCCCGCTTCGGCGAGGCCGGCACGGAGGTCCCGGTCGGCGCCGCCCTGGTCACCGTCGCCGTCAGCCCGCCCGCCGGCGGCAGCCCCGCCCCGACCGACACGGGCTCGGCTTCCGGATCGGGCTCCGGCTCCGGCTCCGGCTCCGGCAACGTGCTGGTCGGGTACGGGACCAGCGAGAGCAGCTCCAGCCGCCGACGCCGCGTGACGAGCCCCCTCAGCGCGCCCACCACCAGCGCAGCCGCGGCACCGCTTGCCGCAGCACCGGTCGCCGCAGGACAGAGCACCGCCGCACAGAGCACCGCAGTACGCGCCGCCGTAGCACCCGCCCCCACGGGCAGGGCCGCGGTGGCAGCCACCCCGGCAGCCCAGCCGTCCGGGCCGGTCGCGGTGATCTCCCCGCTGGTCCGGCGTCTGGCCCGGGAGCAGGGCATCGACCTCGCCGCCCTCACCGGCAGCGGCCCGCAGGGCCTGATCCTCCGCGCGGACGTGGATGCGGCCATCACCCGCCGCGCCCGGCCCACGGCGGCGGCCTCGCCCGCGACCAGTCCCGCGGCCGACGACGTGGTCGTCCCGCTCAAGGGTGTGGCCCGGCTCGCCGCCGCCACCTTCACCCGCAGCCGCCGGGAGATCCCCGACGCCACCTGCTGGGTGGACGCCGACGCCACCGCGCTGCTCGCGGCCCGGGGCGCCCTCAACGCGGGCAGCGCCCCGCAGGACCGGATCGGACTGCTGCCGCTGCTCGCGCGGATCTGCACCGCCGGTCTGGCCCGGCATCCCGAGCTCAACTCCAGCGTGGTCACCGACCAGGACGGCACCGCCACGGGCGTGCGACGTCACTCCGCCGTGCACCTCGGCTTCGCCGCGCAGACCGAGCGCGGCCTCGCCGTCCCGGTGGTGCGCGACGCACACCTGCGCAGCACCGCCGATCTGGCGGTCGAGATGGCTCGGCTGACCGCCGCCGCCCGGGCCGGCCGGCTCACGCCGGCCGAGCTCACCGGCGGCACCTTCACCCTCAACAACTACGGGGTCTTCGGCGTCGACGGCTCCACGCCGATCATCAACCACCCCGAGGCGGCCATGCTGGGCGTCGGCCGGATCGCCGAGAAGCCCTGGGTCCACCAGGGCGAACTGGCGGTCCGCAGGGTCGTGCAGCTGTCCTTCAGCTTCGACCACCGGGTCTGCGACGGCGCGACCGCCGGAGCGTTCCTCCGCTTCGTCGCCGACGCCGTGGAGTCCCCGACCACCCTGCTACGCCACCTCTGACCCGCCTCGCAGGACAAAGCGGTACAGGTCGTCCGCGCCCACCCCGTCCCGTTCGAAGCCCACCCGGGTGAGCACCGCCTGCGACGCGGTGTTTCCCGGTTCGGTGTGCGCGATCAGATGGGAGACCCCTGGCCGGGCCAGGGCGCGGGCGACCAGCAGCCGGGCCGCCTCGGTCGCGTATCCGTTGCCGCGGGCCGAGGCGGCGAGGTCGTAGCCGATCTCGGCGACGCCGTCGCTCGGCGGTCCGTGGAAGCCGATGCCGCCGACCGCGGCCCCGTCCTCCAGCCGGATGATCGCGAACACGCCCCAGGCCGGCTCGTACCCGCCCGCCTGCACGGCCCGGGTCATGCCCGTGCAGGCGTCCCTGGTGCCCCGGTAGGGACCGTCGGGCACCCAGCCGATGCCACCGCTGCCGCCCGCCGCCAGATTCTCGGCCTCGGCCGGCAGGATCTCCCGCAGCTCGACCCGCCCGGTCCGTGCAACCTCGCCCACGGCTGTCATCTGGCCCCCTCCGATTGTGCGTACGTACGTGTACGTCTGAATCCCTGCTCGTGCCGGCTCTACAGCGCCGACCACACGGCGCCGGCTACGACTGCCCGTCCTACAGGACGAAGGCCTGGCTTCCGTCGATGCCCACCAGCGGGCGGCCCGCCGCCTCCCAGGCGTACATGCCCCCGTCCACGTTGAAGGCCTCCCGCCCCTGCGCGACCAGGTACTGCACCACCTGCGCGGAGCGGCCGCCGACGCGGCACACCACGTACAGCCGCTCCTCCGGCAGCTCGTCGATCCTGGCCATCAGCTGCCCCATCGGGATGTGCAGCGCGCCCTCGGCGTGGCCGGCCTCCCACTCGTCCTGCTCGCGCACGTCGAGCAGCGCACCGTCCGCGGGTACGGACGCGACGTCCACGGTGGGAACAGCGGCATGGAACATGGGGGTCTCCATTGCGGTACGGGAACGGTTGCGGTACGGGAATGTCGGACTGTGCTCCTCACACGGTACCGAGCAACCGGTCCAGATCGGCCTGCCGAGTCGCCACCGTGGCCAGCAGCTGCTCGGCGAGCACCTCCAGCAACGCGTCGGGGTCGTCCGGGAGCAGCATCAGCAGCTGTCCCATCGGGCTGTCCGCCAGCTCGGCCTGGGCCGCCTCCAGCTGCCGCAGCCGCGCGGAGAGCCAGTCGAGCCGCTGCAGCAGCCAGGCCGCCCGCTCCGGGGTGCCGGCCGCCGGCGCCGCGCTGTCACCGGTCTCGCCCGCCCACTCCTGGGCCAGCGCGGCCAGCGTCCGGAGATCTCCACGTGCGTACGCCTCGTTCACCCGGGCGATGAACGCGCCGCGCAGCTGCTGCTCCGCCGGGTCCTGGGCCAGGTCCGGGTGGGCCCGGCGGGCCAGGTCGCGGTAGAGCCGCTGGGCCTCCTTGTCGGGGCGGATGCGCTGCGGCGCCTGCGGGATGACGGGCTGTTCGGTCGCCGGGCCGTCGGCGGCGTCGGGGCCGTCGGCCGCTCCCTGGGCGAAGAACTCCTCCAGGTCCGGCATCGGTTCGAGCACGCTGCGGGCCTCGAAGGCCCGCCGGATGTCCTCGGGGCTGCCGGTCCGCGCCGCGGTGGCCTCGGCGATCAGCGCGTCCAGCTCGTCCAGGCGCACGTACATGGGCCCGAGTCGCTGGTGGTGCAGCAGCGCGAAGTTGTCCAGCTCCACGCGCAGCGTCTCGACCTCGACCTCGGCGTCCACCAGCATAGCCTCGGCCTGCGAGATCTCCTGTTCCAGGCGCTGCTCCTCGGGGTCGGTCCACCGGGCCGGGGCGTCGGGAGCCATCTCAACCTCAATACTTGTTGTTTGTACCGCGTGTCCGCCTGGTCACCCTACTGTCCCCGGGGGTACCACAAAGGGCGCACACTGGAGCGTGCGAGCCCGCGCGCACTACTGAACGCCTCAGGACTTCTCCGAATACGGGTATCGGAGCCGATTTTCGTGCTTGCCTGGGATACCCCTGTATCTCCGGAACGTCGGTCCCCGGCTTGCACCACGGTCCAGCCGGGTAGGGCTGTCCGGGCAGACAGGCACCTCGAACAACGGCGGGAGCGGAGAGAGGGTGAGCATGGCGGAGGAGACCTTCACCGCGCCCGAACACGAGTGGCCCCAGGTGACGGAGCCCGGCCATGCACCCGACGCACCCACGGCAGACCGCACCGCAGACCCGGAGACCGCCCCGGCAGCGGCTGAGCCGGTGCCTCAGCCCGCGCCGCCCGGCGTGGTCGCCATGGTGCGGCTGGCCGCGCTCGTGGTCGACCCGGACGGACGGCTGACGCACTGGAACCGCGCCGCCGAGGAGGTCTTCGGGCACCGCCGCGACGACGTCTTCGACCGGCCCGCCGCCGGTCTGCTCCCGCTGGCCCGCAGCGCGGTCACCCCGTACCAGGGCATGCCGGCGCCCGGCGGCGGCAAGCTCGGCGACGCGCTGGACCACCTGGACGACCTCACCGCCTGTGCCTCCTCCTGGTGCGGCGACCTGCTGGTGACCGACCGGGACGGGCGGATCGTCGACGTCCTGTGCTGGGCCTACCGGCTGATCGAGCCGACCGGCCGCAGCCTGCTGGTTCTGGCCGCCGACGCCCGGCCGCTGCGCGCCGCCGGGCCCCGGATCGCACTGGGCAACCACTTCCTCCCCTACGCCACCACCTCGGTCTCCAGTCCGCCCGCACTGCTGGTCGCCCCGGACCGGACCGCGCCCGCCGACGCGGCCGACGCGGGACGCACCACCCAACGGCTGGCCGCGCTGCTGCCCGGCGGCGGCGGGGAGCGCCGGCTGCGGCTGATCGGCCAGGTGGTCGCCGCCGGCGCACCGGCGCTGCTGCTGGACGGTTCCATCCGGCTGCCGGTGCTGCCGCTCGAACCCGGCGACCTGGCCTCCGCCGCCCAGGCGCCGAAGCAGTCGTCGGACCGATCCCCGGCCGAGCCGCTGCAGGAACCCGGCCCGGCACCGGCGGCACCGCGCCCGTCGTCCCCGGCTTCGGCCGTGCTGCCCTCCGTCCCCAGCCCGCGTACCCAGCCGGACCGGGGCGGCCGCACCCCCGCCACCGACTCCCGGCCCGAGGTCCCACGTCCGGCCGGCAGCGACGACGGCCCGTTCAGCGGCCCGCCGACGGTCCCGACGCTCACCCTCCCGGCCGGTGTCACCGGCGCCCGACGGCCCGTACCGCAGCCCGGGACCGAGCCGGTGAACGAGCAGCTGCGGCTGCTCAGCCATGCCGGCGCACGCATCGGCACCACCCTGGACCTGGACGCCACCGTGCACGAGCTCTGCGACGTGGTGGTTCCGGGCATCGCCGACTTCGCCTGCGTGGACCTGCGGGACCGGTTGATCGTGGAGACCGAGCTGCCCCGGGACCGCCCCGACGACGCCACCCAACTGCGACGGGTGGCCCGCACGTTCAGCGAGTCGCTGACCGACTGGGAGCACCGGGTGCACGAGGGCGCCCTGTTCTCGCTGCCCGGCAACACCCCGTCAGGTCTCGCCCTGCAGACCAACCAGCCGGTACTGGTCCCGGTGGTGGATCCCTCCGTGGCCCGCGAGTGCGCGGCCGGCCGGGGCGGCGAGGCGCTCACGGCACTGTTCGAGGGCCGCTCGATGCTGACCCTGCCGCTGGCCGCGCGCGGCACCGTACTGGGCATCCTGACCCTGCTGCGGAATCCCGACCGCCCCGCCTTCGACGAGGCCGACGCCGCGTACCTGCGCGAGCTGGCGGCCCGCGCCGCACTGTCGATCGACAACGCCCGGCTGCACCGGATGGAGGCCAAGACCGCGCTGACGCTGCAGCGCAGCATGCTGCCGACCCGTCCGCCGAAGATCCCCGGGGTGCTGATCGCGCACCGCTACATCCCCGGCGACCGCAGGGCCGAGGTGGGCGGCGACTGGTTCGACGCGGTGCAGCTGCCCGGCAGCCGGGTCGCCCTGGTGGTGGGCGACGTGATGGGCCACGGGCTGCACTCCGCCGTGGCGATGGGCCGGTTCCGGACCGCGATGCAGACCCTGGCCGCACTGGACCTGCCGCCGGGTCAGATCCTGCGCCACCTCGACAACCTGGCCCAGCGGCTCGGCGACGACCATCTGGCGACCTGCCTGTACGCGGTCTACGACCCGATCGCCAGGACCTGCACCATCGCCAGCGCGGGCCATGTTCCGCCGGTGCTGGTGCACCCGGACGGGCGGGGCGAACTGCTGGAGATCCCCTCCGGCGCGCCGATCGGCGTGGGCGGGGTGCCGTTCGCCTCCCGCGAGATCAAGGTCTCCGACGGCAGCATGCTGGTGCTGTGCACGGACGGCCTGGTGGAGATGCGGGGCGGCGACATAGGAGACGGGCTGGCCGCGCTGTGCGGCGACATCGTCGACCCGCGCCGCAGCCCCGACGAGGTCTGCGACACCGTGCTGCAGCGGCTGCACACCGACGACCGCAACGACGACCTGGCGCTGCTGATCGCCCGGTTCGACGGGATCCCGCCGCAGGATGTGATCTCCTGGTCCCTGCAGCTCGACACCTCCGAGGTGCGCCGGGCCCGGCTGCTGGTGCGGGACCAGCTCTCCCGATGGGAGCTCCCGGAGCTCTCCGAAGCGGCCGAGCTGCTGGTCAGCGAGCTGGTCACGAACGCCCTCCGGGTCGCCAAGGACCGGGTCGAGCTGCAGCTGATGCGGGTGGGGAAGCTGCTGGTCGAGGTGAGCGACGACGACCACAACCTGCCCTCGCTGGAGCCCTCGGAGGCCCTGGACGAGGACGGCCGGGGCCTGAGCCTGGTCAGCCATCTGTCGGCGCGCTGGGGCACCAGCCGCAAGGCGGTCGGCAAGGTGGTCTGGTTCGAGCTGCCGCTGCCGCACCGGGGCTGATCGGCACCGGCCCGCGTGGCGCGCCGGGGGCATCCTCTCCTTAGTTGTAAGATGCAACAAAGGAAGGAGCAGCCGCCATGCCCCCCAGCACCACCGCGTCCGACCTGCTCGACGGCGAACGCGCCGAGGCCGTGGACGCGATCCAGCGCGAGCTCACGGCGTTCGCCCGCCGGGCCCGCTCACTGGCCTCGCAGATCCACCCGGGCCTGACCCTGGTCACCTTCACGATCCTGGACCACCTGAACGAACGCGGCGGCTGCCGGGGCACCGACCTCGCCGCCCACTTCATGCTCGACAAGTCCACCGTCAGCCGCCAGGTCGCGTCGCTGGAGAAGCTCGGCCTGGTCGAACGCACCGCCGACCCGGAGGACCTGCGCGGGCAGATCATCCGCCCCTCCACCCAGGGCGCCGACCTGCTGCGCCAGGTCCTGGACCAGCGCCACCGCGCCTATCTGCAGCGGCTGCGCGACTGGGACAAGGACGACCTGGAGCGCTTCGCCGCCTACCTGGCCCGCTACAACGCCAGCGCCTGACCCGCGCGGGCCGCGGAATAACCGGGCCGGGCACCGATCTTGACCCTGAGGTCAGCAGCAGCACCGCCGCTCACCAAGGAGACCCCGCCATGCCGCTCATCCAGGTCAAGCAGATCGCCGGTCGCACCGAGGAGCAGAAGCGCGCCATCGCCCGTGAGCTCACCGACGCGTTCGTCCGCGCCACCGGCGCCAAGCCCGAGTCGATCTGGGTCACCATCGACGAACTCCCGGCGGAGAACTGGGCCACCGGCGGCACCCTGATCGCCGACCGCTGACCGCCTCCGCCCGCCCGCCGTCCCGGCGGGCGTAACGGTTCGGCGGAGCAGCCGCCCCACCGTCGCGCCCGCCGGTCGGTTGTGCCACCCTTTGCCCCAGTGAACGAGGGTACGACGTGGGGGGCACAGCACCATGGGCAACGAGATCCACTTCAGCAACAACTACCGTGACCTGTGCGAGCAGTACGGCACCGGCGCGGGCTTCCAGTTCGAGTTCTCCTGCTCCCGCTGCCAGGACACCTGGCGCTCACCGTTCCAGCCGTACACCAGCGGCCGGATGGCGGGCTGGATGGACAAGGCGGTCAGCGGCGCCTGGGGCGCGCTGGGCCGGGCCGGCAGCGAGGCCAGCACCGCCATCGGCGGCCTGGTCGGCGCCAACTGGGGACCGGCCAAGGACACCGCGTTCCAACGGGCCGTCAGTGACGCCACCGCCCACTTCAACCGCTGTGCCCGGTGCACCAGTTATGTGTGCGAGCGGTGCTGGAACCCGGGCCAGGGACTCTGCCTGGGCTGCGCGCCGGACACCGCCGCCGAGGTCGCCGCCGCCCAGCAGCGGGGCCTGAACGACGTCGCCTCGCAGCGGGCCTACGACTCCGGCGGCACCCGGGGCGCGGCCTACGACGTGGAGCGTCCGACGCAGCTCGTCTGCCCGCAGTGCGCCACCGAGACCCACGGCTCCCGCTTCTGTCCCGGCTGCGGCCACCAGTTGGCGCAGCCGGACCAGTGCACCTCCTGCAACGCCCAGGTGCCGCACGGCGCCGCCTTCTGCCCCGACTGCGGCACCAGGCGCTGACCGCCGTCCGTCGCCCGTCGTCCCGGCCGCGCGGCCGGGACGACGGACCGCACCACCAGGATCGACCACAACGACAAGGTGCCTCCCCCAGCGACTTTCGTCTCCGGGGGAGGCACCTTGTCGGTACTTCCATGTGCGCGAGGGGGGATTTGAACCCCCACGCCCTTTCGGACACTGGCACCTGAAGCCAGCGCGTCTGCCATTCCGCCACTCGCGCAGTGAGTGATGCCGTTGACTCTACCGAAGACTCCCCGGTGTCTTCAAACCAGTTCCTGACTGGTCCTCCGACGTCCCGTTCGGCCTGCGTCAGCGCCTCTCGACAAGAAGAACACTAGCACGTCGGAAGGGGTGTCCCGGCCATACCCCGGTCGCCCGGCGGACGCCGCCGGCTCGCCTCGGAGTCACCCGCGGAGCCCCCGCGACGAGCGAACGACCGGTGATCGACCGGCGGTCACCGCAAGCCGAACGGGTGATCGGCGGATGACCAGCCGCCGCGGCGGGTACGACTCAGCCTGCAGACCCCGACTCTTACCCGTCGGCCTCCACCGGATGGCATCCTTCGCTACGGTGACCCGCGGCGGTGCCGACGTGTCCGATCCCACTGCCCCATCCGCTACGACGAGGAACCGCACACCGGCCCCCGGCGTAGATACGATCAGTAAGGACTACAAGCACGTAGCCGCCACGCGACCGCGCGGTGAGCCCAGAACGCCCGATGGAAGGGGGTGCCCCGTGGGAGCCCTGAAGAAGTTCGAGCAGCGACTCGAGGGTTTTGTCAACGGCGCCTTCGCCAAGGTGTTCAAGTCCGAAGTGCAGCCCGTGGAGATCGCCGGAGCGCTGCAGCGCGAGTGCGACAACAACGCCAGCATCTGGAACCGTGACCGCACCGTCGTCCCCAACGACTTCATGGTGGAGCTCAGCCCCCACGACCACGAGCGGCTGAGCCCGTACGCGGCCCAGCTCGGCGGGGAGCTCGCCGGCATGGTGCGGGAGTACGCCCAGGCGCAGCGCTACTCCTTCATGGGCCCGCTCAAGGTCGCCCTGGAGCGTGCCGAGGACCTGGACACCGGCCTGTACCGGGTACGCAGCCGGATCGAGGCGACCGCCGACGCCGCCCAGCCGCCGGCCGCCGACCCGTACGCCCCGTACGGCGGTCGGCAGGCCGAGGCCTGGCAGCCGCAGGTGCCCCCGATGCCGGCCACCGCTCCGGCGTTCCCCGCGGTGCAGCCGGGCCGGCCGCCGGGGCAGTGGGAGCCGAGCGTCCCGCCGGCCCCGAGCTACGGGCCGCCCCCGCCGCAGGAGGCGGCCGTGCGGCCGATGCCGGGCAGCGGCTACGGCGCGGCCGGGCCGGGCACCCGGCGCTGGCTGGAGATCAACGGTGACCGGCAGCAGGTGACCACTCCGGTGGTGGTGCTGGGCCGGAGCACCGAGGCCGACATCCGGGTCGACGACCCCGGGGTGTCCCGCAAGCATGCCGAGATCCGGATCGGTTCCCCCTCGGTGGTCCAGGACATAGGGTCCACCAACGGCATCGTGGTCGACGGGCAGCACACCCAGCGCGCTACGCTGCATGACGGATCGAAGATCATCATGGGTAGCACCACCATCGTCTACCGGCAAGCCGAAGGGTGACGCGGGGCACATGTCAGAGCTCACCCTCACAGTCATGCGGCTGGGTTTCCTCGCCGTGCTGTGGCTGTTCGTCATCGTCGCGGTGCAGGTCATCCGCAGCGACCTGTTCGGCACCAAGGTGACCCAGCGCACCGCCACCGCCCGGCGCGGCGGGGCCGCGCCGACGGGCCGTCAGGCTCCGCCGCCGCAGCGGGAGGGCCGCCAGCAGCAGACCCAGGCCGGCCGGCCGCGCCGCGGGGCGCCGAGTCAGCTGGTGGTCACCCAGGGCTCGCTCGCGGGCACCACGGTGGCCCTGCAGGGCCAGACGATCACGCTCGGCCGGGCCCACGACTCGACCATCGTGCTCGACGACGACTACGCGTCCTCCCGGCATGCCAGGATCTACCCGGACCAGAGCGGTCAGTGGATCGTCGAGGACCTCAACTCCACCAATGGCACGTACCTGGACCGGACCCGGCTGACCAGCCCGACCCCGCTCCAGCCCGGCGCTGCCATCCGGATCGGCAGGACCGTCATCGAGCTGCGGAAGTAGTCACGCATGAGGCATGCACAGCGGGGCGCGGCACACCCGCGCCCGGCGGGGCTGGACAGCGCACCGTACGATGCATCAACGCACGCTGCACCGGGGCATCGCGCAGGGGACCGAGGGAAGGGGGCGGACGGCACATGAGCCTCGTGCTGCGCTTCGCCGCCGGGTCGCACAAGGGCATGATCCGCGAGGGCAACGAGGACTCCGGCTACGCCGGTCCGCGGCTGCTCGCCGTCGCCGACGGCATGGGCGGCCAGGCGGCCGGCGAGGTGGCCTCCGCGGAGGTCCTCTCCACCATGGTCGAGCTGGACGAGGACGTCCCGGGCAACGATCCGCTGACCGCGTTGAGCCAGGCCGCCGACCGGGCCAACGAGCGGCTGCGGCTGCTGGTCGAGGGCGACCCCTCGCTGGAGGGCATGGGCACCACCCTCACCGCCCTGCTCTGGACCGGCCAGCGGGCCGGTCTGATCCACATCGGCGACTCCCGCGCCTACCTGCTCAGGGACGGCTCGCTCAGCCAGATCACCCAGGACCACACCTGGGTGCAGCGGCTGATCGACGAGGGCCGGATCACCGAGGAGGAGGCCAGCACCCACCCGCAGCGCTCGCTGATCATGCGCGCGCTGATGGGCACCAGCGAGGTCGAGGCGGACCTGTCGATCCGTGAGGTCCGGGCCGGCGACCGCTATCTGATCTGTTCCGACGGCCTCTCCGGGGTGGTCAGCCACCAGACCCTGGAGGAGACCCTCGGCAGCTACTACGCGCCCGAGCAGACCATCGCCGAGCTGATCCAGCTGGCGCTGCGCGGCGGCGGCCCCGACAACATCACCTGCGTGGTCGCCGACGTCCTGGACGTCACCGACGGCGACACCGTGGCCGGGCAGTTCACCGACACGCCGGTCGTGGTCGGCGCGGTCGCCGACGGGCCGCCCACGATCAGCCACCACACCATGGCGAACACCCCCGCCGCCCGCGCCGCCTCGCTCGGCCGCCCGCAGCCCGCCCCGCCCGCCGACGGCGCGGCCGGAGCCGACGGCTACGACGGCGAGGGCTACCCGGACGAGGGCTACGACGGCTACGGCGACGAGGGCCACGGCGACGACCAGGAGGGCGGCCGGCGTTCCCGCCGGCGCCGCCGGGAGCCGCGCAAGCGACGCTGGCTGGCCCCCACGGTGGTGATCCTGGTGCTGCTGGGCCTGCTCGGCGGCGGCGGCTGGTTCGGCTACCAGTGGACCCAGACGCAGTACTACGTCGGCGCGAACGGCGACTCCGTGGCGATCTACCGGGGCGTCAACCAGAACCTGCTGGGCCTGAGCCTGTCCAAGGTCTACCAGTCGACCGGGGTCCAGCTGAAGTTCCTGCCGCAGATCGACCAGAGCCACGTCAAGGACACCATCGGCTTCTCCAGCCTGAACGACGCGCAGCAGCAGATCGCCACCCTGCAGACGCAGGCGGACGTGTGCAAGACCGTGGCTTCCACAGCCTCCACCGTCCCGACGCCGGCCGCGAGCAGCACCCCCCCGGCGACCCCCAAGCCCGGCGCCAGCGCCGGCACCAAGGCCACACCGCCCGCCGCGCCGCCCGCGTCCGCCAGCGCGACCGCCACGCTCACGCCCCAGCAGCAGACCATGGCCGCCCAGTGCGCCGGCGCCTGACCGCGCGTCCTCCGACCCCCCTTCCCGCGTCCGTGCGGCCCGGGCACCGCCCCGGACACCTGCGGTGAGGGCGCCCGGCGGCAGCGGCGAGATCTGGCGGGCCACCGCCACGATCACCCCGCAGGGCGCCCCCAACCGCCGCAACACCGAGCTGGCGCTGCTGGTGCCGGCCGTCCTGATCCCGCTCTTCGCCTTCGCGGACACCGGCCTGGCCATGGACGGCCGGGTGCCCGCGGGGATGCTGGAGTACGGGCTGGGCATGGGACTCTTCGCCCTGCTGGCCCATGTCTCGGTGCGCCGCTACGCGCCGTACGCCGACCCGCTGATGCTGCCCGTCGCCGCCCTGCTGAACGGGCTGGGCCTGGTCTTCATCTGGCGGCTCGACCGGGCCCAGCAGCTGCACCCCAACTACCCGGCCGCGCAGAACCAGCTGATCTGGACCGGCCTGGGCATCGCCCTGTTCATCACGGTCATGGTGCTGCTCAAGGACCACCGGCTGCTGCAGCGCTACACCTACCTCACCGGGCTGGCGGCGCTGGTGCTGTTGGCACTGCCGGCCTTCCTGCCGACCCGGGCGTCCGACTTCGGCGCCAAGATCTGGATCCACGTCGGCGGCTTCTCGATCCAGCCCGGAGAGTTCGTCAAGATCATCCTCCCGGTGTTCTTCTCCGGCTACCTGATGGTCAAGCGGGACGCGCTGGCGCTGGCCAGCCGCCGCTTCCTGGGGCTCTACCTGCCGCGCGGGCGGGACCTGGGCCCGATCATCGCGGTCTGGGTGCTCAGCCTGATGATCCTGGTCTTCGAGACCGACCTGGGCACCTCGCTGCTGTTCTTCGGCATCTTCGTGATCATGCTCTATGTGGCCACCGAGCGGACCAGCTGGATCCTGTTCGGCACGCTGATGGCCGGGCTCGGCTTCTGGCTGGTGGCGTCGAGCGAGGCCCACGTCCAGACCAGGATCACCGCCTGGCTGCACCCGCTGGCCACCGCCCCCGGCGGCGGCGTGGGACAGATCGGCCAGGCCCTGTTCGCGCTCGGCTCCGGCGGCACCCTGGGCACCGGCCTGGGCGAGGGGCACTCCTGGCTGATCGGCTTCGCCGCCAAGAGCGACTTCATCCTCGGCACCATCGGCGAGGAACTCGGGCTGGCCGGGCTGATGGCGCTGTTCCTGCTCTACGCGCTGCTGTTCGAGCGCGGACTGCGGACCGCCCTGGCAGCCCGCGACCCGTTCGGGAAACTGCTGGCGGCGGGCCTGTCCGCGGCCTTCGCGCTGCAGGTCTTCATCGTGGCCGGCGGCGTCACCGGTACCATCCCGTTGACCGGGATGACGCTCCCGTTCATCGCCCAGGGCGGCTCCTCGGTGATCACCAACTGGGCCCTGGTCGCCATCCTGCTGAAGATCAGCGACGTGGCGCGCAGACCGGCGCCCACACCCGCCGACACCCGCACAGAACCGACCCAGGTGCTCAGACCGTCATGAACACCGTGTAGACAGTTAGCTCTGTCCGATCCGCAGCCCTGCCCGAACCGCCCGATCCGCCTACGCAGTACCGCCAGGAGGGGACCCCGCCCGTGAACAAGCCCATCCGACGGGTATCGGTGTTCTGCCTGGTGCTGGTGCTGGCGCTGATGATCCGCGTCAACTACGTGCAGGGCGTCCAGGCCAGTTCGCTGGACCAGAACAAGAACAACCGCCGCATCGCCATCGAGGCCTACAGCTACCCGCGCGGCAACATCATCGTCGGCGGACAGCCGGTCACCAAGGACCTGCTGGTCAACGGCAACTACTACAAGTACCGCCGGGCCTACACCGACGGTGCGATGTACGCGCCGATCACCGGCTACTCCTCGCAGGTCTTCAGCAGCAACCTGCTGGAGAACGTCGAGGACCCGATCCTCACCGGCGACGACTCCCGGCTGTTCTTCCGGAACACCCTGGACCTGATCACCGGCAAGCAGAAGCAGGGCGGCGACGTGGTCACCACGATCGACCCCAAGGTGCAGAAGGCCGCCTGGGACGCCTTCCAGACCAACGGCAAGAAGGGTGCGGCGGTCGCCCTGGACCCGACCACCGGTGCGATCCTCGGCCTGGTCAGCGCGCCCTCGTACGACCCCACCACGATCGCCGGGGCGGACACCGCGAGCAGCACCGCCTGGAACGCCCTGCAGGCGGACCCGTCGAACCCGATGCTGAACCGGGCGCTGCGGCAGACCTACCCGCCCGGCTCCACCTTCAAGCTGATCACCTCGGCCGCCGCGCTGGAGAACAACGTGATCACCGACATCAACGCGCCGACCCAGAGCCCGGCGAAGTACATCCTTCCGCAGACCAGCACCGAGCTGAAGAACGAGGGCGGCGACCAGTGCACCAACGTCTCGATGAACGAGGCGCTACGGGTCTCCTGTAACACCGTCTTCGCCAACATCGGCGACCAGGTCGGCGCCGACAAGATGGTCGCCGAGGCGCAGAAGTTCGGCTTCAACAACCCCAACATGCTGATCCCGGTCGGCGTCGCCGCGAGCAACTACGACACCGGGATGAACCGGCCCTCCAACGCGCTGTCCGCCATCGGCCAGTTCGACACCCGGGCCACCCCGCTGCAGATGGCCATGGTCGCCGCCGCCATCTGCAACAACGGCTCGCTGATGCAGCCGTACCTGGTCTCCCAGCTGCGCTCGGCGAACCTCTCGGTGATCGACCAGACCCAGCCGAAGCAGCTCTCCCAGGCCACCACCCCGCAGGTCGCCGCGCAGATCCAGACCATGATGGAGAACGTCGTCCAGAGCGGCACCGGCACCCCCGCGCAGATCCCCGGGGTCACCGTCGGCGGCAAGACCGGCACCGCGCAGCACGGCGTGAACAACGCCGACAACCCGTACGCGTGGTTCGTGTCCTACGCCAAGGACGGCAACAAGGAGATCGCCGTGGCCGTCGTGGTCGAGGCGAGCAACACCGACCGCACCGAGATCTCCGGCGCCGGGCTGGCCGCGCCGATCGCCAAGGACATGATGAAGGCCTACCTGGGCAAGTGACCTGCGTCTCGTCGCCCGGACGGGAAGACTGCGTTCGGGTGAGCGCTCGCCGCTGGTGAGGGCCCGCATTCAGGTGAGAGACGTGCAAGAGACCAGCGCGGACGGATACCGGTCTCATATCAAGTGGGCCGCCGGAACCGGAACCGTACCCGCGCCCGGTAGCGTATCCGCCAGCAGCGGTCTGCCCATTGCCGCGCGTGCGGATGCGAGCCGAAGCATCCGCAGACCACAGCAGGACCGACAGATCAACCTCGGCACGGGCGAGGGAGAGGGTTGGAACCATGGAAGAACCGCGTCGCCTCGGCGGCCGGTACGAGCTGGGCGGCGTCCTGGGACGCGGCGGAATGGCAGAGGTCTACCTCGGCCACGACATCCGGCTCGGACGCGCCGTCGCTGTGAAGACGCTGCGGGCCGACATGGCCCGTGACCCGTCGTTCCAGGCCCGTTTCCGCCGCGAGGCACAGTCAGCCGCCTCGCTGAACCACCCCTCCATCGTCGCCGTGTACGACACCGGCGAGGACTACATCGACGGGATCTCCATCCCGTACATCGTGATGGAGTACGTCGACGGCTCCACGCTGCGCGAGCTGCTGCACTCCGGGCGGCGGCTGCTGCCCGAGCGTGCGCTGGAGATGACCACCGGCGTCCTGCAGGCGCTGGAGTACTCGCACCGCAACGGCATCGTGCACCGTGACATCAAGCCGGCCAACGTCATGCTGACCCGCAACGGCACGGTCAAGGTGATGGACTTCGGCATCGCCCGTGCCATGGGCGACGCCGGCATGACCATGACGCAGACCGCCGCGGTCATCGGCACGGCCCAGTACCTCTCCCCCGAGCAGGCCAAGGGCGAGCAGGTCGACGCCCGGTCCGACCTGTACTCCACCGGCTGCCTGCTGTACGAGCTGCTCACCATGCGCCCGCCGTTCATCGGCGACTCGCCGGTGGCGGTGGCGTACCAGCACGTCCGCGAGGAGGCGCAGCCTCCGTCGGTGTACGACCCCGAGGTGCGGCCGGAGTACGACGCGATCGTGCTCAAGGCCCTCGCCAAGGAGCGTGACTACCGCTACCAGAGCGCCGACGAGATGCGCGCCGACATCGAGCGGGCCCTGGACGGCCTGCCGGTCGCCGCCGCGCAGACGGTCGCCTACGGCGCCGGCTCGATGGGCGGCTACGACCAGACCCAGGTCTACGGCCAGCAGGACCCCTACGGCCGCACCACGGCGATGCCGCAGCAGAGCGCGGCCGGCCAGACCAGCCTGCTCCCCGGCGTCGGCCAGGGCTACGACGTGGGCGGCGACGGCTACGACGACGGCTACGACGACGGCGCGGGCCCCGGCGGCCGCGGCGACCGCCGCCGGGCCGGCGGCGGCGGCGGGAAGAACCGCAACACCTCCTGGATCATCCTCGCCGTCGCGGCGGTACTGGTCCTGGTCGGCTCGTTCTTCGTGGCCAAGTCCGTGTTCGGCGGCAGCTCCGCCGCCGCCACCTACAACGCCCCCAACCTGGTCGGCCAGGACCTGGCCGGCGCGCAGACCCAGATCGCCAACTTCCCGGGCAACCTGGTCGTGGCCCAGGGCCAGCCGATGGCCTGCGACCCCTCCATCGCCGACAAGGGCAAGGTCTGCCAGCAGTCCCCGGCCGCCGGCACCGCGCTGGCCAAGGGCGGCACCATCACCGTGCGGATCAGCACCGGCGCCCCGGCGAAGGCGGTGCCCGACGTCACCAACAAGACCGTGGACCAGGCCACCCAGGCGCTCCAGGCACAGGGCTTCACCGTCGGCCCGCCGACCTCGGCGAGCAGCAGCACCGTCGCCAGCGGCAACGTCATCAGCACCTCGCCCGCGGCGAACGCCCAGGCACCGGTCGGATCCACGGTCAGCCTGACCGTGTCCACCGGCCAGGCCCAGGTGCAGGCGGCCTACCTGGTGGGCCAGGACCAGAGCCAGCAGAGCCAGCTGACCTCGGTGGGACTGCACGTCGCAGTGAACGTCAGCCAGACGTTCAACACCAGCTACAACGCGAACGCGGTCATCGAGGAGACCTACAACGGACAGCCGATCACCGGCAACCAGCAGGTCCCGGCCGGAAGCACGATCACCATCGTGGTGAACCCGGCCTCCAACCCCACCCAGGGCGGCAACCCGGGAGGAACCACCGGAAGCCCTACCCCGGGGTCCACGGACACCACCGGTAACGGCAACGGCAACGGCAACCAGGGCCAGACCCAGGGCATCATCCAGGGCGTCACCGGCCACTGACCGTCTGTCCGGCCCCTGATCCGGGCCACACCGCGCCACCGCCGGGGGCCGGGGAACACACCACGTTCCCCGGCCCCCGCGTGGAGTTCCAGCGTCCTCATGGTCACGGATTCCCCACCCTGCCCGCTCCGCGCAGCGTCTTCGATGTCCAGCAGGTACGTACGCACCCGCCGGGCCACCTCGCTGTCGCGCAGCAGCATGGCCGTGTTGAGCACGGCCCGGCGCGGGAGGAGCGTCAGGTGCACCCGCCCCTGTGGATAACTCGTCTTTGAAATGGACAAGATGTCCATTTCAAAGCGCTGCAGGTCAGAGCCTCGCAGAACGACGAGGCCGTTTCCCTCCAGCTCCGCCCGGTGGCGCTGGATCACCTTGTGCACAGCTTCGTGCCCAACCTCGAAGTAGTCCGCGACCATCCGCGTGGTCACGTGCACCCCGTCCGGCAGCAGTTCCAGGGCCTTGACCTTGTCGAGCACCTCCACGCGGGTGCCCAACGACGGTTCATACGACCGGTTACGCCGATGCCTCAGCGGAGTTCCGCCGGAAGGTCGCGGGAGGGGTCCACCGGCTGGGTACGGGTGAGCGAGGCCCAGACGGCCATGCGGTAGCGCGAGGTGTAGGCGGGAGTGCAGGTGGTCAGCGTCAGGTAGCGGCCGGGCCGGGTGTAGCCGGACTCCGGCGGCACCGGTGCGGTCACCGCCACGTCGTACTTGGACGTCTGCTGCAGCGTGCTGTCGACCCGGTAGACGTACCAGGTGTCCCGGGTCTCCACCACGACCGGGTCACCGCGCCGCAGCTCCGGCAGGTCGTGGAACCTGGCGCCGTGGCCGTCGCGGTGCGCCGCCATCGCGAAGTTGCCCGAGGCGGCCCAGGGCATCGCCGCCGGGTACGGCTCCTGGTACACCCCGGCCACGCCCTGGTTCAGGGTGTCCAGCCCGGTGCCCATCAGGATCAGCACCGAGAAGTCCCTCCCCAGCCTGGGGATGTGCAGGAAGCCCACCCCGTCCCCGGCCCGGTAGGTCCGCGGCGCGGCGTCGCCCGGGACGGAGGGCGCGGCCCAGGTCCTGAGGACCCGCCGGGTCAGCCCGTCCGCGCTGCGGTCGGCCACCACATTGGTCCACCACAGCGAGTAGGCGACGAACAGCCCCAGCAGCACCCCGAGGGTGATCAGCAGTTCGCCGAGCAGGCCGAGGACGGCGGGCAGACGGCGGGACGGTGCTTCGGACGGACGCGGCATGCGCTGGCTCCTCGGAACGGACGGGGTGCCCGGCCACCCGTCCGTCCGTGGCGCACCGTCAGCCGGACTGCAGCGCCTGGGGCTTGCGGCCCGAGCTCTTCGGCAGGTCCTCGGTCAGCTTGCCCCACACGGCCATCCGGTAGGTCGAGGTGAACTCCGGTGTACAGGTGGTCAGTGTGATGTACTGGCCCGGCCCCTTGAAGCCGGACTCCGGCGGCACGGGCGCGATCACGCTGACATCGCTCGGCGAGGTCTGCGCCAGGGTGCTCGTCACCGTGTAGGTGTAGTAGTCGTAGGCGGTCTCCACGACGACCTTGTCGCCCGGGACCAGCCGGTTGATGTAGCGGAACGGCTCGCCGTGCGTGTTGCGGTGCCCGGCCAGCGCGAAGTTGCCGGTGGCCGCCCACGGGAAGGCCGTCTCCAGCGCCCCCGTGTAGTGCCCGACCAGGCCGTTGTCGAGGATGGACGCCTTGTCCACACCCTCGGCGATCGGCGTCATCACATCCAGCTTGGGGATGTAGATGATGGCGAACTTGGTGCCGGGGGATATGGAGGTCGGGTACGCGGGATGGGCCTTGGAGGTACCCGCGCCGCCGCCGGACGGCGCCCACTGCTGCTCCAGCGTCTTCGCGGTGCCGTTGGCGTAGCTGTCCGCCGCGACGTTGGTCCACCACAGCTGGTAGGCGACGAAGAGGAACATCACCACGCCCAGCGTGATGAACAGCTCCCCCATCACCCGCACCGCGATGATCCCGGCGCTCTCCTTGACCTGCGGCCGCCCGCCACCGCGACGCGCGCCCCGGCGACGGCCCTGCTCGGCCCGGCGCCGTGCGGCCCGGCCACCGGCCAGCGGCTCGTCCGTGAGCACCGCGCCGAACGCCGCCCCGCGCGGGACCCGCAGCGCGAGCGTGTCGGAGCTGTCGGGCTGCGGCTGCACCGGGTAACGCTCGGCGCCGCCGCCGTACGGCCCGCCGCCGTGTTGACCGCCGCCCTGTTGACCGCTGCCGTGTTGGCCACCGTCGTGGAGACGCTCGCCCGGAAGGCCCTCGCCGGGCTGCCGGTAGACGCTCTCGCCGCCGGGGGAGTCCCAGTCGCCCCCCGGTTGGGACTCCCAGGGGGAGCTCCGCTCCGGGCGCAGCGCGGTCACGCGACGCCCCTGCCGATCACCGGCGCCAGGCCGCCGGACCGTCCCACCGCGTCCTGGTCCCCGCACACCGCGAGCCAGTTGGCGAGCATCCGGTGGCCGCCCTCGGTGAGTACCGACTCGGGGTGGAACTGCACGCCCTCGATCGGCAGTTCACGGTGCCGCAGGCCCATCACCAGTCCGGAGTCGGTCCATGCGGTGACCACCAGCTCGGCCGGCACGGTGTCCCGCTCGACCGCGAGCGAGTGATAGCGGGTCGCGGTCAGCGGCGAGTGCAGTCCGGCGAACACCCCGCCGTCCTCGTGGCTGACCGCCGAGGTCTTGCCGTGCAGCAGCTCGGGGGCCCGGTCGACGACCGCGCCGTAGGCGACCGCGATGGACTGGAGTCCCAGGCAGACCCCGAACACCGGCAGGCCGGCCTCGGCGCAGTGGTGCACCATCTCGATGCAGACCCCGGCCTCCTCGGGCGTACCGGGGCCGGGGGAGAGCAGCACCCCGTCGTAGGCGTCCCTGGTCACCGAGGCGACCTCGACCTCGTCATTGCGCACGACCTCGCAGGTCGCGCCCAACTGGTAGAGGTACTGGACCAGGTTGAAGACGAAGCTGTCGTAGTTGTCGACGACGAGGATGCGGGCTGGGGTGGCCATCAGACTGCGACTCCGGTCGGAACGAGGGGCAGGTACGTCGGGAGGGCCGCGCCGTTGAGCGCGGGCGCCGAGGGCTTGCCGGAGCCGGACGGCGCCGTGCTCGGCGTCGCCCCGGGGGTGCCGACCGGCTGCACGCTGGTGGTGCCGCCGTTGTTCACAGTGACGTCGCCGAAGGGGAGCAGCGGTTCCGCCCAGGGGAAGACCCACTGGAAGAGGACGGCGACCACGGCGAGGAAGAGCACCAGCGAGAGGAACGCCCGCACCAGACCGTTGCCGGGCAGCCGGTGCCAGATCCACGAGTACACCGCGCTCCCACCTCCCTCGTCCCGTCTCCACGTCCCGCGCCGGGCGCGGCCGAACGCATCGCCGCACCAGAGTACGGGGCCGGGCCCGTGGCAGGGGCGCCACCCGCCCAGCCTTTACCCATCTCTCTCCGGCCCCGGTGGTCCGCTCACCCCCGCAGGGCGGCCGGTGTCCCCTGGGTCACCGGCGTGACCGACTGCAACCGGCCCCACTCGATCAGCCGGTGGCTGTGTCCCCAGGGCGGATCACAGGTGGTCAGCGTCAGATAGTGGCCCGGCACGGTGAAGCCGGACTCGGCCGGGACCGGGTCCAGCACCTGGACGTCCGTGGGCAGGGTGAGGAACGGCGTGCGGGTGATCACATAGACGTACCAGTCGGTGCCGTCGTCGAGGACGACCGCGTCGCCGGGGCGCAGCTCAGGGAAGTCGTTGAACGGGTTGCCGTAGGTCCGGCGGTGTCCGGCCAGCGCGAAGTTGCCCGCCCCGCCCAGCGCCGCGGTCCCGGTGTAGTGGCCGATGCCGTGCTGCAGGTCGGTGACGCCGGTCCCCTCGACCACCGGCTTCTTCCAGTCCCTGCCGAAGCGCGGGATGTACAGGACGGCGAAGGCCTGCCCCGGTGGATAGGCGGCCGCAGCGGGTCCGGCCGACGGGGAGGCCGTGGCCGGGCCGCCGGGGGCGGCGACGGTGGGGGAGTCGGAGGGAGAGCCGGCCGGGGCGGCCGCGGACTGCTGCCACTGCGCCTGCAGCCGGGAGATCTCACCGCCCATGGCGCTGTCGGCGGTGACGCTGGTCCAGAACAGCACGTAGACGGTGAACAGCACGATCAGCCCGCCGGCGGTGATGCAGAGTTCCACCAGCGTCCGGGCTATCGCGCGTCCCACCTGTCGCACTCCCCCCGGATGTCACCCCTGCGCCGTGGCGTACTGGAGGTCCACTGTGCCCGAGTAGGCGGGAAGAGTCATCGTCTTCGGCTGGTCCATTTTCCAGCCCAGACCGTAGGCGCTGACGTACTCCAGATAGGTCTGGATGTAGCTGTCCTGGTTGAGCGCCGCGGAGAGCGCCTGCTGGTTGCCGACCGCCCTGATCACGTACGGCGGGGAGTAGACCCGGCCCTGCAGGATCAGCTGGTTGCCGACACAGCGGACCGCGCTGGTGGAGATCAGCCGCTGGTCCTGCACCTGTATCCCCTGGGCGCCGCCCCGCCACAGCGCGTTGACCACAGCCTGCAGGTCCTGCTGGTGCACCACCAGGTCGTCCGGCTGCGGCTGCGGGATACCCGGGATCTTGGCGGTGGCTCCGGGCGGCGCGTCGTTCAGGGTGACCACCACACCGGTACCGTGCAGCGGGTCGAGACCGGCCTGCTGTTCCAGGACGGCCAGCCGCCTGAGGTCGTCGGGGTTCTGCGAGTGCTGGGCGGCCAGCGCGTCGATCTGGGCGCGGAGGGCGGCGACGGCGTTCTCGTCCGCCGCGTTCTCCTGGCTGCGCTGCTGTATCAGGTCGGACAGCCGGAGCAGGGTGTCGTCGTTGCGCAGCGAGGTTCCGTGGGCGGTCTGGGCGCTGACATAGAAGAGCAAGCCGGCGAGGGCGAAGACCATACATGTCGCGAAACGACCGACAATCCGGGCACTGCCACCGCGCGACCGAGGTCTCGCTTCGGAAACTGGCGGAACTTCTCGCGAATCTGCCACGTACCCTTATCTCCTTCTGACTCCGCGAGCCACTACGCTAACGGACGCTGGAGACGTATGCGGCGATCCACGGTCGCACCGACCGCCCGCCGCCGCTCCCCCACAACCCACAGCTCAGCAGCCGCTCCGGGACAGACCCAGGGCCATGCAGCGCAGCGCATCGACAGGAGTGCCCCTCGTGCCGAAGTCCCGTATCCGGAAGAAGTCGGACTACACCCCGCCCACCACGGCGACAGCGGTGAAGTTGAGTTCGGGACGCAGCTGGATCGCACCGCTGATGCTGGGGCTGTTCCTGGTCGGCCTGATCTGGATCGTCGTCTACTACGTGACCAGCGCCGCCTGGCCGATCGAGGCCATCGGCAACTGGAACATCGTCATCGGTTTCGCGTTCATCGCGGGCGGGTTCGGCGTTTCCACGCAGTGGAAGTAGCCTTCCCGGCGAACGACGGGGCCGCTGGGATGTTCGTTGTCCACATGGTTATCCACAGTGGGGAAAACCATGACTATCTGTGGATAACTTGAACCCACCAGCCCCTCGCACACCTGCCCCATGCTTGTCAAAGCGATCAAAGTGGCTGGTGGACGCGGGTAGACAGGGACATACACAAGGGGACCGCACACCTGTGCGGTCCCCTTGTGGACAACTCCATGGACAGCTCCGTGGGCAGCTCCCCGTGGACGGCTGCCGCTCAGCTGATCCGGGACACCCCTAGCAGCGTGGTCACCAGCACCACGGCCAGCACCGCCACCAGCGTGGCCGCCTGGACCGCGGTGCGGTTCCGGGCCGGCGCGTGCGCCAGGCCGAGGCCGATCAGGGCGCCGGCCGCCAGGCCGCCCACATGGGCCTCCCAGCTGATGTTGGGGATGGTGAAGGTCGCCACCAGGTTGACCGCCACGATCGCCAGGATCGGCCCCAGGGAGAACCCGCGCTTGCGCTGGATCACCACCAGCGCGCCCAGCAGCCCGAAGATCGCCCCGGAGGCCCCCAGCGCCGGCGTGTCCGGTGCCACCACCAGCTGCAGCGCGGAGCCGGCCAGCCCGGAGACCAGGTACAGCCCCAGGAACCGCCAGCGGCCCAGCAACTGCTCCAGCGGCGGACCCAGCACCCACAGCGACCACATGTTCATGGCGATGTGCAGCAGGGCGGTGTGGAAGAACACCGAGGTGATCATCCGGTACCACTGGCCGTCCACGGCCACCCCGGTGCCCCACATGTAGAGGTAGTCCAGGGTCGACGGGGACACCACGTACTGCAGTCCCCAGACCACCAGGTTGATCCCGATCAGGATCTTGGTGACCAGCGCGTGGTCGCCGACCGGGCGACCGCCGAACTCCGTCGTCGCCCGCCGGACCGCGGCGTTCCCGCCGTGCACGCACTCCCGGCACTGGAAGCCCACCGCCGCGTCCACCCGGCACTCGGGGCAGACCGGGCGACCGCAGCGGGTGCAGCCCACCCCGGTCTCCCGCCCGGGGTGGCGGTAGCAGTCGGGGAGGGTGTGCACCGGCGGCTGCTCGGGTGCGCCGGAACCCTGCTGGTCGGACAACATCACTTCCTGCCTTCTGCGCGCTTCGTGCGCCACGGACACGCTCCGGGCCCGGTGCGTGCGCAGGACCAGCCTGCCCCGTACCGGGCCCGGAGAAAAGCACCGGCAGGCCACAGCTGCCCGCCGTCGCGGAGTCCGCTCAGCGGCGCGAGATCTTCACCGACTCGATCACCACGTCCTCGACCGGGCGGTCGTTGAACGGGGTCACCTTGGCACCCGCGATGGCGTCCACGACCTGCCGGCCGGGCAGACCGCTGACCTCGCCGAAGATGGTGTGCTTGCGGTTCAGCCAGGCGGTGGGGGCCACCGTGATGAAGAACTGCGAGCCGTTGGTGCCCGGGCCGGCGTTGGCCATCGCCAGCAGGTAGGGGCGGTCGAAGGCCAGGTCGGGGTGGAACTCGTCGCCGAACTCGTAGCCGGGGCCGCCGGTGCCGGTGCCCAGCGGGTCGCCGCCCTGGATCATGAACCCGGAGATGACCCGGTGGAAGACCGTTCCGTCGTAGAGCCGCTCCTGGGACTTGGCACCCGTCCGCGGGTCGGTCCACTCACGGCCGCCCTCGGCGAGCTCCACGAAGTTCGCCACCGTCTTCGGGGCGTGGTTCGGGAAGAGCTTGACCTCGATGTCCCCGTGGTTGGTCGTGAGAGTGGCAAACAGTTCCTCGGCCACGATGCGCCTTCCTGCTGTGCTGCGTACGTGCGTACCCGGGTACGGCTCTGACGGACGAATCCTCCCATGCCCTGCACAAAGCAGCGCAAAGGAGCAGGATGCGGGGAGAGGGAGTCGTGGTCCACCTGGAGTGGCACCGGCGCGCCTGGGGACGTTCCGGGAGGCATGATCCTTAACTGGGTGGACCGGTCATGAATCGGACGCCATCGAGGAGGAGGTACTGGTGACCCGCATCGACGCAGCTCGCGAGGCTGCCGGCAAGACCCGGGAACAGCTCGCCCCGTACGCCGTGGGGGCACGGGACGCGGCAGCGCACTACACCGACGAGGCGTGGCAGCGGCTGGCACCGCGCATCGAGTCCGCCGTGGAGCAGGCCCGGCACGCGGCACAGAGCACCGTGGACGGGCGTGTCGCGCCGCTCTGGGAGCAGGCCCGCGGCCATGTCCCGCCCGCGGTGGAGGACGCCCTCGACAAGGCGACGGTGCAGACCAGGCGCGCGGCGAAGGCCGCCAGGAAGTCGGCCGGGCAGTCCGCAGCGGCCGCCAGGGCCGCCGCCGCGCAGGCGGCCGTCCAGGCCCGGGAGACGGCCGTCCCGGCGGTCAGCCAGGCCCTGGACGGCGCCGTGCAGGTGACCGCGCAGGCGGCGCACGCCGCCCGCGAGCGCGGCGCGGCGACCCTGCCGGTGCTGCGCGGACAGATCACCCTGGCCGAGGTCGAGGCGCTGGTCGCGGCCAAGCAGGCGCGTACCCGGCGGATGCGCCGCGCCCGGCGGGGCATGGTGCTGCTCGCCCTGGGAGCCGCCGCCGGCGGCGGCCTGGCGGCCTGGAAGTGGTGGCAGAAGCAGAGCAACCCGGACTGGCTGGTGGAACCCCCGTCCAGCGCCCTCCCGCCGCGCTCCACGCCGGCCACGGCGCCGTCCGCCAACGCGCGGCCTGCCGGAGCGTCGTCGACCGGCACGGGCACGACCGGCACGGACGGCGGCTCCGCCGGCCCGGACGACGGCGCCATGCCGCTGGACCCCGAGGTGGAGGAGAAGACCAGGCAGACCGGCACGGCCGGCTCGGGGAACCACCGCCGCAAGGGCACCAGCGGCTCGTCCCAGGCCTGACCGGTCACGCGACGACGGCAGACCCGGTGCCACGACGACGGCCCCACCTGCGCGGAACAGGTGGGGCCGTCGTCGTGGCACCGGTGTTGATGTGACACTGCTGTTGAGTTGTGGAGCCTAGGGGAGTCGAACCCCTGACATCCGCCATGCAAAGACGGCGCTCTACCAACTGAGCTAAGGCCCCTCGGCGGTGCTGGTCAGCACCGCCGCGCACCAGGGTACCGGTTTCCGGACGGAATCCCGACCTGGGTTTCCCCTCGCGTCGGTCCGCCCAGGGCCGGTACGCCCCCGGGCGGCGCCGTGCAGGCCCCGACACCGGCGCAACCCCGGCAGAGGGCCGGGGTTGCGTGCCTCACCGGGCCACGCGAGCGGCCTCGGGTGACGGCTGAGTTCAGCGAGCGCCGACCGGGACCGCGTCCGTCGCCTCGGTCCACAGGTCCTGCTCGGCACGGTCCGCCTGGACCTGGCGGTACACAAAGTACCCACCCAGAGCAGCCAGGACTACCAGGAGAAGCTTCTTCACCGCACGACCTCGTCCTTCTGTGTTTGCCGTCCTTCCGGCCGATGATACACACCTGGCCAGAACCGCAAGTCGTGCTCGGCAGATGGCCCATGACGCCCCGGAGGACGCGGTGAGCCCGCGGGAACCCCGGGGCCGGAACCCCGCACCCGCGCCCCGCAGTCACCGGGGACGGGCCTGCCGGCGTGGACGCCGGGCGTACGGCACGCAGAAACGCCCCGGAAGGAGATCCTTCCGGGGCGTCCGCGCGGGTGGGCCTAACAGGACTTGAACCTGTGGCCTCTTCCTTATCAGGGAAGCGCTCTAACCGTCTGAGCTATAGGCCCTCGCTGCGTTGAAAGATTAGCGCACCGATGGCCGTGCGCCCAAATCCGTATCGTCCGGCAGGTCGCGGAGGTGCGGAAACACCCCCGCGACCCGGCCACGGAACGACCTACTCCTCCTCGGCGAGGGTGAGCTCCACGCCGCCGGTCATGCCCGCGGCGGTGTTGTAGATGAAGGAGCCCAGCGTCGCCAGCGCCGTCAGCAGCACCACGTCGATCACGGCGATCAGCGCCGTGAACGTCAGCACGTTGCCGAACGACAGGTACGACTGCAGATCGAAGCCGCCGGTGGTGGTGTCGGAGCCGGTGGCCTGCTTCAGGGTGCCGCCGACCGAGCTGAAGACGCCTGCGGCGTCCAGCACCATCCACAGCAGCGAGACACCCACGATGGTGACCACGCCGAGGGCGATCGACAGCAGGAAGCTGACCTTCAGCACCGACCACGGGTCGGCCCTGGCCACCCGCAGCCGCGCCCGGCGGGTCCGGCCGGACGCCGGCGCCGCAGGGCCGGAGCGCTGCAGCTTGGCCTTGAGCTGGGCACCCGCCGCCGCGACCGGCGAGGCCGCCGGAGCCGCCGGAGCCGCGGCACCCGGCGCGCCGGCCGCACCCGGCGGAACCCGGGTGCCGCCGGGCGGCGTCGGCTGGCCCTTCTGGTAGGTCGTCGGCGTCGAGTACCCCGACCCGGCCGGCCCGGCCGGAGCCGGACGCGGCCCGGACGCGGTCTGCTGCGCCTGCTGGCCCTGCGCTCCGCCCTGGCGGCGGCGCGGAGCCGCCGGCTGGGCGGCCGCTCCGGAGACCGTGGGCATCATCGAGGTGGTTCCGGCCGCCTCACGGCCGGCCTGCCCGTATCCCGGCGCACGGTCCGCAGCACCGCCCGCGCCTCCCGGGGGCATACCAGGCCCCGGGGTCTGGCGTCCCGCGGCACCGCCGCCGGCACCGCCCGTCGCACCCGTGGGTCCACTCACCCTGGTCCTCCCGCAGTTCCCCACCAGGACCGGTCAGTCCTGGACAGTCGTGGTCTTTCCGTTGTCAGTCGACGCGTTGTTTCTGGTCACACGACAGCCGTCCGGGCCCCGGCAGTAGCCGGAGCCCGTCCGAACCGCAGTGGAACCGGTCCCGATGGATCAGTCGGACGCGCCGCCCGCCTGCTCCTCGCCCCCGTGGTCGACCGACTCGGCCTCCGCCTCGGGGCTCTCGTCCAGGTCGTCGTCACCGGCTCCCTCGGCGTTGCGGGCGATGCCGACCACGGCGTCCCGCTTACCCAGGTTGATCAGTTGGACGCCCATGGTGTCACGACTGGTTTCACGAACCTCGGAAACCCTGGTGCGAATCACGCCGCCGCCGAGGGTGATTGCGAGGATTTCGTCGGTTTCCTCCACAACCAGCGCCCCGACCAGTGTGCCCCGGTCCTCGACGATCTTGGCCGCCTTGATGCCCAGGCCGCCACGGCCCTGAACGCGGTACTCGTCCACCTTGGTGCGCTTGGCGTAACCGCCGTCGGTGGCCGTGAAGACGTACGTGCCGGGCCGGATCACGTTCATCGAGAGCAGTTCGTCGCCCTCACGGAAACTCATACCCTTCACACCCGAGGTGGCCCGGCTCATCGGCCGCAGCGCCTCGTCGGTCGGGGTGAAGCGGATCGCCTGGGCCTTCTTGCTGACCAGCAGCAGGTCGTCCTCGGCCGACACCAGCGCGGCGCCGATCAGCTCGTCGTCCCGGCCTTCCTCGTCGGTGCGCAGGTTGATCGCGATCAGACCACCCGAGCGGGGCGAGTCGTAGTCCTTGAGCGGTGTCTTCTTCACCAGACCCTCGCGCGTGGCCAGGATCAGGTACGGCGCCGCCTCGTACGTGCGCACCGCCATGACCTGCGCGATGTGCTCGCCGGGCTGGAAGGCCAGCAGGTTCGCCACGTGCTGGCCGCGGGCGTCGCGGCCGGCGTCCGGCAGCTCGTAGCCCTTGGCGCGGTAGACCCGGCCCTTGTTGGTGAAGAACAGGATCCAGTTGTGCGTCGTGGTCACGAAGAAGTGGTCGACGATGTCGTCCTGCTTCAGCTGCGCGCCGCGCACCCCCTTGCCGCCGCGCTTCTGCGAGCGGTAGAGGTCGCTGCGGGTGCGCTTGACATAGCCGCCACGGGTGATCGTGACGACGATGTCCTCCTCGGCGATGAGGTCCTCGACGGACATGTCGCCCTCGTACGGGATCAGCGTGCTGCGGCGCTCGTCCCCGTACTTCTCCACGATGATCGCCAGCTCCTCGGCGATGATCGCGCGCTGGCGGTCCGGCGAGGCCAGGATCGCGTTGTACTCGTTGATCTTGGCCATCAGCTCGTCGTACTCGGCCGTGATCTTCTGGTGCTCCAGCGCGGCCAGCCGGCGCAGCTGCATCTCCAGGATCGCGTTCGCCTGGATCTCGTCGATCGCCAGCAGCGCCATCAGGCCCTGCCGCGACTCCTCCACCGTCTGCGAGCGGCGGATCGTCGCGATCACCTCGTCGATCGCGTCCAGGGCCTTGAGCAGACCGCGCAGGATGTGCGCGCGCTCCTCGGCCTTGCGCAGCCGGAAGGTGGTGCGCCGGACGATGACCTCGACCTGGTGGTTGACCCAGTGCCGGATGAAGGCGTCGACCGCCAGCGTCCGCGGCACCCCGTCCACCAGCGCCAGCATGTTGGCGCCGAAGTTGGTCTGCAGGTCGGTGTGCTTGTAGAGGTTGTTCAGCACCACCTTGGCGACCGCGTCCCGCTTCAGCACCACCACCAGGCGCTGACCGGTCCGGGACGAGGACTCGTCGCGGACGTCGGCGATGCCGCCGACCCGGCCGTCCTTGACCAGGTCCGCGATCTTCAGCGCCAGGTTGTCCGGGTTGACCTGGTACGGCAGCTCGGTGATCACCAGGCACTGGCGGCCCTGGATCTCCTCGACCTCGACCACGGCGCGCATGGTGATCGAGCCCCGGCCGGTGCGGTAGGCGTCCTCGATGCCGCGCCGGCCCACGATGAGCGCGCCGGTCGGGAAGTCCGGGCCCTTGATCCGCTCGATCATCGCCTCGAGCAGTTCCTCGTGCGAGGCGGTGGGGTTGTTCAGGTACCACAGCGCGCCCGAGGCGACCTCGCGCAGGTTGTGCGGCGGGATGTTGGTCGCCATCCCGACCGCGATCCCGGTGGAGCCGTTGACCAGCAGGTTCGGGAAGCGGGCCGGGAGTACGTCGGGCTCCTGCGAGCGGCCGTCGTAGTTCGCGGAGAAGTCGACGGTCTCCTCGTCGATGTCCCGCATCATCTCCATGGCCAGCGGCATCATCTTGCACTCGGTGTAGCGCATGGCCGCAGCCGGGTCGTTGCCCGGCGAGCCGAAGTTGCCGTTGCCGTCGACCAGCGGCATCCGCATCGACCAGGGCTGCGCCAGTCGCACCACGGTGTCGTAGATCGAGGTGTCGCCGTGCGGGTGGTAGTTGCCCATCACGTCGCCGACGACGCGGGCGCACTTGTAGTAGCCCTTCTCGGGCCGGTAGCCGCCGTCGTACATCGCGTACAGCACCCGGCGGTGCACCGGCTTGAGGCCGTCGCGGACCTCGGGCAGGGCCCGGCTCACGATGACGCTCATCGCGTAGTCGAGGTAGGAGCGCTGCATCTCGCTCTCGAGCTCGACCTGCTCGATCCGGAGCGCCGCCGCGGACTCGTCCGGGCCGGGCTCGGTGCCGTCGGGACCGGTGGGGTTGTCGTCGTCGACCACTGCTGGTCTGTTCCTCTCGTGCGTGCTGCCAGGGACGTCGGTGCGACCTGCCGGGTCGTCAGACATCCAGGAAGCGGACGTCCTTGGCGTTGCGCTGGATGAAGGAGCGGCGGGCCTCGACGTCCTCGCCCATCAGGATGGAGAACAGGTCGTCCGCGCGGGCGGCGTCCTCCAGGGTGACCTGGCCCAGGATCCGGTGGTCCCGGTCCATGGTGGTGATCCGGAGCTCTTCGGCGTTCATCTCACCAAGACCCTTGAAGCGCTGGATCGCGTCGTCCTTGGGGAGCTTGCGCCCGGCCTCACGGCCGGCCTGGATCGCCGCGTCCCGCTCGGGGTCGGAGTAGACGTACTCGACGTCGTCCCGGCCCCACTTGATCTTGTACAGCGGCGGACGGGCCAGGTACACGTGGCCGCCCTCGATCAGCGGTCGCATGAAACGGAACAGCAGGGTGAGCAGCAGGGTGTTGATGTGGTGGCCGTCGACGTCGGCGTCGGCCATCAGCACGATCTTGTGATAACGCAGCTTGGAGGCGTCGAAGTCGTCGTGCACCCCGGTACCGAAGGCCGAGATCAGCGCCTGCACCTCGGTGTTCTGCAGGACCTTGTCGATCCTGGCCTTCTCCACGTTGAGGATCTTGCCGCGGATCGGCAGGATCGCCTGCACCCGCGGGTCGCGGCCCTGCTTGGCGGAGCCGCCGGCCGAGTCACCCTCGACGATGAAGATCTCGCACTCGGAGGGGTCCTTGCTCTGGCAGTCCGAGAGCTTGCCGGGCAGCGAGGCGGTCTCCAGCAGGCCCTTGCGCCGGGTCAGGTCGCGCACCTTGCGCGCGGCGACCCGGGCCGTGGCGGCGGTGATGGACTTGCGGATGATGTCCGCCGCCTCCACCGGGTTGCGGTCCAGCCAGTCGTTGAGGTGCTCGTGCACCACCTTCTGCACGAAGGTCTTGGCCTCGGTGTTGCCCAGCTTGGTCTTCGTCTGGCCCTCGAACTGCGGCTCGCCCAGCTTGACGCTGATGATCGCGGTCAGGCCCTCGCGGATGTCCTCACCGGTGAGGTTCTCGTCCTTCTCGCGGAGCAGCTTCTTCTCACGGGCGTAGCGGTTGATCAGACCGGTCAGCGCCGCGCGGAAGCCCTCCTCGTGGGTACCGCCCTCGTGCGTGTGGATGGTGTTGGCGAAGGAGTACACCCCCTCGCTGTACGCCGTGTTCCACTGCATCGCGACCTCGGCCGAGATCGTCCGGCTCTTGTCCTCGGCCTCGAAGCCGATCACGGTGGGGTGGATCACGTCTCCCTTGCGGGAGTTGAGGTACTTCACGAAGTCGGAGATGCCGCCCTCGTAGTGGTACTTCACGGCGATCGGGTTGCCGTCGTCGTCGACGTGGTCGAGGCGCTCGTCGGTCAGGCCGATGGTCAGGCCCTTGTTCAGGAACGCCATCTCCTGGAAGCGCCGCGACAGCGTCTCGAAGGAGTACTCGGTGGTCTCGAAGATGTCGCCGTCGGCCCAGAAGGTGACGGTGGTACCGGTCTCCTCGGTCTCCTCGTGGCGCTCCAGCTCGGCCGTCGGGGCGCCCAGCTTGTAGTCCTGGGTCCAGCGGTAGCCGTCCTTGCGGATCTCCACGGCGAGACGCTGCGACAACGCGTTCACCACGGACACGCCGACGCCGTGCAGGCCGCCGGAGACGGAGTAGCCGCCGCCGCCGAACTTGCCGCCGGCGTGCAGCACGGTGAGCACGACCTCGACGGCCCGCTTGCCCTGCCCGGGGACGATGTCCACCGGGATGCCGCGGCCGTTGTCGGTCACCCGCACCGCGCCGTCCGGCAGGATGGAGACGGCGATGGTGTCCGCGTGGCCGGCCAGGGCCTCGTCCACCGCGTTGTCGACGACCTCGTACACCAGGTGGTGCAGCCCGCGCTCGCCGGTGGAGCCGATGTACATGCCGGGGCGCTTGCGGACCGCGTCCAGGCCCTCCAGCACGGTGATCGCGCTGCCGTCGTAGGAGGAGTTGTTCTCCGAGAGCGAGCCGCTCACCGGCACGGGGTCACCCCCGGCCACGTCGCCGGGCGTGACACCAGGCGCGGCCGCGGCGGACAGGAGGTTCTCGGAGGTCTGGCTGGGGTCGCCGGAATCGGCCACGAAGCGCCCTTTCTGGCACAGCTCGGGCCTACTCCGTACCCCGTGGGTGGGACCGGAGCGGCCGCGGTACTCGACTCAGTCACTGCTTGGGTCACTGCTAGGTAACCGCTGCGTCACCGCAAGCGGCGGTTTCACGGTCCAGTCTACCGGTAGGAGTGACACTCATGGGCCTTTGGCGGCCCCTGGCTTCCCCCGTGCCGCACGAAATCCGGGTCGGATGTGTCCCACCACCCGCACGGGGGGCGACGCGGGCTCACGTGGGTGCTCAGCCGATCTGCCGGGTCACCCGACGGTGATCCCTCGGTCACCCCCAGGTGTCTCCGGGACCACGGCTCCCCGGAGCACGCAACCGCCCGTACGAACGCGCGGGCCCCGCCGGTCCCTGAACCCTGATCAACTTCACGGTGCCGTGCCCGAGTTCCTGGTTCAGCCGGCCCACCAGCTGCGGCGCCATCAGCCGGATCTGGGTGGCCCAGGCGGTGGAACTGCAGCGCACCGTCAGCACCCGCTCCTCCTCCGCGTAGTGCTCCGGCTCGCAGTGCGCGGCCAGGTCCCGGCCCACGATCTGCGGCCAGCGGCCCATCACCCCGCCGACCGCCGCCGGCGCCTCCCAGCCGCGCTCGGCCACCAGCCGGCTGATCGCCGCACCCAGCGGCTGCGGATCGCGGCCGTCCGCACGCGCCCCGGAGCGCAGCCCGTTCCTGCGGGCCTCCTTCTTCTGCCGCACGCTGTCGCCGCGCAGCCTGGCCTGCTCCTTCGCGTTCCGCAGCGCCACCCGGGCCAGGTCGACACCGGACAGCTCCGGCTCCGCCTCGGCAGCCGCCGTCGCCGGTCGCACGGATTCGTTGGATTCGCTCACAGCCGCCTCGCTCTCCCCAGCCTGGGTCTGCAAGCCTACGAGGCCCCACCGACATCGGCGGCCTCCAGCAGTCACCCGAGTGCTCACCCGCCCGGGATCTCACCGGGATCCCCCGGTCAGCCGACCCGGTCCACCTCGCCGCCGGCGACCGCGAAGCGGACCCCGGTCAGCGCGTCCGGCACGTCCTCCGGAACGGCCGCGGTGACCAGCACCTGCTCGCCGCCGGCGACCAGCTCCGCCAGCCGGCGCCGGCGGTGGGCGTCCAGCTCGGCGAAGACGTCGTCCAGGATCAGCACCGGCTCGCCGCCGTCCGCGCGCAGCAGCTCGTACGACGCCAGCCGCAGCGCCAGCGCGAACGACCAGCACTCGCCGTGGCTCGCGTAGCCCTTGGCGGGCAGCTCGCCCAGCCGCAGGCCGAGCTCGTCCCGGTGTGGGCCGACCAGGGTGACCCCGCGCTCCATCTCCTGCTGACGGGCCGCGCCCAGCGCGCCCAGCAGCGCCGCGTACAGCGGATCACGGCCGCCGCCCAGCGGCACGCCCTCGCCCATCGAGCTGCGGTACTCAAGGAAGGTCGGCCCGCCGCCCGGGGCCAGTTCCTCGTAGGCGGCCCGGACCAGCGGCTGCAGTGCTGCCACCAGGTCGATCCGGCAGGCCAGCAGTTCCGCGCCGGCCCTGGCCAGGTGGTCGTCCCAGACGTCGAGGGTGGACAGCTCGACCCGGCCCTTCGCCCGGCGCGCCATCGCCGCGGTCCTCAGCAGCGCGTTGCGCTGCTTCAGCACCCGCTCGTAGTCCTGGCGCACTCCCGCGAGCCGGGGCGCCCGGGCGACCAGCAGCTCGTCCAGGAACCGGCGCCGGTCCCCCGGATCGCCCTTCACCAGCGCCAGGTCCTCGGGGGCGAACAGCACGGTGCGCAGCAGTCCCAGCACATCGCGGGGGCGGACGTTGTCGGAGCGGTTGATCCGGGCCCGGTTGGCCCTGCCGGGGTTCAGCTCCAGCTCGATCAGGGTCGGCCGCTGGTCGCGGACCACGCTGGCGCGGATCACCGCGCGCTCGGCCCCGAGGCGGACCAGCGGGGCGTCACCGGAGACCCGGTGGCTGGCGAGGGTGGCCACATAGCCGATCGCCTCGACCAGGTTGGTCTTCCCCTGGCCGTTGGGGCCGGTGAACGCGGTCACGCCCGGGCCGAGGGGAACCTCGGCCCGGGCGTAGGAACGGAAGTCGGCCAGCGACAGATGCGCGACGTGCATGCCCTGGACTCGTCAGCCTTCTTCTCGTCAGTTGTCGTCGGTGTCTTGTCAGCGAGTACCACCGGTCGGCAGCACCGCTGTCGGCGCGCCCGTCGTACCGGACGGGGGCGAGCCTACTTGGACTCGACCGCGTGGCCGCCGAACTGGTTGCGCAGCGCGGCGATCATCTTCATCTGCGGGGAGTCGTCCTGACGCGAGGCGAAGCGGGCGAACAGGCTGGCCGTGATCGCGGGCAGCGGCACCGCGTGGTCGATGGCCGCCTCGACGGTCCAGCGGCCCTCGCCGGAGTCCTGGGCGAAGCCCTTCAGCTTGCTCAGGTGCTCGTCGTCGTCCAGCGCGTTGACCGCCAGGTCCAGCAGCCAGGAACGGATCACCGTGCCCTCCTGCCAGCTGCGGAAGACCTCTCGCACGTCGGTGACCGAGTCCACGGCCTCCAGCAGCTCCCAGCCCTCGGCGTAGGCCTGCATCATGGCGTACTCGATGCCGTTGTGGACCATCTTGGCGAAGTGGCCCGCGCCGACCTTGCCGGCGTGCACCGAACCGAAGTCGCCCTCCGGCTTGAGCGCGTCGAAGATCGGCTGCACCTTGGCGATGTCCCCGGCCTCACCGCCGTACATCAGCGCGTAGCCGTTCTGCAGGCCCCAGACGCCGCCGGAGACGCCGCAGTCGACAAACCCGATGCCCTTGGCGCTGAGCTCCGCCGCGTGCTTCTCGTCGTCCGTCCAGCGGGAGTTGCCGCCGTCGACGACCACGTCGCCGGGCTCCAGCAGCTCGGCGAGCTCGTCCACGGTGGCCTGGGTGGGCGCGCCGGCCGGGACCATCACCCACACCACGCGCGGCGCCGGAAGCGCCGCGACCAGGTCCTTGAGGCTCGACACATCCGCCAGTTCGGGGTTGAAGTCGTAACCGACCACGGTGTGGCCCGCGCGGCGGATGCGCTCGCGCATGTTGCCGCCCATCTTGCCGAGACCGATGAGTCCGAGCTCCATCAGAAGTCCTTCGTGTCGAGGTGACTGCTTCCAGCGCGCGGCCCCCTTGCCGCCATGCAGAACCCTACGCCCGATGCCGCGACGGCACCGGGCGCGGGATCCATCCGCGTGAGCTGCCCGGAAAGGACGCTGCGACTACGTCAGCTGTGACGTCAGCCGGACAACCGCACCGGCATACTCCAACCAATTTCAGCCGGACAACCGCACCGGCATGATGAGGTACTTGTACGCGTCGTCAGCCTCGGCGTCGACCGCGTGCTTGCCGCTGAGCAGCGCCGGCTTGGTCGAGGTGGTGAAGCTGAGCTGGGCCACCGCCGAGTCGATCGCGGACAGGCCGTCCAGCAGGTAGGCGGGGTTGAAGGCGATCGAGATGTCGTCGCCCTCCAGAACCGCGTCCACCCGCTCGGTCGCCTGGGCGTCGTCGCCCGAACCGGCCTCCAGCGAGAGCACGCCCTGCTCGAAGTTCAGCCGCACCGGGGTGTTCCGCTCGGCGACCAGGGACACGCGCTTGACCGCGTCCACGAACGGCTGGGTCTCAATGGTGGCAACCGAGTTGAACTCGGTCGGGAACAGTGCCCGGAACTTCGGGAACTCGCCCTCCAGCAGCCGGGTGGTGGTGCGCCGCCCCGCCCCCTCGAAGCCGATCAGGCCCTCGCCCCGGCCGCTGCCGGCCAGCGCGATGCTGACCACGTCGCCGGCGCTCAGCGAGCGGGCGGTGTCCAGCAGTGTCTTGGCCGGCACCAGGGCGACCGCCGAGAGGCCCGGCTGCTCCGGCTTCCAGAGCAGCTCGCGGACCGCGAACCGGTAGCGGTCGGTGGCGGCCAGGGTGACCCGGTCCCCCTCGATCTCGACCCGCACACCGGTGAGCACCGGCAGCGTGTCGTCGCGTCCGGCGGCCACCGCGACCTGGGCGACCGCGGCCGCGAACGCCTCGCCCGGGATCACCCCGGAGACGGTGGGCATCTGCGGCAACGCGGGGTACTCCTCCACAGGGAGGGTGGGGAGTGTGAATCGCGAACTGCCGCAGACCAGGACCACCCGCACCCCGTCGGTGGAGATCTCCACAGGCCTGTTGGGAAGGGACTTGGCGATGTCGGCCAGCATCCGGCCGGACACCAGCACCGTGCCCGGCTCGTCGACGTCCGCCTCGGTCTCGACCCGCGCCGAGACCTCGTAGTCGAATCCGGACAGGCTCAGCTTGCCCTCGTCGGCCGCCAGCAGCAGTCCGGCCAGCACCGGCACCGGAGGCCTGGCCGGGAGGCTGCGCGCGGCCCAGGCCACGGCCTCCGCGAGGACGTCACGCTCGACCCGGAACTTCACCGGTAACCGCCTCCTGTGTGCTGCGTCTGTCTCGCTGCGTCTGTTTGAGTCTGGCCTCGGGATGGGGAGCATCCCTCTGGTTGCCGAGGAACAGTCTGACGCACTCCACCGACAGTCGAGGCAGATGGGGCCGAAGAGGCCTCGAACCCGTGTCGGGTTGCGCTCATCCACAGATCAGGCACCCACCTGCTTTTCGATCATCCCCGAGCTCTATACGTGGGGTAGTAGTAGTAGGGGTTGTGGATACCGTGGATAACCCCATTACGGCCTGGTCAGGCCCACTTTTTTATCCACATCGACTGTGGGTGGCACCGGTGGAAAAACTACCCCTGCTGTGGACGTGAACCCCTTCCCCCACAGGGCAGTTGAGTTGTCCCCAGGTTATCCCCAGCATCGTCCCCAGATTTTCCCCTGGTTCTCCCCAGCCCCTCGGACAACATCGTGTGACGGCTTTCACTCGTGCCGGTGAAATGCTGATTGATGTTGCCGAACTGTGGACGTCGCTGTGGAGAACCTGGGGAAAAGTGCCCTGCTCCTGGGGATGGCGGGTGGATAACCCGGAAGGGGTAGTGGGTCGCCCCAAGTTCTCCACAGCCTGTGGAGAACTTCTGCCCACAAGCCCACAGGGGGGTGACCTGGGCAGACCCCTCCATGATGGCCGAAGCTGTGGAGGGATTCTGGATAACTCCGCTCTCCCCAGGGTGTGGACGGGAAAATCCACTGCCACCTGTGGAACAGCGCTCCGGCAGCCCTCGCTGTTCGAAAAAACAGGGGCACCAGGACAGATGTCCTGGTGCCCCTGGGGCCGACGGCGGTGCCGGCGTCAGCTCTTGATGCGGTTGGTCAGCTCGGTCACCTGGTTGTAGATGGACCGGCGCTCGGCCATCATCGTGCGGATCTTCCGGTCCGCGTGCATCACCGTGGTGTGGTCCCGGCCGCCGAACTGTGCCCCGATCTTGGGCAGCGACAGGTCGGTCAGCTCCCGGCACAGGTACATGGCGATCTGCCGGGCGGTCACCAGCACCCTGCTGCGCGAGGAGCCGCACAGGTCGTCGACGCTGAGTCCGAAGTACGCGGCGGTCTGCTGCATGATGACCGTCGCGGTGATCTCCGGTCCTGCTTCCTCGCCGCCCGGGATCAGGTCCTTGAGTACGATCTCTGCCAACTGCAGGTCCACCGGCGCCCGGTTGAGGCTGGCGAAGGCGGTCACCCGGATCAGCGCGCCCTCCAACTCGCGGATGTTGCGCGAGATCCGGGACGCGATGAACTCCAACACCTCCGGCGGGGCGTTGAGTTGCTCCTGGATGGCCTTCTTGCGCAGGATCGCGATCCGGGTCTCCAGCTCGGGCGGCTGGACGTCCGTGGTCAGGCCCCACTCGAAGCGGTTGCGGAGCCGGTCCTCCAGGGTGACCAGCTGCCTGGGCGGCCGGTCGGAGGAGATCACGATCTGCTTGTTGGCGTTGTGCAGGGTGTTGAAGGTGTGGAAGAACTCCTCCTGCGTCGACTCCTTGTTCTGCAGGAACTGGATGTCGTCGACCAGCAGGATGTCCATGTCCCGGTAGCGGGAGCGGAAGCCGTCGCCCTTGTCGTCGCGGATCGAGTTGATGAACTCGTTGGTGAACTCCTCGGAGCTCACGTAGCGGACCCGGGTGCCGGGATAGAGGCTGCGGGCGTAGTGCCCGATGGCATGCAGCAGGTGGGTCTTGCCCAGGCCCGACTCGCCGTAGATGAACAGCGGGTTGTACGCCTTGGCGGGCGCCTCGGCGACGGCCACGGCCGCTGCGTGCGCGAACCGGTTGCTGGAACCGATGACGAAGGTCTCGAAGAGGTACTTGGGGTTCAGCCGTGCGGCCGGCTCGTCCTTGCGCGGCAGCCCCGACCCGGCCGAACCGCCACCGGGACGCGTCACCGGGCCCGGCGCGTCACCCCCGGGCAACTGCTGCTGGTGGTCCGGAAGCGAGCCGTCCGGGCGGATCGCGGGCAGGTGGTCGCCGCTCTCCCCGCCCTCACCGGGGTAGGGCAGGTCGATCCGGCGCTCGGAGCCGTCCTCCTGCCGGGGCACCGGCCGGAACGCCTCTTCGGACGGGCGCTGCTCCCAGGGCCGCGGCTGCTGGGGGGCGGGCGCGGCCGGGGGCCACTCGTCCTCGGGATCGCGGTCGCGAGGCGACCGCCCGGGGAAGGAACCGGAGTAGCCGGCGCCGGGCCCGGTCGAGGGGACACCGCCGTAGTAGTCGCCGCGCTCCTGACCGTACTGGCCGGGACGCTGGTCCCGCGGATCGCGCTGGTCCCTGGGGTCCCGCTGGTCCCTCGGGTCGTAGCCGCCGTAGCCGGGGGCGTAGTCGCGACGCTGCTGCTCGTACGGGTAATCGGACGGCTGGTGCTGTTGCGGCTGGTGCGACTGTGGCTGATGTGACTGCGGCTGGGTCTCACGGGGCACCGGCGGGGCGAGCGGCGCGGCGTTCGCGTCCACGATCACCGCGATGCGCATCGGGCGGCCGTACTCGCGGCTCAGCAGCTCGGTGATGGCCGGCAGCAGCCGGCCCTCCAGGACGCTCTTGGCGTAGTCGTTGGTGGTGGCCAGCAGCGCGGTGTCGTGCATCAGCCCCATCGGCTGGGTGCGCAGCAGCCACTGGGCGTCCTTGGACTCGACGCCCTGGTCGTTGCCCAGTCGCTCGACGACCCGCGCCCAGACGGTCGCAAGGTCGCTGTTCGCATCAGCCACTGTGCACGCTTTCTCGTTCCACCAAGGGCAGGTGGTGGGGGGTCTGGAGTGGGGAGGGGACCTGAGAGTCTGCCAACGGTAGTCAGCGCGGGGGCCTGCGTTCAAGTTCTTGTCCACAGGGTGTGTACAGCAGTGTCGCAGACCGGAGCGTCAAGCCCGTGGTGCGGCGGCGCGAGGTGATCGGTTTGACCCGTCGGTCGCTCTCCGCGTACCGTAACGAGGTCGAGTTGTCGATGGCCGCTGCCGCATGCCCGCGGAATATCCGCACACCACGGCGCGCAGCTACGGGCGTCGTGGATCACCGTACATAACGGTTATGGGGATCGCGCGGACGCACGGTGACGGCCAAGCGACGCCCCGCCACCCTTCGATTGATCCTGGAGTCCCCCCGTGAGCAAGCGCACCTTCCAGCCGAACAACCGCCGTCGCGCGAAGACGCATGGCTTCCGCCTGCGTATGCGCACCCGTGCCGGCCGTGCGATCCTCGCGGCTCGCCGCGAAAAGGGCCGCGCTCGCCTGTCCGCCTGATCCATCAGGTCATGTTGTGCTGCCTTCCGAACATCGGCTGAGGCGGCGCCAGGACTTCGCGACCGCGGTGCGGCGGGGCCGCCGCGCCGGACGTCCCCTCCTGGTCGTGCACCTCAGCCTCAACGAGGACGAGGGCGCCACGACCAGGGGGTCGTACGGCGAGGGTGACCCCGTGGCAGTCACGGGATTGTCGTCAACGGACCCGCACAGCGCCGGGGACTCACTGTCCCCGGTGCGTGCGGGTTTTGTCGTCAGCAAGGCCGTCGGACCCGCTGTGGTCCGTAACCGTGTGAAGCGGCGGCTGCGCCATCTGGTAGCCGCACGTCTGGCCGTCCTGCCCCCAGGTAGCCTGATAGTGGTACGCGCGCTGCCCCCTGCCGGGACAGCGGACTACGCGGACCTGGAACGCGATCTCGACTCCGCGCTGCGGAAGCTCGCCGCCCCCCGGGGCGGTCGGCCCCGCGGCGGCGCCGCATCCTCGCCGACGGGAGCAGGGCAGTGACGTACCTGCTGGTACTTGTCATCGGCCTGGCCGTGCTGCTGGCGGGCAAATACCTGCTGATGGGACTGATCCGGGTCTACCAGTGGACGATCAGTCCACTGCTGGGACCGGTCTGCCGTTACCACCCCTCGTGCTCGCACTACGGGTACGAGGCGGTACGGGTCCACGGTGCCGCCAAGGGCACAGTCCTCACAGCGTGGCGGATCCTGCGGTGCAACCCGTGGAGCGCCGGCGGAGTCGACTACGTTCCGGCTCGTAAGCGGCCTGTCTGGCATCAGTCAGTGCGCCGTCTCCTGTCCCGAGGATCCGAGAACTTGGGACCCCACACCACGAGTCAGCCTCCTGGCCCGACTCACTCGACCAAAGCCCAAGGAGCATGACCGTGGGGTTTCTTGACCCGATCCTCGGCCCGCTGTACACCGCTGTCTCATGGATCATCGCCCAGTTCCACTCGCTCTACAGCCACGTCTTCCCCTCGACCAGCGGATGGGCCTGGGGTCTGGCGATCGTCTCGCTGGTGATCCTCGTCCGGGCCTGCATGATCCCGTTGACGATCAAGCAGACCAAGTCGATGCGGGCGATGCAGGCGCTGCAGCCCCGGCTGAAGGTCATCCAGGAGCGTTACAAGGGCGACCGCCAGAAGATCTCCGAAGAGAGCATGAAGCTCTACAAGGAGGCCGGGGCCAACCCGGCGTCGAGCTGCCTGCCGCTGCTGGTGCAGTCGCCGTTCTTCATGTCGCTGTACGGCGTGCTGAGGGATGTCGCGCAGAACAAGCCGGTCGGTGTGCTCAAGGGTTCGCTGCTCCACAGCGCCTTTCACACCCACATCTTCGGTGCGCCGCTGTCGGCGACGTTCGTGAACTCCTCCATCACCAATGTCAAGGTCGTGACCGCGGTCATGATCCTGGTGATGTGCTTCACGCAGTTCCTCACCACGCGCCAGCTGATGACGAAGAACGTCGACCTCTCGGTCAAGACGCCGTACATGCAGCAGCAGAAGATGATGATGTACGTCTTCCCGGTGCTGTACATCTTCTTCGGTATCAACATGCCGGTCGGTGTGCTGATCTACATGGTCACCAGCAACCTCTGGACGCTGGGCCAGCAGCTCGTGATCATCCGGCAGAACCCGACCCCCGGCTCCGTCGCCCACAAGCAGCGCATCGAGCGGCTCAAGGCGGCCGGCAAGCTGAACGCCGACGGTACCCCGGTCAAGGCGGGCCTGGCCTCGCTGGTGAAGGGTGCCGCCCCGGTCGAGGAGGAGCCGCAGGACGCCGCTCCGGTGAAGCGCCAGCAGCCGAAGCGCCAGAGCAAGTCGCAGCGGCAGAGCGGTGGCACGGGCGGCGCCGGGGCCGCGGGCACCGCCCCGGCGGATGCGGTGGTGCGCACGGCCGAGGCTGCCACTGCCGATGCCAAGACTCTGGACCCGGCGACCGCCGGTGCGGCCAAGAAGTCGGGCTCCGGCCAGACCGCGGCACGCGGACGAGCCAAGACCTCCGGCAGCACCCCGCCGGCGCAGGGCGGCGGCCAGCAGAAGCGCGGCAACCAGCCGGGCAAGCGCAGCACGCAGCCTGCGGGCCGGCAGCAGCAGCCGAAGAAGAAGTCCTAGCCGTCGGCCGGTACCCCCGCACCTCTCGCCTGACCTACCCACCACAGAATGCAAAAGGAGCCCATCCGTGACGGAAGGCACCGTGACGCCCGTCGAGAACGGCGAGTCGAAGAGCGATCTGCTCGGCCAGCTGGAGCAGGAAGGCGAGATCGCGGCGGACTACCTGGAGGCGCTGCTCGACATCGCGGACCTGGACGGTGACATCGACATGGATGTGGAGGGCGACCGCGCCTCTGTGTCGATCATCGGTGAGGGTCCCGGTGCGGACCGGTCGCTGCAGCGTCTGGTGGGCCAGGATGGTGAGGTGCTGGAGGCGCTCCAGGAGCTGACTCGCCTGGCCGTGCACCGCGAGACCGGTGAGCGGAGCAGGCTGATGCTGGACATTGCCGGGTTCCGCGCACGCAAGCGTGCCGAGCTGGCGGAGCTGGGGGCCGAGGCGGCCAAGGAGGCCAAGGAGGGTGGCGTCCCGGTGAAGCTCCGTCCGATGACGCCCTTCGAGCGCAAGGTCGTGCATGACGCGGTAGCGGCGGCCGGGCTGCGCAGCGAGTCGGAGGGCGAGGAGCCGCAGCGGCGCGTCGTCGTCCTTCCTGCCTGATCGCTTCCTGCGTGAACGGAGCACTGAGGAGAGGGTGAACGATGGCGGAAGCAGAATCGGCGGCTGAGGAGTTCTCCCAGGAACTCCCTGCGGCACCGGAAGCGGCCCGGAGGATCTTCGGAGACCGCTTCGATCAGGCGGTCCGCTACGCCGAACTGCTGGCCGACGCAGGCGTCAAGCGTGGGCTGATCGGCCCGCGAGAGGTGCCGCGCTTGTGGGACCGGCACGTGCTCAACTGCGCGGTGCTGGGTGAGCTGCTCCGGCCCGGGGTGACCCTCTGTGATGTCGGGTCCGGGGCGGGGCTGCCGGGGATCCCGGTGGCGCTGGCCCGTCCCGATGTGCAGATCACCCTGCTGGAGCCGCTGCTTCGCCGGACCAACTTCCTGGAGGAGGTCGTCCGGGAGCTGGAGCTGGACAATGTGCGAGTGCTGCGCGGCCGGGCCGAGGAGATGGTCGGCACCCTGTCCGTCGATGTGGTGACGGCGCGAGCGGTCGCTCCGCTGGACCGCCTGGCGGGCTGGGGACTGCCGCTGCTGCGGCCCTACGGCGAGATGCTGGCACTGAAGGGCGACTCGGCGGCCCAGGAGCTGGTCGACCACCAGGCGGCCCTGGTACGGCTGGGGGCGCAGGACTGGTCGGTGGGGACGGCCGGCGAGGGTGTCGTGGAGACTCCGACTCACGTGGTCCGGGTCACGGTGGGCGAGAGTCCAGGCGGCGTTAAGGCCGCGACGCGACGAGCCCGAGCGGCGCGTGCCGGACGGGCGGGGGCCGCTGCCGCGCGCGGAACCTCGTCCAAGCGCCGCCGCTAGGCAGCAAGTCAGAAGGCGGTAGGCGAGAAGGCAGTAGTCAGAGCCACACCACTGAGGGCTGGTGTTTCACGTTTCACGTGAAACACCAGCCCTCAGTGGTGTGGTGGCCTGGTCGGCACTGGATCTCTCTCCTGCCTTCACCGGAGTGTCGAAACGTCAGATTTCCAGCAAAACGGGCATCGTGTTTCACGTGAAACGTCGCTCTCTGCTTCCGGGAATTCTGAGCCGCAGCCGCGGGGCCGCACAGCTCAGTCGTCGTTCGAGTGAAGATCCGGCCCGTCGGGGTCCAGAAGAACCACAACAGCCACCTCGTGTCAGTCGGTTGCGCGATGATTTCAGCGTCAGCCAGGACAGAGAGGGGGGCGAACCCTTGCCTAGCGAGATTCAGGTGCCCAGCGAAATCCAGGTGCCCAACGGACTTCATCCAGTCGGTGACCCCTTGCCGGGCCCTCGTGGCCGGAGCCATGGATCGGGGGTCACCCCCCAGGCGCGGGTCGCCCATGAAACACTGGCGCCCATGCAGGACTCTGAGGCCACCCCGCTGATCGACGACACACCCATCGGACGTGCCGCACAGGCAGCGGTCGAGGCGATGGGACGCACTGGGGAAGCACTTCCCCGGCCCGCCACCACCAGGGTGATGGTGGTGGCCAACCAGAAAGGCGGCGTGGGCAAGACGACCACCACGGTCAACCTTGCCGCCTCGCTGGCCCTGCATGGAGCCCGCGTACTGGTGATCGACCTGGACCCTCAGGGGAACGCCTCCACGGCGTTGGGAATCGACCATCACGCCGAGGTTCCTTCCATCTACGACGTACTGGTCGAGGGCAAGCCACTGGCCGATGTGGTGCAGCCCGTGATCGACGTGGAAGGTCTGTTCTGCTGCCCCGCGACCATCGACCTCGCCGGCGCAGAGATCGAACTGGTCTCGCTGGTGGCTCGGGAGAGCCGACTGCAGCGGGCGATCGAGGCCTATGAGCAGCCGCTGGACTACGTGCTGATCGACTGTCCGCCGTCGCTGGGACTGCTCACCGTCAACGCCATGGTCGCCGGGCGCGAGGTGCTGATCCCGATCCAGTGCGAGTACTACGCACTGGAGGGATTGGGTCAGCTGCTGCGCAATGTGGACCTGGTACGAGCGCACCTCAATCCGCATCTGCATGTGTCGACGATCCTGCTGACGATGTACGACGCGCGCACTCGCCTCGCCTCGCAGGTTGCCGAGGAGGTCCGCACCCATTTCCAGGAGGAGGTGCTCAAGACCAGCATCCCCCGCTCGGTCCGGGTGTCGGAGGCTCCCAGCTATGGGCAGACCGTGTTGACCTACGACCCTGGGTCGACGGGCGCGCTCTCCTACCTGGAGGCCGCGCGCGAGATCGCGCTGCGCGGTGCCGAAGCAGATCGCGCCGCAGCGGGAACCCCCTTCGTGGCACACCCGGTCCACCCCGGGGTGTACCAGCAGCACCCTCGGAGGATGGCCCAGCCGGAGCCCGCCGGGTATGAGGCAGCCGGTCTGGAACAGACAGCCAGTCCCGTCCAGGCAGCGGGTGCAGAGCAAGCAGTGGGTCAGCACGCAGTAGGGCACAGCGCAATGGAGGGGAACCGGTGAGCGAGCGTCGCAGGGGTCTGGGCAAGGGTCTGGGAGCACTCATTCCGGCCGCGGCAGGGCCGGACACCAGGGCTGCCGCCCCCGTCAACGGTGGTGCGGTCTCCCCCTCGGAGATCCCCTCGCTGGGGTCGGGGCGTGGCATCGCGGCGGTGAAGGTCGCCGGCTTGGCTGAACGTCAGGACTACTCCGCAGCCGGTGCCGTAGGCACCCTGGAGCGGTCGAGCGACAGCGGTGTTTCACGTGAAACGGCGAACGGCCCCGAGCTCCAGCCGGTGGACGGAGCCTACTTCGCTGAGATCCCGATCGATGCGATCACGCCCAACCCCCGTCAGCCGCGTGACTATTTCGAGCAGGAAGCACTCGAAGAGCTGGTGCATTCCATCAAGGAGGTGGGCCTGCTCCAGCCGGTCGTGGTGCGGCAGATCTCCCCGGACCGCTATGAGCTGATCATGGGGGAGCGCCGTTGGCGTGCCTCCCGCGAGGCGGGCCTGGAGACGATCCCGGCCATCGTCCGTGCGACCGAGGACGAGAAGCTGCTTCTGGATGCGCTGCTGGAGAACCTGCATCGCGCGCAGCTCAATCCCCTTGAAGAGGCTGCAGCGTATGAGCAGCTCCTGCGGGACTTCGCGTGCACCCAGGACCAGCTGGCGGACCGCATCGGGCGTTCCCGCCCTCAGGTGGCGAATACCCTGCGCCTGCTCCGTCTGCCCCCGGCGGTTCAGCGACGGGTGGCGGCCGGCTCCATCTCGGCCGGGCACGCCCGAGCGCTGCTCGGTCTGGACAGCGCCGAGGAGCAGGATCGGCTGGCCGAGCGGATCAACGCCGAGGGACTGTCGGTGCGCACGGTCGAAGAGATCGTTCAGTTGGCCCGGATGGAGCAGGGGCCGGATCGGAAGCCCCGGGCACCTCGGGCCGGCAAGCGCGTGTCGCCTGCCCTGGCCAGTCTGGCGAGCCGACTTTCGGACCGCTTCGACACCCGGGTGAAGGTCGAGTTGGGCAAGGACCGCGGGAAGATCGTCGTGGAGTACGCCTCGATGGAGGATCTCGACCGCATCCTCGCGCTGTTCGCGCCGGGAGAGGGCCAGGTGCTCAAGCAGGGCCGCGCTGACGCGGAGGACTGACGCCGCAGGCTGGCGGATGCCGGTCTGACGGATGCCGAGATGACAGAGCCATAGCGAAGGGCCCCTGTTTCACGTGAAACAGGGGCCCTTCGCCATCTGCGGATCCGGGATTAGCATGCGCGCAGGAGCACAGCGGCCGGCCATACCTGGAGGGGCCATGCGCGTGCGGAGCTGGACGGTGCTGGTGATTGCGGGCCTGGGAGTGGGTGGGCTCGGGGGTTTCCTCGGCGGACTGATCCATGATTGTTCCCGTCGGAATGCTGAGCTGCCGCTGAGCGGCTTATCGTGGAGCAAGGACACCGAAGTGACGACCGCTGAGGTCAAGTCCACTGAGAAGATGATCGCCGAGAAGATGACCGCTGAGAGCAGAGGTTCGGTGCATGGGACGCAGGCTCGTACCGCTGACTCTCGACTCGCTCACTGATCTTCCGCTGCCCTGCCGTTCGTGTGTCTTCTGGGAGCTCGACCCGGTCAGTGGCGAGGCGGCGATCAAGGACGGCCAGCCGGAGCTGGAGAAGGAGTCCTGGATCTCGGGGGTGCTGCTGGAGTGGGGCTCCTGCGGCCGGATCGCCTATGTCGACGACGTGCCGGTGGGCTATGTGCTCTACGCCCCGCCCGCCTATGTCCCCCGGTCGTTGGCCTTTCCGACCAGCCCGGTGTCGCCGGACGCGGTCCAGCTGATGACAGGGCGGGTGCTGCCGGGTTTCCAGGGGCAGGGCATTGGCCGGATGCTGGTGCAGGCCGTCGCCAAGGATCTGGTGCGGCGTGGGGTCAAGGCCGTAGAGGCGTTCGGCGACGCGCGCTGGACGGAGCCCGGTTGCGTGCTACCGGCGGACCATCTCCTCGCTGTGGGCTTCAAGACGGTCCGGCCACACCCACGCTATCCGCGACTCCGGCTGGAGGTGCGATCGGCGATCTCCTGGAAGGGCGAGATGGAGGTCGCGCTGGAGCGGCTGCTGGGCGCCGTGCAGAAGGAGCCGTCACTCCGCCCGCTGTGAGCACCCCTCGGGCCCGGGCTCAGGTGAGGACGGGCCCGGGCGGCGGACGGGCCTCAGGAGAGGATGGCGGGCAGGTGCAGGACGCCCGTGGGGGCGTCGTCCTCCGGCGGGAGGTAGAGCCGCTGCACGGCGACGGCAATGGCTTCCACGACCTGGGCCCGCAGCTGTACGGAGGCGAGTCGGCCGGCATCCTCGGGGTTGGTCAGATAGCCGAGTTCGAGCCGGACTGCAGCCATGCGGGTGGAGCGCAGCAGCGTCCAGGTACGGGCATGGCTGCGGTTGTCGCCGAGTCCACAGCGGGCGACCAACTCGCGCTGCAGCAGCCCGGCGAACTGCTTTCCGGTGTGCGACCAGCGGTTGCGGCTCTCGTCGCCGTAGTAGTAGGTCGAGACGCCTGAGGCATGCGGGTTGGTGTGGCCGTCGAGGTGGAGCGAGAGCATCAGGTTCGCCGTGGTGTCGTTGGCGAACCGGGCTCGTTCGGCCTCGTCTCCCCCGCTGGTGGCCCCTCGGGTGACATAGGTCCGCACTCCCAGGGCCGTCAGTCGGCTCTCCAGGCGCATGGCGATGTCTCCGACGATGGCGGCCTCGGTGAGGCCGTGGGCGACGACACCAGGGTCCTTACCGCCGTGCCCGGGGTCGATCACGATCACCTTGCCGGGGAGAGCCGGGCCGGAGTGCCGCAGCATCTCGGTCTCCCGCATCACATGCGGGGCACCGCCCACCACCGTGCGGGACAGGCGCTCCAGTACCGAGTAGGTGCTGGGGCCGAGGACGCCGTCGGGGTGGAGGCCCATGTCGCGTTGGAACTCACCGAGGGCCCGTGCGGTGGCAGATCCGAAGATCCCGTCGACGCGTCCTGGTGTGAAGCCCATGTCGAGCAGCCGCTGCTGAAGCTGTGCGACGTCGTCGCCGACCAGGAGGCTGCTGGCGATATGGCTCAGGACCCGGTCTCCCAGCCGCCAGCGGGCTTCATTGAGGTGGCGGTAGGTCTCCGGCCCGACGATTCCGTCAGCGGTGAGTCCGCGCTGCTGCTGGAAGTGGCGGACGGCTGCGTCGACGTCCGCGTCGAAGTGGGCGGCGTCGTTCTGACCGGCTATGTGGTCGGCGGCCATCTGCTGGGCGGCTATGTGCACTGCCGGGAGCAGCCCCAGAAGACTGAGCTTGAAGCGGATCTCGGCAACAGCGGGACCGCTGGTGCCGTAGCGCCAGAGCGGGGCGTGGGTCGGATGCTGCTGGGTCATGATCTGAGGGTCCCCTCCTCCGCATGGACTGGCATGATCGTACGCGCCGTTTCACGTGAAACATGGCCGGTGTCGCACAAAACGTCTGAGCACGCGGATCGTGTGCAACGAGCAAGACGCCGGGGCGGGCGCGCGGGGGGGGGGGCGCCCCCGCGGGGGGGGGGGGGACCAAGGACCGACGGGGACCGGCCGCCGAGGGGTGGGGCGGGGGGGGCGGGCCCCCCGGGCCCCGGGGCT
>NZ_JBGCCS010000026.1:0-119030 GCF_041262645.1 Streptacidiphilus sp. EB129
ACCACATCACCCTCAACCGCACACACACCCCCCTGCGTCACCACCCACAACGGCACACCCACACCCACATCACCCAACCCCTGCACCACCACCAACGTCGACAACACCGCATCCACCGCACCAAGCGCCACCAACGACACAACCCCAGCAAGCTTCCCAGCGCCCGCAACACCCTCCAGCGCCTTCGCCACCGCCGCGCGATCCGCCCCCCCATCCACAGTCACCAACCGCGTTCCGGCGCCCAGGCCCACAACCACCTCAGACGCATCAGCCCCCTCCGTCGCCACGACCAGCCAATCCCCGGCGGGAGGAACAGCCTCTCCGGACTCGGCGATCGTCCCGATCTCCCTCCACACCTCCCGGTACACCCACGACCCCACCCGCCCGCGCTCCACGCGCCGGCGACGCCACTCCGACAACGCCGGAACCACCTCCTCCAACACCCCACCACCCAAACCCAACTCCACACCCAATAGCGCCAAGTCCTGGCCATCCACGAGATCCTGGAGATCTCCGTCGGTGACGCTCGGCGCGTCGAGCCAGTACCGCTCGCGCTGGAAGGCATACGTCGGCAGTTCCACCCGCCGACCGCCACCGATCACCGCAGCCCAGTCCACCCGAACCCCGGACACATGCAGCCGTCCCAGGGCTTCCAGCGCGGTCCGCTCCGCCTCACGCTCACGCCGGGCGATGGACACAGCTGTCCCGTCGACCAGGTCAGCCGTCAATGCGGCCAGCACCCCGTCAGGTCCGACCTCCACGAAGCGCGTCACCCCACGCTCCACCAACACCCCCACACCATCAGCGAAGCGAACCGCCCGACGAACCTGAGACACCCAGTACGCCGGCGACATCAGCTCATCAGCCGTAGCCAGACGACCTGTCACATTCGACACGATGTCGATCCGCGGATGTGAGAACTCAACGCCCTCAAGCACCGCACGGAAGTCGTCCAGCATCGCGTCCATCCGCGCGGAGTGGAACGCATGACTCACCCGAAGACGCCGGGTACGGCGGCCGATCGCGGTGAAGTGCGCGGCGACGCGCTCGACCTCGTCCTCGTCACCGGAAACCACCACCGAGGTGGGACCGTTGACCGCCGCGATACTCACCCCGTCGGTGAGCACGGGCAGCACCTCGTCCTCGGTCGCCTCAACCGCGACCATCGCACCACCCGCAGGCAACGCCTGCATCAACCGACCCCGCGCAGCCACCACCCGGCAGGCGTCCGACAGCGACCACACCCCCGCCACGTACGCCGCCGCCAACTCACCGATCGAATGACCCAGAAGGTAGTCGGCCTCCACACCCCACGACTCGACCAGACGGTACGCAGCCACCTCGAACGCGAACAGCGCCGGCTGCGTCCACCCCGTCTCATCCAAACCCACCCCGCCGAACATCACCTCACGCAAGCCAGACCCGAACTGCGCACACACCTCATCCAACACAGCCGCGAACACCGGAAACGCCCCATACAACTCACGCCCCATCCCCGCCCACTGCGCACCCTGACCCGTGAACAACACCGCCAATGAGCCCTCACGCCGCACCCCAGCACCCACCGGACCCGACCCATCACCCAGACGGTCAAGACCGGCCAGCAACTCCTCACGATCCGCACCCACCACCACCGCCCGATACTCCAACGCCGCACGACCCGACGCCAACGAGAACCCCACATCCACCGGATCCACATCCGTCACGGACTCCCGCAACCGGCCCGCCGCGGCCCGCAACGCCTCTTCCGAACGCGCCGACAGCACCCACGGCACGACCGACAGCGGCGAGGCGGTCACCTCAACATCAGCCTCGGTCACCTGTTCCAGAATCACGTGCGCGTTGGTCCCCGAGATTCCGAACGCGGACACTGCGGCCCGGCGCGGACGATTCACCTCCGGCCAGACCCGAGCCTCGGTCAGCAACTGGACCTCGCCCGCCGACCAGTCCACGTGCGTCGAGGGCTCAGAGACATGCAGCGTCTTGGGCAGCACACCAGCCCGCATCGCCTGCACCATCTTGATCACACCCGCCACACCAGCAGCAGCCTGCGTATGACCCAGATTCGACTTCACCGACCCCAACCACAACGGACTGCCCGAATCACGACCCTGCCCATACGTCGCCAACAACGCCTGAGCCTCAATCGGATCACCCAACGACGTCCCCGTACCATGCGCCTCCACCACATCCACCTCAGCCGCAGACAACCCAGCCGACGCCAACGCCGCCCCGATCACCCGCTGCTGCGACGGACCATTCGGCGCCGTCAAACCACTCGACGCACCATCCTGATTCACCGCACTCCCACGCACCACCGCCAACACCGGATGCCCAAGACGCCGCGCATCCGACAACCGCTCCACCAACAACAACCCAACACCCTCACCCCACCCCGTACCATCCGCATCGTCCGAGAAGGCCTTGCAACGGCCGTCCGCCGCCAAGCCGCGCTGCCGGCTGAAGCCGACGAACGTACCCGGCGTGGACATCACCGTGACGCCGCCGGCGAGCGCGAGCGAGCACTCGCCGCGCCGCAACGCCGTCACCGCCAGGTGCAACGCCACCAACGACGACGAACACGCCGTATCCACCGTCACCGCCGGACCCTCAAACCCGAACGTGTACGAAATCCGACCCGAGGCAACACTCGGCGCACTCCCGTTGCCGACGTACCCCTCCAGCCCGTCCGGCACCTCGCGCAGCCGCGAGGCGTAGTCGTTGTACATCACGCCGACGAACACACCGGTCCGACTCTGCCGCAGCGTGGCGGGGTCGATGGCGGCGTTCTCCAGTACCTCCCAGGAGGTCTCCAGCAGCAGACGCTGCTGCGGATCCATCGCCAGCGCCTCACGCGGCGAGATCCCGAACATCTCCGGGTCGAACTCCGCAGCGTCGTACAGGAACCCACCCTCCATCGAGTACGTCGTCCCCCGATGATCCGGATCCGGGTGATACAAGTTCTCCAGATCCCACCCACGATCCGACGGGAACGCCCCCACCCCGTCCCCACCCTCAGCAACCAACCGCCACAAATCCTCCGGCGACCCCACACCACCCGGATACCGACAACTCATCGCCACAATCGCGATCGGTTCGTCATCGGCACCAGCCACAGTGGAACCGGCACCGGTCTCCGGCCGGGTGGCTATTGCCCTGGTGGCACTGTCCGCCAGCAGGCGCTCCAACAGATGCGCGGCGAGGCGGCGCGGCACCGGGTGGTCGAAGAGCAGCGTCGCGGGCAGGCTGAGTCCGGTGGCCGCCGCGAGCCGGTTGCGCAGTTCGAGGACGGTGAGCGAGTCGAAGCCGGACTCCAGGAAGCCGCGCTCCGAGTCGACTGCGTCGGCACTGGTGTGGCCCAGAACGGTGGCCGCCTCCGCCCGGACGAGCCGGAGCATGGCGCGTTCCCGGTCGGCCGGCGCCATGGTGATCAGGCGCTGGCGAAGAACGTCATCGGTGCCGGACCCGAGCGAGCGCCCGCCGCGCCGGGCGGGTCGACCGGTCAGGCCATGCAGCACGGCCGGAACGACCGCCTGGGCGCGCAGTTTCTCGATCCTCAGCCTGGCAAGGGCGAGCACGGGAGCGTCCGCAGTACAGGCCCGGTCGAAGAGACTCAGGGCCTCCTCGGAGGGCAGCGGGTCGAGACCGTTGCGCGCCATCCGCTGCCGGTCCACGTTGCTCAGCTTCGCGGTGATCCCACTGGTCTGCTCCCACAGGCCCCAGGCGAGCGAGAGGCCGGGGAGTCCGGCAGCACGACGGCGCTGCGCCAGCGCGTCGAGGTAGGTGTTGGCGGCGGAGTACGCGGCCTGGCCGGCACCGCCGAGGGTTCCCGCCAGCGAGGAGTAGAGGACGAAGGCGGTGAGGTCGGCGTCACGGGTCAGCGCGTCGAGGTGGACGGCGGCGTCGACCTTGGGCCGAAGGACCGAGTCGAGCGTCTCCGCGGTGAGCGAGGGCAGCATCGCGTCGTGGGTGACGCCCGCCGTGTGGACCACGCCGCGCAGCGGGTGCTCGGCGGGGATGGCGGCGAGCAGGCGGGCGAGAGCGGAGCGGTCCGCGACGTCACAGGCCGCGATGGTGACCTGCGCGCCAAATCCCGTCAGTGTCTCGGCCAACTGTGCTGCGCCTGGCGCGTCCTGGCCGCGCCGGCTGGTCAGGAGCAGGTGCCGCACGCCGTGCCGGGAGACCAGGTGTTCGGCGATCAGTGCGCCCAGACCACCGGTTCCACCCGTCACCAGGACGGTGCCGTCCGGGCTCCAGCTCGCGGACGGTGCCTCGGTGCTCTCCGCGCCCGCCCGGGCGAGACGTGGCACGAGCACCGCGCCGGCACGCACCGTGACGACCGGTTCGGCGCAGGCCAGCGCCGCGGGAAGACTCGCGAGGTCGGACTCGTCGGTACCGAGCTGCACGACAGCGAACCGGCCCGGGTATTCGGAGTCTGCGGATCGCACCAGCCCGGTGAGGGTGGCGCAGGCCCGGGCCGCGTCCGAGTCGGGGTCCGACGCGAGGAAGACCAGGCGCGTCGACTCCAGCCGTCCGTCGCGGAGGACGGCCTGGATCAGGGCCAGGGCCTGACGGCTGGTTCGGTGTGCGTCGGCGGCCGCGTCGACCTCATCCGAACGGTGGTCCGGCTCGTCCGCCGACACGGAGCAGCCAAGCCCGGCGGCGGGGATGAGGATCACGCCGGGCAGCTCGGCACCGTCGTCGAGTGCACCAGTCAGGGCGGCGAGGTCCGGGTGCTGAGCCACGTCCGCACCGGCCGCTCGCAGAACCTCCCCGGCGCCGAGCGGATCGGAACCGAGGACGGCGACCCGGCCGACTGGCTGCTGCGCCCCGGCCGGGGCGGGCGTCAGGTCGATCCTGAACAGCGCGTCCTGGCCCGACCCGAGCTGGGCGGCGGTGACCGGACGCAGCATGAGGGCTGCGACGGAGGCGAGCGGGCGGCCGGAGTGGTCCGCGAGGTCGAGCGACGCCGTGTCGGGCGCGGACATCGTCAGCCGGACCCGAAGCGCGACGGCGCCGGTGGCCTGTACCGAGACGCCCCGGAAGGCGAACGGCAGGGCGTTGGCTGCGCTACCGTCCTGGTCGGCGAAAGCGAGGACGTGCAGGGCCGCGTCGAGCAGCGCCGGATGGACACAGAAGCGTGAGGCGTCCACCTGGAACTGCTCGGCCAGGGCGACCTCGGCGAACAGCTCCCCGCCGCGCTGCCACGCGGCCTGCAGCCCCTGGAAGGCAGGCCCGTAGCCGAGCCCGGCCTCGGCGAACGCCTCGTACAGTCCGTCGACGGACAGCGGCTGAGCATCGGCCGGGGGCCAGATCACCAGGTCAGGGGCGTCCTCGCGTACGCCAGGGGCGATGCGGCCGGTGGCGTGCCGAACCCAGGGGTCGTCCGATCCGTCCACCCGGGAGTGGACGGTGAGCTCCCTGGCCCCGTCCGCGTCCGGAACCCCCACGGCCAGCTGCAGCTGGACCCCGCCGGACGCCGGGACGACGAGCGGTGCCTCCAGGGCCAGATCCTCGACCTGGTCGCAGTCCAGCATCTCGGCCACGCGCAGGGCGAGGTCGACGAACGCTGTCCCCGGGAGCAGTACCGTGCCGAGGACCGCGTGATCGGCCAACCAGGGCTGGTCGATGACGGACAGGCGGCTGGTGAACACATAGCCGTCGCCGTCGGCCAGGCTGATCGCGGAGGCCAGCAGCGGATGGTCGACCGCCCGCTGACCGAGGGCTGTCGGGTCTCCGCCGTCGATCGGGTTGTCGAGCCAGTAGCGCTGGTGCTGGAAGGCATAAGTCGGCAGATCGACCTGTCGACCGCCGCCGATCACCGCAACCCAGTCCACCCGGGCCCCCGAAACGTACAACCGCCCCAGCGCCTCCAGCACCGTACGCTCCGCCTCACGGTCACGACGGGCAAGTGCCACCACCGTCCCCTCGGCCAACTCCGCTGCCAGAGCCGTGAGCACCCCGTCAGGCCCGACCTCGACGAAGCGCGTCACCCCACGCTCCACCAACTCACCCACACCATCAGCAAAGCGAACCGCCCGACGGACCTGGGACACCCAGTACACGGGAGACATCAGCTCATCAGCTGTGGCCAGACGACCTGTCACATTCGACACCACACCGATCCGCGGACGCGAGAACTCAACACCCTCCAGGACGGCCGCAAAATCGTCCAACATCGCGTCCATCCGGGAGGAGTGGAACGCATGACTCACCCGCAGACGCCGAGTACGACGACCAGACCCGGTGAAGTGCGCGGCGATACGGTCGACCTCGTCCTCGTCACCGGAAACCACCACCGAGGTGGGACCGTTGACCGCCGCGATACTCACCCCGTCGGTGAGCACGAGCAGCACCTCGTCCTCGCTCGCCTCAACCGCGACCATCGCACCACCCGCAGGCAACGCCTGCATCAAACGACCCCGCGCAGCCACCACCCGACACGCATCCGACAGCGACCACACCCCCGCCACATACGCCGCCGCCAACTCACCGATCGAGTGCCCGAGCAGATAGTCGGCCTCCACACCCCAAGACTCGACCAGACGGTACGCAGCCACCTCGAACGCGAACAACGCCGGCTGCGTCCACCCCGTCTCATCCAAACCCACCCCGCCGAACATCACCTCACGCAAGCCAGACCCGAACTCCGCACACACCTCGTCCAACGCAGCCGCGAACACCGGAAACGCGGCATACAACTCACGCCCCATCCCCGCCCACTGCGCACCCTGACCCGTAAACAACACCGCCGACCGACCCGAACGCACCACACCACGCACCGCCAGGTCACCCAACCCGGCCAGCAACTCCTCACGACCCCCACCCAGCACCACCGCACGATGCTCCAGCGCCGCACGACCCGACGCCAACGAAAACCCCACATCCACCGGATCCAACTCGCCAGCCGAGTCCCGCAACCGACCCGCGGCCGACCGCAACGCCTCCTCCGTACGCCCCGACAGCACCCACGGCACCACCGTCAGCGGCGAGACAGCCACCTCGACGTCAGCCTCAGCCTCGGGCGCCTGCTCCAGGATCACGTGCGCATTGGTCCCCGACACACCGAACGCCGAGACACCCGCACGCCGCGGACGGTCCACCTCCGGCCAGACCCGAGCCTCCGTCAGCAGTTCCACCGCACCCGCCGACCAGTCCACATGCGTCGAGGGCTCCGAGACATGCAGCGTCTTGGGCAGCACACCAGCCCGCATCGCCTGCACCATCTTGATCACACCCGCCACACCCGCAGCAGCCTGCGTATGACCCACATTCGACTTCACCGACCCCAACCACAACGGACTGCCCGAATCACGACCCTGCCCATACGTCGCCAACAACGCCTGAGCCTCAATCGGATCACCCAACGACGTCCCCGTACCATGCGCCTCCACCACATCCACCTCAGTGGCGGACAACCCAGCCGACGCCAACGCCGCCCCGATCACCCGCTGCTGCGACGGACCATTCGGCGCCGTCAAACCACTCGACGCACCATCCTGATTCACCGCACTCCCACGCACCACCGCCAACACCGGATGCCCAAGACGCCGCGCATCCGACAACCGCTCCACCAACAACAACCCAACACCCTCACCCCACCCCGTACCATCCGCATCGTCCGAGAACGCCCGGCAGCGACCGGTCAGGGACAGCCCCCGCTGCCGGCTGAAGCCGACGAAAGTACCCGGCGTGGACATCACCGTCACACCACCCGCCAGCGCCAGCGAGCACTCACCACGCCGCAGCGCCGTCACCGCCAGATGCAACGCCACCAACGACGACGAACACGCCGTATCCACCGTCACCGCCGGACCCTCAAGACCGAACGTGTACGAAATCCGACCCGAGGCAACACTCGGCGCACTGCCGTTGCCGACGTACCCCTCCATGCCTTCGGGGATCTCCCGCAGCCGGGCGCCGTAGTCGTTGTACATCACGCCGACGAAGACCCCGGTCCGGCTGCTGCGCAGGGACTCCGGGTCGATACCGGCGCGCTCGAAACCCTCCCAGGAGGCCTCCAGCAGAAGGCGCTGTTGCGGGTCCATGCCCAGCGCCTCGCGCGGCGAGATCCCGAACATCTCCGGGTCGAACTCCGCAGCGTCGTACAGGAACCCACCCTCCATCGAGTACGTCGTCCCCCGATGATCCGGATCCGGGTGATACAAGTTCTCCAGATCCCACCCACGATCCGACGGGAACGCCCCCACCCCGTCCCCACCCTCAGCAACCAACCGCCACAAATCCTCCGGCGACCCCACACCACCCGGATACCGACAACTCATCGCCACAATCGCGATCGGTTCCTGGGCCTTGTACTCGACCTCCTGCAGCCGCTCCCGGACCCGGGTCAGATCGACCGTCACGCGCTTGAGGTAGTCGCGCAGCTTGTCTTCGTTCATCGGGGGTCGTTGCCTTTCTGGAGGTGCGCCACCGCGTGGAGCACGGCGGGGAGTCAGAGACCGAGATCGTTCTCGATGAAGGCGAACAGGTCGTCGTCGGTGGCCTCGTCGAGGCGGTCGACGACGGTGGGACCATCGGCCGGGCGGCCCGCGATCCGGTCCAGCAGGTCCTGGAGGCGCCTGGCGAGCTGCTCGCGGGTGTCGTCGTCCGCAGTGAGTTCGGGCAGGGCGGTCTCCAGGCCGGCCAGGCCGGCGAGGGCGATGTCCCGGGCCGACTCGGCCTCGTCCTGGACGAGGTGGCCGAGCAGGTGTGCCGCCATCGAGGTCGGCGACGGGTAGTCGAACAGGACGGTGGCGGGAAGCCGCAGTCCGGTGGCGCCGGTGAGCCGGTTGCGCAGTTCGAGTGCGGTGAGTGAGTCGAAACCGAGCTCCAGGAAGCCGCGTTCGGCCTCGACGGCGCCAGGACCCGGGTAACCGAGGACCATCGCGGCTTCCGTGCGCACGAGTTCGAGCAGGGTGTGCTCCCGCTCGGCTGGGGACATCTGCGCGAGTTGCCGCTCCAGGCCGCCGCTGGGTGCCGCCGCACCGACCGTCGCGGGACCGGCCGCGGCCGTGACGGCGTGCCGGGCCGGGCGGCCGACGAGGCCGCGCAGGATCGCCGGGACGGCCTCGGTGCCGGCCTGGGCGGCGATGGAGTCGATCACGAGCCGGGCGGGCACCAGCACGGCCTCGTCGACGACGCAGGCGATGTCGAACAGGGCGAGGCCCTCGGCCGAGGACAGCGGTTCGAGGCCACCCCGGGCCATCCGCTTGAAGTCGCTTTCGTCCAACTTGGAGGTCATGCCGCTGGGCTGCTCCCACAGTCCCCAAGCCAGGGACAGCGCGGGCAGGCCGGAGGCCTTGCGCTGGTGCGCCAGGGCGTCCAGGAAGGTGTTGGCGGCGGCGTAGTTGGCCTGCCCGGTGCCGCCGAACGTCCCGGCCAGCGAGGAGAACAGCACGAACGCGGACAGGTCCATGCCCCGGGTGAGCTGGTCCAGATTGATCGCCGCGTCGACCTTCGGGCGCAGCACGATGTCGATCTGCTCGCGGGTGAGCGAGGAGACCACACCGTCGTCCACGACCCCGGCGGCGTGCACCACACCGCGCAGCGGGTGCTCGGCGGGGATCGAGGCGAGCAGTTCCACCAGGGCGGCCCGGTCGGCGACGTCGCACTCGGCGATCCGCACCTCGGCGCCGAGCGCGGTCAGTTCGGCGCGCAGCTCCTCCGCGCCCTCGGCCGCCAGGCCGCGCCGGCTGGTGATCAGCAGATGCCGCACGCCGTGCTCGGCGACCAGGTGCCGGGCGAGCAGGCTGCCGAGGCCGCCGGTGCCGCCGGTGATCAGAAAGGTGCCGTCGCCGTCCCAGCTGGCGGACGGGGTGAGGCCGGGGGTGGCGGCCACCCGGGCCAGGCGCGGGACGTGCACCGCGCCCACCCGGACCGCGACGTTGGGTTCGCCACAGGTGACGGCCGCCGCGAGTGCGTGGTACGAGACGTCGTGGTCGTCGAGGTCAAGCAGGGCGAAGCGCTCGGGGTTCTCGGACAGGGCAGACCGCACCAGGCCCCAGACGGGTGCCCAGGCGAGGTCGTCCTCGACCGCGTCGCCGGTGCTCCTGGTGACGAAGACCAGCCGCGCGTCGGTGAACCGCTCGTCGCCGAGCCAGGTCTGCACGAGCTGCAGCGCCCAGTAGGTGGCGTGGCGGACGCGCCTCGACAGGCTGCCGGCCTGCTCGTCCATCCCGGTGACGATCACCCGGTCCGGGACGGGTGTGCCGCCGGTGATCGCGTCGCGCAGCGCGTCGAGGTCCGGGTAGGGCTCGACCGTAGCGCCGGCCACCGCGAGCGCCTTCACCAGTTTGGCCGGGTTCGGGCCGAGCACCGCCCAGTGCTCACCGGTGTGGGCACCGGCCGGGGCGGTGGGCGCCATCACCATGTCGACCCGGAACAGCGAGTCGTGGTAGCGGGAGCGGGCGGCCTTCACCTGGTCGGCGGTGACCGGCCGCAGGATCAGGCCGCCGATCGTCGCCACCGGGCTGCCGGTGTGGTCGGCGAGGTCGACGGTGACGGTGTCCGGCGCGGTCGCCACCAGCCGCACCCGGAGCGCGGCGGCGCCGACGCGTTCCAGTGACACCCGCTCGAACGAGTACGGGAGGACGCCGCGCCCGGCGACTCCCTCGGCGAAGGCGAGCGTGTGCAGGGCTGCGTCGAGCAGTGCCGGGTGGATCCCGAACCTGCCGGCCTCGGCTTGCTCGTTCGGCGCGAGACCGACCTCGGCGTAGACCTCGGCGCCCCGCCGCCACACCGCGCGCAGTCCCCGGAACGCGGGACCGTAAGCGAATCCGGCCTCGGCGAGCGTGTCGTACAGCTCGTCCACCGCGACTGCCTCAGCCTCGGCGGGCGGCCAGGCGCCCAGGTCGGGGGCGACCCACTGACGGCCGACGACCAGCCGGCCCGTGGCGTGCCGGGTCCACGGCTCGTCCAGGTCGGCGCCGCCCGCCCGGGAAAAGACCCGCACCGCGCGGGAGCCCATCTCGTCCGGCGCCCCCACGGTCAGCTGGACCTGCACCGCACCGGAGTCCTCCAGGACGAGCGGTGCCTGCAGCGTCAGCTCCTCGATGCGCTCGCAGCCGACGACGGCGCCGACGCCCAGTACGAGGTCGACGAACGCCGTGCCGGGGACCAGGGTCGCGTCCATGACGCGGTGGTCCGCCAGCCAGGGCTGGTCGGCGGCCGACAGCCTACTGGTGAAGACGTAGCCGTCGCCGTCGGCCAGCGGGACCGCCGCGCCGAGCAGCGGGTGCTCGACGGCTCCCTGCCCCAGGGCGACCGGGTCGCCGCCGCGCGGCGGTGCGTCCAGCCAGTAGCGGTCACGCTGGAAGGGATAGGTGGGCAGGTCGACGCGTCGTCCGGCGCCGATGACCCGGGCCCAGTCGACGGGTACCCCGGCGACATACAGCTGGGCGACCGCGTCCAGTGCGGTCCGTTCGGCCTCGCGGTCGCGGCGGGCCAGCGGAACGGCGACGCCGTCCTCGGCCAGGTCGGCCGTCAGGGTCGACAGCACGCCGTCCGGGCCCACCTCCACGAAGCGGGTCACGCCACGCTCCGTCAGCTCCCGCACACCGTCGGCAAAGCGGACGGCCTGGCGCACCTGGGACACCCAGTACGCCGACGACATCAGCTCCTCGGCTGTGGCCAGACGACCCGTCACATTCGACATGACCGCCAACTGCGGCACCCGGAACTCGACCTGTGCCAGGACAGCAGCGAAGTCGTCCAACATCGCGTCCATCCGCGCGGAGTGGAACGCATGACTCACCCGAAGACGCCGGGTACGGCGTCCGGCCCCGGTGAAGTGCGCGGCGACGCGCTCGACCTCGTCCTCGTCACCGGAAACCACCACTGAGGTGGGGCCGTTGACCGCCGCAATGCTCACCCCGTCGGTGAGCAGCGGCAGCACCTCGTCCTCGCTCGCCTCAACCGCGACCATCGCACCACCCGCGGGCAACGCCTGCATCAACCGACCCCGCGCAGCCACCACCCGGCACGCATCCGACAGCGACCACACCCCCGCCACATACGCCGCCGCCAACTCACCGATCGAGTGCCCGAGCAGGTAGTCGGCCTCCACACCCCAAGACTCGACCAGACGGTACGCAGCCACCTCGAACGCGAACAACGCCGGCTGCGTCCACCCCGTCTCATCCAAACCCACCCCGCCGAACATCACCTCACGCAAGTCAGACCCGAACTGCGCACACACCTCATCCAACACAGCCGCGAACACCGGAAACGCGGCATACAACTCACGCCCCATCCCCGCCCACTGCGCACCCTGACCCGTGAACAACACCGCCAATGAGCCCTCACGCCGCACCCCGGCACCCACCGGACGCGACCCGTCACCCAGACGGTCAAGTCCGGCCAGCAACTCCTCACGATCCGCACCCACCACCACCGCCCGGTACTCCAACGCCGCACGACCCGACGCCAACGAGAACCCCACATCCACCGGATCCAACTCGCCTGCCGAGTTCCGCAGGGAGACTGCCTGCTGGCGCAGGGCGTCTGCGGTTCGGGCCGACAGCGTCCACGGGATCAACCCTGCGCCGGGCCCGGCCTCCGACTCGACGTCCACGAGGGTCTCGACAGGTTCGACGGCCGGGGCCTCCTCGATCACGACATGCGCATTGGTACCGGAGATGCCGAAGGCCGAGACGCCGAAGCGACGCGGGCGGGGGCCGGTGGTCCACGGCCGGGCCCGGGTGAGCAGTTCCACCGCGCCGGCCGTCCAGTCGATCCGGGTCGACGGCTGGTCCGCGTGCAGGGTCCGGGGCAGCAGGCTGTGCCGCAGCGCCTGCACCATCTTGATCACCCCCGCGGCACCGGCGGCGGCCTGGGTGTGGGCGATGTTGGACTTCACCGACCCGAGCCACAGCGGGTGTTCGGCGTCGCGTCCCTGCCCGTAGGTCGCCAGCAGGGCCTGTGCCTCGATCGGGTCGCCCAGTGACGTCCCCGTACCGTGTGCCTCCACGGCGTCCACCTCGGCGGCGGACAGGCCCGCGTCGGCCAGGGCCGCGCCGATCACCCGTTGCTGTGACGGGCCGTTGGGGGCGGTCAGGCCGTTGGACGCGCCGTCCTGGTTGACCGCGCTGCCACGCACGACCGCCAGCACGGGGTGCCCGTTGCGCCGCGCGTCGCTCAGCCGCTCGACCAGCAGCAGTGCTACGCCCTCCGCCCAGCCGGCCCCGTCGGCGTCCTCGCCGAAGGCCTTGCAGCGGCCGTCGGGGGCGAGTGCGCGCTGGCGGCTGAACTCGACGAAGGTCTCCGGGGAGGAGATGACGGTGACACCACCGGCCAGCGCCAGGGTGCACTCGCCGCGCCGCAGCGCCTGCACCGCCAGGTGCAGCGCCACCAGCGAGGACGAGCACGCCGTGTCCACCGTTACCGCCGGGCCCTCAAGCCCGAGCACGTAGCTGATCCGTCCGGAGGCGACGCTGGCCGCGCTGCCGAGGGCCAGTTGGCCCTCGAACCCCTCGGGTGCGTCGTGCAGGCGGCAGACGTAGTCGTGGTAGTTGGAGCCGACGAAGACGCCCGTGCGGCTGCCGCGTACCGTCTCGGGGTTGATGCCCGCGCGCTCGAACGCCTCCCAGGAGGTCTCCAGCAGCAACCGCTGCTGCGGGTCCATCGCCAGCGCCTCGCGTGGCGAGATGCCGAAGAAGCCGGGGTCGAAGTCGGCGGCCTGGTAAAGGAATCCGCCCTCGCGGGCGTAAAAGGTGCCGGTGTGCTCGGGGTTCGGGTCGTACAGGCCCTCGATGTCCCAGCCCCGGTCGGTCGGGAAGGGGCCGACCGCGTCCCGCTCCTCGACCAGCAGACGCCACAGGTCGTCGGGCGAGGCGACACCGCCGGGCAGCCGGCAGGACATGGCGACGATGGCGATCGGGTCGTCGTCGACGAGGGTCGTTACTGGTACCGGTGCTGACGGAGCATCAGCAGACGGTCCGTCATCCAGCAGCAGGCTGCGCAGATGGCGGGCCAGGACAGTCGCCGTCGGCTGGTCGAAGACCAGGCTCACGGGCAGCCGCAGACCGGTGGCGGCGGCGAGCCGGTTGCGCAGTTCCACGGCGGTGAGCGAGTCGAAACCCAGCTCCCGGAAGGCCCGGGTCGGGGCGATGGCGTCCGCCTCGGCGTGGCCGAGGCTCGCGGCGGCGTGTGAGCGCACCAGGTCCAGCAGTCGTCGGTCCTGGTCCGGCTTCGGCAGGGCGGCGAGTTCCCGGCCGAGGTCGGCCGCGGTGTCCTGCTCGGCCGGATCGGCCTCCGCGAGGGCGGTCGCCGCCTCGGGCAGTTCACGCAGCGCCGCACTGGGCCGGGAGAGGGTGAACGAGGTGGCGTAGCGCGCCCAGTCGATGTCGGCGGCGGCGACGGCGGGTTCGCCGCTGTCGATGGCGCGGAACAGCAGTGTCAGCGCCCGTTCGGGGTCCATCGGTGTCATCCCGAGCCGGCGGGCGAGTTCACCGACCTCACCGTCGGCGAGGCCACCGCCCGCCCAGACGCCCCAGGCCACGGAGGTGGCGGGCAGGCCGTCGGCGGCGCGCTGGCGGGCCAGCGCGTCGAGGTAGGCGTTGGCGGCGGAGTAGCTGCCCTGGCCGGGGCCGCCGAGGGTCCCGCCCATGGACGAGAACAGCACGAAGGCGTCGAGGTCGAGGTCGCGGGTGAGCTCGTGCAGGTGCTGTGCGGCGTCGGCCTTGGGCGCATGCACGGCGGCGGCGCGGTCGCCGGTCAGGGCGTCGAGGACCCCGTCGTCGAGGATCGCGGCGGTGTGAAACACCGACCGCAACGGCAGGTCGTCGGGCACCGAGGCGAGCAGCCCGGCCACCGCGTCGCGGTCGGCGACGTCGACGGCGGTGACGGTCACCCGGGCGCCCGCCGCCCGCAGCTCGGCGACCAGCTCGGCGGCGCCGGGCGCGCCGCCTCCGCTCCGGCTGGCAAGCAGCAGATGCGGGGCACCCGCACGGGCGAGTCGGCGGGCGAGGTGGGCGCCGATGCCACCGGTGCCGCCGGTGATCAGCACGGTGCCGCCGGGACGCCAGGCCGGCTCACCGCCGGGCAGCGCGGTGCGCGGTCGGGTGAGGCGGGCGCCGTAGCTGCCGGACGGGCGCAGCGCGACCTGGTCCTCGCCGTTGCGCGTGCTGACGCTGGGACCGGCCAGGGTGGTGCAGAGCTGGTCGACGGTCGCCGCGGTGATGGTGGCGGGCAGGTCCACCAGGCCGCCCCAGCGCTGCGGGTGTTCCAGCGCGGCGATCCGGCCCAGGCCCCAGAGGGTGGACTGGCCCGGCCGGTCGACCCGTTCCACGGGGTCGACGGCAACCGCGCCCTGGGTGGCGCACCACAACGGGGCGGTGACGCCGAGGTCGCCGAGGGCCTGGAGCAGGGCCGCACCGGCGACGGTGCCGGTGGGCAGAGTGGAGCCGTAGCGCCAGGGGCGGTCGTCCGCGGCCAGCAGGCTGAGCACCGCCACCGGGTCGCTGCCGTCGCCGACGCCGCGATGCGCGGCACCGGCTCCGCCCGCGATACCGACGCCGACGCTTGCGAGGTGCTCGGCGACGGCCTCCCGGGTGGTGCCGTCAATGGGCAGCTCCACCAGCTCGAACGGGACGGAGCGGGCCGCGAGGCCGTCGACGACCTGCCGGGCCCAGGGCTGCGCGCCGCCGTGGGCCGGGAGGACGACGAGGAGCGGGCCCGCCGGGACGGCGACAGCGTCCGGGATGCGCCGCCAGGTCACCTGGTAGCGCCAGCCGTCCAGCGCGGACTGCTCGTGGCGGTCCCGGCGCCAGGTGTGCAGCGCGGGCAGCACGCCCTCCAGGGCGGAGGGGTCGACCGCGAGGGTGTGGGCGAGGGCCTGCAGGTCCTCGTTCTCGACGACCTCCCAGAACCGCGCGTCGACCGGGTCGGCGCCGGCCACGACGGGCGCGGCATCGAGCCAGTAACGGCGGCGCTGGAACGCGTAGGTGGGCAACTCGACGCGGGGCAGGTCGGTGCACTGCAGGCCGACGCTCTGCAGGACGCTGCCGAAGACCGCCGTCCAGTCGACCGGGGCACCGTGCGCGAAGGCGGCACCGAGGGAGGCCAGCAGCCGGGCCGGGCCGCCGTCGTCACGGCGCAGCGTGCCGGTGACGAAGACGTCGCGGCCGGCCGCGTCGGCGGTCTCCTGGACCGCCATGCCGACCACCGGGTGCGGGCTGACCTCGATGAAGGTGGTGAATCCGTCCTCGGCGAGACCGTGGACCGCCGACTCGAACTGCACCCGGTTCCGCATGCTGCGGTACCAGTACTCGGCGCTGCCGAGAGGGGCAACGTCGTGCTCGGGCACGTTGCGGTCGGTTCCGTCCCCGTCCGGGCCGACGGTGGAGCGGAAGTCGGTGTGCGGGGTGAGCGGGACGATCGGGGCGAGGTCGGCGATGATCCGCTCGCGGAGCGCCTCGACGTGGACACTGTGCGAGGCGTAGTCGACATCGACCCCACGGGCGCGGACGCCGTCCTGCCTGCACGCCCCGATGAACTCCTGCAGCGCGTCGGCGTCACCGGAGACCACCACCGACGTGGGGCCGTTGGCCGCGGCGACGGTGATCCGGCCGTCGTAGGCGGCGAGTCGCGCGGTGACGTCGGCGAGCGACGCGGCCACGGACACCATGCCGCCGCTACCGGAGATCGCCAGGATGGTCCGGCTGCGCAGGGCGACCACCCGGGCCGCGTCCTCGATACTGAGCAGTCCGGCGACGCAGGCCGCCGCGATCTCGCCCTGGCTGTGGCCGACCACGGCGTCGGGGACGACGCCGCAGGCCTGCCAGACGGCGGCGAGCGACACCATCACCGCCCAGGACGCCGGCTGCACCACGTCGACGCGCTCCATGCCCGGCGCGCCCGGCTCGCCGCGCAGCACGGCCGTCAGTGACCAGCCGGTGTACGGGCGGAGGGCCTCCTCGCACTCGGCGATCCGGTCCCGGAACACCGGCCAGTGGTCCAGCAGCCCGACCGCCATCCCCACCCACTGGGCGCCCTGGCCCGGGAACACGAAGGCGGTTCTGCCGCCGCCGAGCGCGGCGTTTCCGGTGACCACGGCGGACTCGGGCTGTCCTGCGGCGAGCCGGTCCAGGGCGTGCCGCAGCGCGGGCAGGTCCGCGCCGAGAAGCACCGCACGGTGGTCGTGCGCGGTACGGGCGGTGGCGAGGGTCCAGCCGACGGCGGCCGGGTCGAGGCCGGGATGCGCGTCGAGGTACGCGAGCAACCGCGCGGCCTGACCGCGCAACGCGGCTGCCGAACGACCCGAGAGCGCCCACGGCACCACCGACATCGCCCGAGGCCGGTCAGCCGACACCGGGGTCGACGCATCGGCGCCGACGACCGTGTCAGCAACGGACACTGACGAGACGTCACTATCGGACACATCGGCCGCAACGGCGACAGGCCCGGCCGGCTGTTCAAGGATCACATGGGCGTTGGTGCCCGAGACGCCGAAGGAGGAGACGGCCGCGCGGCGCGGGCGGCCGGTGGCCGGCCACTGCTGAGCCTCGGTCAGCAGTGCCACAGCTCCGGCTGACCAGTCCACATGCGTGGACGGCTCGGTGATGTGCAGGGTCTTCGGCAGGACGCCGTGGCGCATCGCCTGCACCATCTTGATCACGCCCGCGACACCGGAGGCCGCCTGGGTGTGGCCGATGTTGGACTTCACCGAGCCGAGCCACAACTGCCGGTCCGCCGACCGGTCCTGGCCGTATCCGGCCAGGACGGCCTGGGCCTCGATCGGGTCACCCAGCGACGTCCCGGTACCGTGCGCCTCGACCGCGTCGACCTCGACGGGGGTGAGACCGGCGTCGGCGAGGGCGGCCCGGATCACCCGCTGCTGCGACGGCCCGTTGGGGGCGGTCAGGCCGTTCGACGCACCGTCCTGGTTCACCGCCGAGCCGCGCACCACCGCCAGCACCCGGTGACCCTTGGCCTCGGCGTCGCTCAACCGCTCCAGCATCAGCATGCCGGCGCCCTCGGCCAGGCCGAAGCCGTCGGCGGTCTCGGAGAAGGCCTTGCACCGGCCGTCGGCGGCCAGGCCCCGCTGCCCGCTGAAGCCCACGAAGGCGTCCATGGTCGACATCACCGCGACGCCGCCGGCCAGCGCGAAGGAGCACTCGCCGCGCCGCAGCGACTGTGCGGCCAGGTGCAGCGCCACCATCGACGAGGAGCAGGCGGTGTCGACGGTGACTGCGGGGCCCTCCAGGCCGAAGGTGTAGGCGATCCGGCCCGAGGCGACGCTGCCCTCGGTGCCGATGATGAGGTGGCCCTCGGCGCCCTCGGGCACCTGCTGGAGCCGGGAACCGTAGTCGCCCCCGGCCGCGCCGACGAAGACACCGCCACTGCTGCCGCGCAGCGTCGCGGCGTCCACGCCCGCGTGTTCGAAGGCCTCCCAGGCGATTTCGAGCAGCAGCCGCTGCTGCGGGTCCATCGCCGTCGCCTCGCGCGGCGAGATGCCGAAGAAGTCGGCGTCGAAGTCTGCCGCGCCGTAGAGGAATCCGCCCTCGCGGACGTAGCTGGTGCCGGGCCGGTCCGGGTCGGGGTCGTACAGGCCGTCGACGTCCCAGCCCCGGTCGGTGGGCAGTCCGGAGATCACGTCGCGGCCCTCGGCGACGACCCGCCACAGGTCCTGCGGGGACTCGATGCCGCCGGGGTAGCGGCAGCTCATCCCGACGATGGCGATGGGCTCGTCCGCCGTACCCGGCACGGTGCCCGGCCCGGCTGTCGCGTCCGACTCCGGCTGTGCGCCGAGGAGTTCGGTCAGCAGGTGGGCCGCGAGCACGCGCGGGGTCGGATGGTCGAAGACGATGGTGGCGGGCAGCCGCAGACCGGTGGCATCGCCGAGGACCCGGCGCAGCTCGACGGCCGTCAGCGAGTCGAGGCCGAGATCACGGAACGGACGGGCCGGCTGCACCGCGTCCGCGCCGTCGTGGCCGAGGACGGCGGCGGTCGCCGACCGGACCAGCTCCACCAGCTCGCGCAGCCGGTCGGCCGGGGCCAGTGCGGCCAGCCGTCCCCGGAGTCCGTCGGGTTCGGCTGCCGCCGTCGGCTCGGCCTCCCGGCCGGAGGCGGCCTCGCGGCCGAGCAGCGCGGCGACCTCAGGCAGTTCTGCGATCAGCGGACGGGGCCGGGCGGCGGCGAAGACCGGGGCGAACCGCTCCCAGTCGACGTCGGCGACGGCCAGAGAAGCCTCGCCGTGGTCCAGCACCCGTTCCAGGGCGGACAGGGCGGCATCGGGGGCCATGAAGGCGAGACCGTGCCAGTTCGCCGAGTCGTGCACATCGGCGTCCCGGGTCATCCCGCCGCTCTCCGGGCTCCACATGCCCCAGGCGACCGCCGTCCCGGCGAGACCCCGGGCACGGCGCTCTCCGGCCAGGGCGTCCAACTGCGCGTTGGCCGCCGCGTAGGCGCCGTGGCCGCCGCTGCCCCAGACACCGGCCACCGAGGAGTAGACGACGAAGGCGTCCAGGGTGTCCGCCGGGAAGAGCGCGTCCAGGTTCTCCGCGCCACGTGTCTTGCCCCGGGCCGCGGTGCGCAGGTCGTCCGGTCCGGTGTCGGCCAGCCGTCCGAGCACGCCGACCCCGGCCGCGTGCACCACGGTACGGATCGGGCCGTGCTGGGCCTCGGTCCGGGCGACCAGCTCCGCCAGCGCGTCCCGGTCGGCGACATCGCAGGCGGCGACGCTCACCCCGACGCCGAGCGCGGTCAGTTCGGCCACCACGGCCTCCACGCCGGGCGCCCGCTCACCCCGGCGGCTGACCAGCACCAGGTGGTCCGCGCCGTGCGCGGCGAGCCAGCACGCGGTACGGGCGCCGAGGCCGCCGGTGCCACCGGTGACCAGGGCGGTGCCGCTGGTGCGCCAGCCGCCGCCCAAGGACAACGGGGCCCGGACCAGCCTGCGTGCGTAGCCGCCGGTGGCACGGAGGGCGAGTTGGTCCTCGCCATCGGCACGGGTCAACAGCGAGGCAAGGGACTGCAGTTCGGATCCGTCCCCGGCGGGCGGCAGGTCCACCAGACCGCCCCAGCGGTCCGGGTGCTCCAGCGCGGCCACCCGGCCCAGGCCCCAGGCGGCGGCCTGGCGGGCCAGACCGGCCGGGTCCTCGGGAGCGGCGCTCACCGCACCCCTGGTCGCCACCCACAGCGGAGCGGCGACCCCGGCATCGCCAAGGGCCTGCAGCACCGCGAGAGCCGACTCCTCCGGCGCCGCCGTGTCGAGCGCCAGCAGCGAGAGCACGCCCGCGAATCGGGCGTCGGCGCCGATTTCGTCAGCACCCTCAGCGGTGGCGTGGGCGAGCAGGGCGGCCAGTGCCCCTCGGTCGGCGTGGTCCTGCGCGGGCACGGTCATGACGACCGCGCCACCGAGCGCGGCGGCGACGCCGGAGGCGTCGGAGCCCTCGGCGGCGAGCAGCAACCAGCGGCCGTCGAGCTGCTGGGTGGGCGAGGCGGGCAGCGGGCGCCAGGCCTCCCGGTACATCCAGCTGCCGACTCCCGTCGCGGCGGCCGATGCCGGGTCCCGCAGCCAGTAGCTGCGGCGGCGGAAGGCGTAGGTCGGCAGGGCGACCCGGCGGCCGCCACCGATGACCGCCGACCAGTCGACCGGAGCACCCGCGATCTGCAGCCGGGCCAGCGCCTCCAGCGCGGTGGGCACGGCCTCGCGGTCGCGGCGCGCGAGGGCGACGGAGACGCCGCCGGCCGGCTCGTCCGCCAGGGCCGACAGCACGCCGTCGGGTCCGACCTCGACGAACCGGGTGACCCCGCGTTCCCTCAACTCGCCGAGACCGTCGGCGAAGCGGACCGGCTGACGAACCTGGGAGAGCCAGTAGCCGGGCGACATCAGCTCGTCGGCGGTGGCCGGACGGCCCGTCACATTGGACACCACGCCGATGCGCGGATGGTGGAACTCGACGCCCTCCAGCACCACCCGGAAGTCGTCCAGCATCGCGTCCATTCGCGCGGAGTGGAACGCATGACTCACCCGCAGACGCCGGGTCCGGCGGCCGATCCCGGTGAAGTGGGCGGCGATGCGCCCTACTTCGTCCACCTCGCCGGAAATCACCACGGACGTCGGGCCGTTGACCGCCGCGAGGCTCACCGTGCCGGTCAGCAGCGGCAGTACCTCGTCCTCGGTCGCCTCGGCCGCGACCATCGCACCACCGGCCGGCAGTGCCTGCATCAGCCGTCCTCGCGCGGCCACCACCCGACACGCATCCGACAGCGACCACACCCCCGCCACATGGGCCGCGGCCAACTCGCCGATGGAGTGGCCGAGCAGGTAGTCCGCCCGCACCCCCCAGGACTCGACCAGGCGGTAGGCCGCCACCTCGAACGCGAACAGGGCCGGCTGCGTCCACCCGGTCTCGTCCAGCGACTCACCGGTGACCATCACCTCGCGCAGGCCGGGCCCGAACTCGGCGCACACCTCGTCCAGCGCCGTCGCGAACACCGGGAACGCCGCGCTCAGCCCGCGTCCCATCCCGGCCCACTGCGCACCCTGGCCGGTGAACAGCAGCGCGGTGGCCCCGTCGTCGTCCAGGTCGGCGGTTCCAGTGAGCACTCCGGTCCCCGGGCGGCCGTCGGCCAGGGCCTGGAGTCCGGCGAGCAGCTCGGCGCGGTCGGCGCCGAGCACCACGGCACGGTGCTCCAGCGCGGCGCGGCCGGTGGCCAGCGAGTGGGCGATGTCGACCGGGTCGGCGTCCGTCTCCGCCACGAACGCCGCGAGGCGGGCGGCCTGGTCGCGCAGCCCCGGCGCGGTACGCGCCGAGACCGGCCACGGCAGCACCGTCAGCGGCGGCGAACTCACCGGCACGTCGGAGTCGGAGGCCACGGCAGCAGGCCCCTCGACGGCAGCACCCTCGACGGAAGACAGGGCCGCGTCGGCCACCACGCCCTCGGTCGCTGCCGGTTCGGGCGCGGCGGCATCACTCGCCACCGGCTCGGGCGCCTGCTCCAGGATCACGTGCGCGTTGGTGCCGCTGGCGCCGAAGGCGGAGACACCGGCCCGGCGCGGACGGTCCGCGGCATCGGGCCAGTCGCGGGGCTCGGTCAGCAGTTCCACCGCGCCCGCCGACCAGTCCACCGCGCTGGACGGCTGCGTGACGTGCAGGGTCCGCGGCAGGGACGCATACCGCATTGCCTGCACCATCTTGATGACCCCGGCCACCCCCGCCGCAGCCTGGGCGTGGCCGATGTTCGACTTCAACGTGCCGAGCCACAGCGGACGTTCGGCGTCCCGGCCCTGACCGTAGGTCGCCAGCAGCGCCTGCGCCTCGATCGGGTCGCCCAGCGAGGTCCCGGTGCCGTGCGCCTCCACGGCGTCCACCTCGGCGGCCGTCAGGCCCGAGTCGGCCAGGGCCACCGCGATCACCCGCTGCTGCGCGGGGCCGTTGGGAGCGGTCAGGCCGTTGGACGCGCCGTCCTGGTTCACCGCACTGCCACGCACCACCGCCAGCACCGGATGCCCGTTGCGCCGGGCGTCGGACAGCCGCTCGACCAGCAGCACACCGATGCCCTCGCCCCACCCGGTGCCGTCGGCGTCGTCCGAGAAGGACTTGCAGCGGCCGTCGGCGGCCAGGCCGCGCTGACGGCTGAACTCCACGAAGGAGCGCAGGTTGGCCATCACGGTGGCGCCGCCGACCAGGGCGAGGCCGCACTCGTCCTGGCGCAGCGAGCGCACCGCCAGGTGCAGCGCGACCAGCGAGGAGGAGCACATGGTGTCGACGGTGATCGCCGGACCCTGCAGGCCGAAGGTGTAGGCGATCCTGCCGGAGAGCACCGCCGACGCGCTGCCGGTCAGCAGGTGGCCCTCGACCTCCTCGGGGACGGTCTGGAACGCCGCGCCGTAGCCCTGGGAGCTGGCGCCGACGAAGACGCCGGTCTGCGTGTCGCGGACGGTGTGCGGGTCGATCCCGGCGTTCTCGAACGCCTCCCAGGCGGCCTCCAGCAGCAGCCGCTGCTGCGGGTCGGTGGCCAGCGCCTCGCGCGGGCTGATGCCGAAGAAGTCGGCGTCGAACTCGTCGGCGTCGTAGAGGAATCCGCCGGTACGGGCGTAGCTGCGGCCGGGCCGGCCGGGCTCCGGGTGGTACACCGCGTCGATGTCCCAGCCCCGGTTGGCGGGCACCGGGCCGACCGCGTCCCGGCCCTCCGCGACCAGATCCCACAACTGCTCCGGGGAGCTCACGCCGCCGGGGAGGCGGCAGCTCATCGCCACGATCGCGATCGGTTCGGCGGCCCGCTCCTCGGCCTCGCGGAGGCGGCGGTTGGCGTGACGCAGGTCGGCCGTGACCCGCTTGAGGTAGTCGCGGAGCTTGTCCTCGTTCGCCATCTCAGTTGGCTCCTCGTCGGCGGCGCGCGGTGGTCCGGGGCCGGCGGGTCGGGCACGGCCGGCCTCCTGGACCTGGTGGTGAAGTGGGGTGGGGTCAGGCCGGGACGGTGGACCCGTCGTCACTGACCTCGCGGGTGGTCCCGGTGTCCCGGGCGGGCCGGTCCTCCCGGCTGATCTGGCCTTGTCGACTGATCTGGCCGTCTTGGCTGATCTGGCCCTCTCGACCGATGTGGGCCTCCCGGGCGATCTCGGCGACCCGGGCGATCGTCGGGTCCCGGATGATGTCGCCGAGCCGGGCCATGAACTGCGGCTCGACCGAGGGGTCCAGCACCTCCCGGCAGACGGCCGCGATCATCGACAGCATCAGTAGGGAGTTCCCGCCGAGCTGGTGGAAGTCGGAGTCCTCGCCCAGGCGTTCGGGGTCGATCCCGAGGACGTCGGCCCAGACCGCGGCGACGGCCGCGCCGATCTCGTCGCGGACCGGGGTGACGGCGGGTTCCGCCGCCGGGTCGGCGAAGGGGTCGGGCAGGCCCCGCACGTCGATCTTGCCGTTGACGGTCTGCGGGAACCCCGAAACCACCGTGATCGCGGCCGGGATCATCGAGCGCGGCAGCCGTTCGGCGAGGTGCCCGGCCAGGACCTCGGTGTCGATGCCGTCCCCTTGGACGTAGGCGCACAGCGCCTTGTGGCCGCCGCCGGCCCTGCTGCGACCCTTGACGGCGTGACCCTCGACGGCGCGGACCACGACGGCGGCGCGGGTGACGGTCGGGTGCTCCTCCAGCGCCGAGGCGATCTCAGCGGGTTCGATCCGGTTGCCGAGCACCTTGACCTGATCGTCGGCACGTCCCACGTACTCGATCGCACCGGAGGGCAGCACCCGGCCGACGTCGCCGGTCCGGTAGACCCGGGTGCCGTCGGCGAGGTGGACGAAGCGGTCCCGGGTGAGGTCCGGACGGCCCCGGTAGCCGCGCGCCAACTGCAGGCCACCGATGTGGAGTTCGCCGAGTTCGCCGGGTGCGGTGAAGCGGCCGTGGCCGTCGAGCAGGTGCACCGTGCAGTTCTCGGTGGGCGCGCCGATCGGGATTCCCGACGCGGCGTCGACCGCAGGGTCGTAGCGGTGCGCGGTGACCTCGATGGTGCACTCGGTGGGCCCGTACAGGTTGAGCAGGGCGCAGTCCTCGCCGAACATCGTCAGCACCCGGTCGGCGACGGTCCTGCGCAGCACCTCGCCGGCCGCGACGACGGCGCGGACGCCGCGCGGCTCGACGTCGAGTTCGCAGATCAGTTCCAGCAGCGAGGGCGTCATCGACAGCACGGTGGCGTTGGACGTCAGCAGCAGTTCGCGAAGCGTCGTGTGGTCGAGCGGGCCGGACGGCAGCAGCAGGGTGCCACCGACCAGCAGCGGCAGGAAGATCGAGGTGACCGAGACGTCGAAGGACAGCGAGGTGAGCAGCGGGATCCGGGTGTCGCCGTCCACGCCGATGAACGGGGTGGCCCAGTCGACGTAGTTGAGCAGGGAACCGTGCTCGATCTCGACGCCCTTGGGGCGGCCGGTGGAGCCCGAGGTGTACATCACGTAGACGAGGTCGCCGGGTTGCGGCTCCACGTCCCGCCAGTCGCCCTCGGGGGTGGGGCCCACGTCGTCGGGACTCAGGTTGTCCGGACTCGGGTTGTCCAGACTCAGGTTGTCCAAGACGAGGGCGGCGCAGCCGTCCGGTACGGCGGAGCGGGTGTCGTGCGGGCGCTCGACCAGGCAGACGGTGGATCCGGCGTCGTCGAGCAGTCCGGCGATCCGGGCGTCCGGGTGCTGGGCGTCCAGCGGCAGGTAGGCGGCGCCGGCCCGGAGGATGCCCCAGATCGCGGTGACCGCGGCCGCGGAGCGGTCGGCGAGCACGCCGACGACGTCGTCGCGGCCGATGCCGCGGGCGGCCAGCGCCTGGGCCACGGCCCGGGAGCGGCGGTCGAGTTCGGCGTAGCTGAGGTCGCCCTGCGGGCCGGAGACGGCGATCGCGTCGGGGGTGGCGGCGACCTGCGCCGCGAAGCGCCGGACCACGGTGTCGCCGTCGTCGGGGCGGGGGGCCGCGGTGTCGTTGCCGGTCCAGTGCCGGTGCGCGGCCGGGGACAACTGCTCGGCGATCCGGTCGAGCAACTGCTCGGCGCGCTCGGCGATGCCGGGTCCGTCGTGCCAGGTGACGGTGATCTCGGTGTGGCCGCCGGACTCGACCAGGTCGAACTCCACCGGCCCGCCGACCGGCGACATGGACAGCGAGTAGAGGCTGCGCGCCTGGAACGCCGCGCCGCCGGACGGGACGTGCGGGCCGTGGTCGGTGCTGTAGTCGGCGAGTTCGACCCGGCCGAGGTGGGCCAGTGACGCGTCGGCGGCGTAGCGGCCGTTGGTCGCCGCCTGCGACTGCAGCCGAGCGTTCATGATCCGCAGCAGCGGCATCGGGACCCTGAGCACGGCCGGGCTGAGCCGGGCCCGGCTGTCGGCGCCGTCCGCCAGCTGGGTGAGCAGTTGCTGGTGCGTGGTCTCCCACGGCTGGCCGGACGGCACCGCGAGCGGGACGCTGTGCGAGAGGCTGGCGGTGGAGCGGATGTCCGGGGCGTGGCGGCGCAGGTCGACCGGCACGGCGAAGCGGGCCTGGCCGGCGTCGACCTCGGCGGCGATCAGGGTGGCCAGCCGGGCGACCAGCCCGGGGTGGTAGCCGTCCACGGTGCGGCGGCGCCAGAAGGTGCTGCGTTCCCGTCCCGGGACGTGCGCGCCCAGCAGCGGGGGGCAGTCCAGGGCGGGCGGCTCGGGCGTGGTGCCGGGCTCCAGCGGCGGCAGCACGTCGGTCTCGGTGGCGGTGTCGCGGGCGCCGAGCAGCGGCTCGCCGCGCAGCGCGCGGAACACCTCGGCGGCCCAGAAGAGCACGCCGTGGGCGTCCATCACCGCGTGCGAGGCACGGAACACCACGGAGGTGGTGGCAGGTTGGGGCACCACGGAGGTGGTGGCAGGTTGGGGCACCACGGAGGTGGTGCTCGGGCCGGTGACCAGCAGTACCTCGCAGGTGGGTCCGTGCCGGTCGGTCAGCGGGCGGCGCAGTTCGGCGAGGTCGGTCACGGCCGCCCCTGCGGCGACGGGGATCTCCCGCACGCCGGGGGGACGGCCGGTGTCGACCCAGTACCGCCCCCGGCGAGTGAGCCGGGTGCCGGGTACGGAGTCCGAGGCTGCGACGACGGCTTCGGTGAGCCGCTCGGCGGCCAGCGGGCCGGTGCCTTCGACGACGACGTGCAGCACGGGCGTCATGCCGCGTGGGTGTGCGGCGATCCACCACTCGACCGGTGACACCGGCCGCCGGAACGGCTGCTGCTGCTGGACGGCTGACACGTCGGTCTCCCCTTTCGCCGCGTGCACGGCGCGCGGTGAGTGACAGGCTCCGGACGCACCTCGCCCCGCCTGGTGTGACCGAGTATGCGGGCCCGGAACGGGCCTCCGGCGGGGCTGCAGGGGTTTCCTAGGAGAACCCTTAGGGCCTGCGGCCAGCGCCTATTTCCCGCTGGTGACGTCGACCCGGACGGCGAGCCGCTGGATCTCCTGGACCAGCTCCAGGGTCTGCGCGGTCTGCTCGCAGCGCGCGGCCTCCCCCGGGTCGGCGGCGCCTCGCCCGGCCAGGACCGCCTCCGCGAAGGAGTCGACGCTGTTGTGGAACTGGTGGTCCGGGGGGAGCGTCAGTTCCTCGCCGCGGTTCTGTTCGTCGATGCGCAGCCGCGGCGCCCAGGTCTCCGGCGGGGTGAAGGCCCGGTCCAGGTGCAGCCGCCCGGTGCTGCCCCACAGCGAGTACCAGGAGCCGTAGGCGTGCTCGAAGCCGAAGGCGATGTCCACCAGGACCCCGTCGGCAGACCGGAGCAGGGCTTGGCCGGCGATGTCGACGCCGCGGTCGGTGTCGATCCGCAGGGTGGCGCCGGTGACGGTGAGGCCGTCGCCGAGCAGCAGCTGGGCGGCGCGCAGCGGGTAGACACCGGCGTCGAACAGGGCTCCGCCGCCGAGGTCGGCGCGGTACCTGATGTCGTCGGCGGGCAGCGGCGGGAAGCAGAACGCGGCGCTCAGCGACCGCAGTTCGCCGATCCGCGCGGCGGCCAGCAGGTCCTGGACGGCGCGGTGCTGGGAGTGGTGCAGGAAGGTGAAGTTCTCCCGCAGCACCAGTCCGCCCTCGGCCGCCGCGCGGGCCAGCTCGCGGGCCCCGGCGGCGGTCTCCGCGGCGGGCTTCTCCACCAGCAGGTGCTTGCCGGCCCGTAGCACCTCCAGACCCCACGGGACGTGCAGGGAGGCGGGGAGCGGCAGGTAGACGGCGTCGACGTCGTCGCGGGCCAGCAGCTCCCGGTAGCCGGCGGCGGCCGCGCAGTCGAACTGGCCGGCGAAGCGGCGGGCCTTGTCCGGGTCACGGCTGGCGACGGCGGTGAGCTCGGTGCGGCGGCAGCCGATCACGGCGGGGATGGCGCGGCGCCAGGCGATGGCGGAGCAGCCGAGCACGCCGATCCGCAGCGGCGCCTTCGGCGCGGACGCCGTGGTCGTCGCAGACGTCGCGGACGCCGGGGTCGTCGCAGACGTCGCGGACGCCGGGGTCGTCGCAGACGTCGCGGACGCCGGAGTGGTCGCGGTCATCGGGCCCTCCTCAGCGCCGGGCCGCGTACACCATGTGCACGCTGCCGCCGCGGAACACCGGCTCCTGGAACACCTTGGTGTCGTACCCGCGGGCGTGCAGCAGGTCGACCACGGTCTCCAGGTTGCCGTCGATGGCGTGCACCTCGGCGACGATCTGCCGCACCCTGCCCCACTGTTCGGGCCGAAGGCCGTGCAGCACCGCGAGTTCGCCGCGCTCGACGTCGATCTTCAGCAGTCCGACCTCGTCGATGCCGTGTTCGTCCAGGACGTCGCCGAGGGTGGCGACCCGGACCGGGTAGCGGCGCAGGCCGTCGCGGAAGTCCTGCCAGAAGGCGCCCCGGTCGCCCTGCTCCACACCGAAGTTGTCGAGCACGGCGGTCATGTTGCGCTCGTCGTCGGCGTCGTCGACGACCAGGGTGGCCATCATGGTGTGGTTGGGGTAGAAGGTCAGCTCGGCGGTGCCGGGCACGGCGCCCAGGGCCAGGTTGAGGGAGGTGGCGTTCGGCATCAGCCGGGCCGCGTTGTCGGCGAGGCAGGCGAAGGTGTCCGGGGCCGGCTCGAAGGCGATGATCCGCAGGCCGGGGACCAGGTCGCTGAAGTACAGCGAGGTCAGGCCGATGTGCGCGCCGACGTCCAGCATCAGGTCGCCGGCGGAGAGCGCGGCCACCCCGTCGTCGTACGGCGAGTCCTCCCACAGGCCGGGCCAGATCTGCGCGTCCTGCGGGTTGGTGCAGGCGATCTGCCGGCGGTCGGCGAGCTCGGCCCGGTGCATCGGCAGGTGTTCGGTCACGCTCATGCGGGCTACTCCCAGGGATAGTTCGGTCAGACTGCGACGTGGTCGCGGAGTCGTGCCTCGATGGCGTCGGCGGCCGCGGCGGCTCCGCCCGCGGAGCGGGTCTCGTCGCGCAGGGCGGCGGCCCGGCGGCGGACCGCCTCGTCGGCGAGGAGTTGCTGGACGGCGCTGCGCAGCACCGCGGCGGTCAGGCCCTCGGGGGCCAGGGTGCGGCCGATGCCGAGTTCGGCGATCCGGTCGGCGTTGGCCTGCTCCTCGGCCATCTGCGGGACGGCGAGCATCGGCACGCCGTGGTAGAGCGCCTCCATGGTGCTGCCCATGCCGGCGTGGGTGATGAACAGGTCGGCGTGCGGGAGTACCTGCAGCTGGGGGACGAAGCGGTGCACCTCGACGTCGGCGGGCGGCGGGCCGAGGTCGTCCGGGTCGACGCCGTCGCCGACGGCGACCACCACCCGGCCGCCGAGCCCGGTGCAGGCCGCGATGCAGGTGCGGAAGAAGTCCGGGTGCTGGTTGTAGATGGTGCCCAGGGTCACCAGCACCAGCGGGCCCCGGTGGTCGGCCGGCAGCTGCCAGCTGCCGAGGAAGCGGCGCGGGTGCAGGCAGGGCCCGACGAAGCGGAAGCTGTCGTCGAAGGTCTCCCCCCGGTACTGGAACGCGCGCGGGATGAAGACCAGCCGGCGCTCCGCCCCGTTGCCGGTCAGCAGGTCCTTGGGGCTGACGGTGGAGCCCAGTTCGCGCAGCAGCCGGCTCATCCGGGCGAAGAACACCCACAGCCGGGGGCTGAACGGGCTGAGCCGGGTGTACCGGTCGGCCATCGACCAGTGCTCGTTGGAGACCAGCATCGGGCACACCTGCACCGCCGGGACCTGCCAGTGCTCGGCCAGCAGCCGTCCCCACCACGCCCCGTTGTCGTACACGACCAGGTCGGGCCGGTCGTCGGCGAAGGCCCGGAGCAGCTCGGGGTAGAGTGCGGCGGTCTCGGCGAGGCTGGCCGACATGGCGTCCACCAGGCTGCGCCCGGTGAACCGGAACGAGCGGAAGTCCCCGGCGTGCTGCTCCCGGTAGCGCACCACGGCGGTGCTGACCTCGCCGACCCGCTCGGCGTAGTCGTCGGTGGTGGCGTAGCTCACCCGGTGGCCACGGCGCAGCAGTTCGGCGGCCACGCCGAGGGTCGGATTGACGTGACCGGAGGACGGCGGGGTGAGGATAGCGACATGAGCCACCGTCAGCCGCCGTTCCTGGTCTTCGTCCAGCGGAAGGTGAGCGGGCAGAGCACCAGGCCGAGCACCACCCAGACCGACAGGGCCACCGCGACCCAGCCCAACTGCCAGCTGTGGGAGGCCTCGTGGACGGCGTAGCTGTTGGGCAGGAACACCGAGCGCAGGCCCTGGCACATCCACTTCAGCGGGAAGGCCGAGGCCACCCACTGCAGCCACGGCGGCAGGTCGGTGTAGACCAGGGCCGCGCCGGAGATGAACTGGAGCACGAAGGCGAACGGCGCCACCACGGCCGGCGCGGACCGTCCGGTGCGCGGCAGCGAGGACAGCGCGATGCCGCACAGGGTGCAGGCGGTGGTGCCGAGCAGGCTGACCCAGGCGAAGGTGAACCAGCCCGCCGAGCCCCGGGGCAGGTGGGTGCCGTAGGCGACGACCGACACCGCCAGCAGCACCGCGGTCTCCACCACGCTGGTGACCAGCACCATGACGATCTTGCCGATGAAGTACGCGGAGCGCGGCATCGGGGTGGCAGCGATCCGCTTCAGGGTGCCCCGGTCGCGTTCGATGGCGATGGAGATCGCCAGCGTCTGGAAGCCGGTGACCATCAGCCCGGTGGCGATCACGCCGGGCACCAGGTAGTCGCTGTAGGTGACCCCGGGGGCGAGCTGGCCCTTGAACATGGAGCTGAAGATGACCAGCGCGAACACCGGGAACAGCAGCGAGAACACCACGGTCTCGGTGCCCCGGAAGAACAGCAGCACCTCCATCCGGCCCCGGTGCCAGCCGAGCACCAGCAGGCGTTGCAGCCGGCCGGCCGGGGACGGGGCGGCGAGCGCGACGGACGAGGTGGTCATGATGCCTCCGTACCGGCGCTCGCGGCGCCGATCATCTCCAGGTAGACGTCCTCCAGGGACGGCCGACTGACCGTCAGGCCCGGGGCCTCGCCCGCGAACCGGTCGTGCAGGTCGGCGATGACCCTGGTGGGCGAGGTGGTCCGCAGGCTCTGCGGTCCGTCCGGGCCGATCCAGGAGACGGTGGCCGTCTCGTGGTCCCGGCCGCCGAGGGTCTCCGGTATGCCGGTCTCCAGGATCCGGCCGTCGACGATCACCGCGACCCGGTCGGCCAGGAACTCGGCCTCCTCCAGGTAGTGCGTGGTCAGCATGATGGTGGTGCCGCCGGCGACCAGCTGTCTGATCAGGTGCCAGAAGTCCCGGCGGCTCTTGGGGTCGAAGCCGGTGGTGGGCTCGTCCAGGAACAGCAGTTCGGGCCGGCCGATGATGCCCAGTGCCACGTCCATCCGGCGCTGCTGGCCGCCGGAGAGCTTGCTGGTGCGCTTGCCGCGGTGCGCGGTCAGGCCGACCAGCTCGATCAGCTCGTCCGGGTCCCGGGCGTCGGGGTAGTAGCGGCCGAACTCGCGCACCACCTCGGCGACGGTCATGTCCTCGAACTCGCTGGTGCTCTGCAGCACCACGCCGACCCGGGCCCGCCACTGCTCCGGGGCCTTCCAGGGGTCGGTGCCCAGCACCCGGACGGTGCCGCCGTCGTGGCCGCGGAAGCCCTCCAGGATCTCCACCATGGTGGTCTTCCCAGCCCCGTTGGGGCCCAGCAGCGCGAACACCTCGCCGCGCCGCACCTCCAGGTCGACCGCGTGCAGGGCGACCGCCTCGCCGTAGAGCTTGCGCAGTCCGCGCACCTCGATGACCGGGGCCTGCGGTTCGGCGGCAGGCGTCAGGGCCGGCTCGCGCACCGTCTCGGTCATCGCGAACCGCCGGTGGCGATGGCGACGCCCACGGCGGTGGCCATGACGTCGCCGCGCCGCCGGGCCAGCATCGCGAAGATCGCGGTGAGCAGCAGCCGGTCCCGTTGCGGCCACTGGCCGGTGACCTGGGCCGTCGCCGAGACCGCCCCGTGCGCCGGCACCGTGATCCGGATCTCGGCGCCGTCGGCGCTGAGCGTCCCGGTGTACTCGTGCCGGTCGCGCCGGATCTCCCAGCGGGCGGGCGGCCCGTCGGAGAGGGTGGCGACCGGCGGGGCCAGCCGCACCAGCGGCGCCTGCTCGTCGCCGGCGTAGGCGCTGGCGCGGCGCATACCGACGCTGCGCAGCGGGACGCTGCCCCAGTCGCCGGACATCTCCCCCTTGCGCATCCGCTTGTCGACCGAGAGCAGGCCGCACATCCGCCCGCTCTCCTCCACCAGGACGTAACTCCCGCCCGAGCGTGCGGGACTGAGCGTCAAACTGGTCACACGTGCCTCCATTCGCCGGACCCGGGGGTCGGCGACATCACGGTTTCCGCGCCCGCCGCGTGGACCTGCCGGGCGATCGCGGTCACCTGCTCCAGGGTGGGTTGACGGACGATCCGGCCGAGTTCGGCCATGAACGCCCGCTCCCGCTCCTCGCCGACGACGGTGCGGCACACCTCGGCGAGCATCGACAGCAACAGCAGGGAGTTGCCGCCCAGTTGGTGGAAGTCGGCCTGGGAGTCCAGCCGGCTGGGGTCCACGTCCAGGGTGTCCGCCCAGACCTTGGCCACGGCGCGCTCCAGGTCGTCCCGCTCCGGCGCGGGACCGCCGCCGGCCGGGCCGTGGCCGTCGGCACCGGAGCGCGCGGACGCGGTGCCCGCCGGCCCGCCGCCCGGCCCGGTGTCCGGGTCGGGCAGGGCGTCCCGGTCGACCTTGCCGTTGGCGTTGTACGGGATCGCGTCCACGACGGTGACCGCCGAGGGGACCATGTACGGGGGCAGCCGCTCGGCCAGGAAGGACTCCCAGGCACCGGCCCCGGCGCCGGGCCGCAGCACCAGGTAGGCGCAGAGGTACGGGTGCCCGCCCCTGGTCCTGGCCAGCACCGCGGCGCCGTGCACGGCCGGGTGGGTCTCCAGCGCCTGGGCGATCTCGGCGGGTTCGATCCGGTGCCCCATCACCTTGACCTGGTCGTCCGCCCGTCCGACGAACTCCAGCTCGCCGTCGGGCAGCAGCCGGGCCAGGTCGCCGCTGCGGTAGACGCGACTGCCGTCGGCCAGCCGGACGAAGCGCTCCCGGGTGAGGTCGGGCCGGCCCCGGTAGCCGCGGGCGACCTGGACCCCGCCCAGGTACATCTCGCCGACCTCGCCCGCCGGCACCGGCCGTCGCTGCGGGTCGAGCAGGTGCACGGTGCAGTTGTCCATCGGCACGCCGACCGCGACCGCCGCCGCCCCGCCTCCGGCCGGGTCGAAGGTGTGCAGGGTGCAGCCGACGGTGACCTCGGTGGGACCGTACATGTTGAGGATCCGGCAGTCCGGGCCGAACAGCTCCGCCGCCCGCAGCGCCACCGAGCGGCGCAGCTGCTCGCCGACCACGACCAGGGTGCGGAAGGCGGCCGGACGCAGGTCGAGCCGGCCGATGAGTTCCAGGTGCGAGGGGGTCAGCGAGAGGGTCTCCGCGCCGGACTCCTCCAGCAGATGACGCAACGTCAGATGATCGGGCTCGCCCGGCATCAGCACCAGCGAGCCGCCCGCCAGCACCGGGGCGAACAGCGCGGTGTTGGACAGGTCGAAGGCCAGCGAGGTGAGCACCGCGAACGCGGTCGAGGCGGTCACCGCGAACCGCTCGGTGGCCCGGTCCACGTAGGCGGCCAGCGCCCGGTGCTCGATCTCCACACCCTTGGGCCGACCGGTCGAGCCCGAGGTGTAGATGACGTAGGCGAGGTCGTCCGGGGCCGGCGTCCGCGGCACCGGCGGCTGGGGCCGGTCGTAGGGCAGGTCGTCGAGCAGGACGACGGGACAGCCCTCGGGCGCGAGCGGGCGGTCCACGGCGGAGGCGGGCAGCAGGCAGGCCGCCGCACCCGCGTCGGCGACCACCCCGGCCAGTCGGCCGTCCGGGTGCCTCGGGTCCAGCGGCAGGTAGGCGGCACCGGCCTTGAGTACGCCCCACAGCGCGACCACGGTCGGGGCGGAGCGGTCGGCGAGCAGCGCGACCACCGACTCCCGGCCCACGCCCAGCCCGACCAGGTGCGCGGCGACGGTCTCGGAGCGGCGGTCCAGCTCGCCCAGCGTCATGGTGCCCTCCGGCCAGCGCAGCGCGACCGCCTCCGGGGCGGCCGCGGCGCGGGCCCGGAAGCGGTCCACCACGGTGTCCGCGGGCAGCGGCCGGGCGGTGTCGTTGCCCGGCCAGTCACGGTCGGCGGGCGGCACCAGCAGGTCCGCGACCCGGTCCAGCAGCGCCTCGGCGCGCTCCGCGTTGCCGGGGGCGTCCCGCCAGGCGAGGGTGATCTCGGTGCGCCCGCCGACCTCGACCAGGTTGACGTCGGGCGGGCTCATCGCCGTGAGCAGCGGCACCGGGTACGCCGTCCAGCCGTCGAACCCCGGTGCGTCCAGGGCGCCGTCGGGCAGCCGGCCCATGTGTGCGAGCACGGTCTGCGAGGGGTAGCGCTTCTTCTCGGCGGGGCCGCGCTCCATCAGCCGCACCATGGTCCGCAGTACCGGCAGCGGCAGTTTCAGCAGGCCGGACTCCATCCGCTGGCTGACCTCGCGGCCCTCGGCCATGGCGGTGAGGATCTCCTCGTGCAGGCTCTCCCAGGGCCGGCCGGCGGCCACGTCGAACAGCTCCACCTGGGAGAGGTTGCCGGTGCTGCGCTCGCCGGGGACGTGCCGGCGCAGGTCGAAGGCCACCGAGAAGCGGCCGGGCCCGTCGCCGTAGGCGCGGGTCAGCGCGGTCGCGGCCTTGGCGACCAGGCCGGGATGGTAGCCGTCGACGCTGCGCCGCGCCCACAGGGTGCGCCGGGCGGTCGTCCCGGCCGGCAGGTCCAGCGGGGCGCGGCGGTCGATCGGCGGCTTGGGCGCGGCCACGGCGGTCGGCGCGAAGCGGGCGAACACGTCCGCCTCGGTGACGGTGGACGCGGCGGCGGCGACCGGCTCGCCTCGCAGCGCGCGGAAGGTCTCCTGGACCCAGATGGTCATCCCCGGCCAGTCCATCACCGCGTGCGAGGCCCGGAAGACCAGCACGGCGGGGGTGCCGGGGGCGCCCGGGCTCGCAGGGGTGCCGGGGCTCGCGGGAGTGCCGGGGCGCCACAGCACCTCGCACATCGCGCCGTCCGGCCCGGGCAGCGGGTCGTGCAGCGCGGGCAGGGCGGCGACGCCCCGGCCGTCGGCGGCGCCGGGGACGGTGCGCACCCTCGGCGGGATCCCGGTGGCGTACCATCGGCGGCGGCGACGGCGCAGCGCGAGATCCGGGCAGGCGCGGGTGACCTCGGCGAGGGCCCCGGCCAGCCGGTCCGGGTCGATCTCGCCGACGCCCTCCACCACCACCTGGACCACCGGGGACAGTTCCGGCGGATGGGCGAGCCACCACCAGTCGCTCTGCGAGACGTCCTTGCGGTACCCGGCGGCCGGCCAGGACTGAGCGGTCCGCCGGTACTGAGGGTCTGGCATGTCCACGGTCCTCCACCCGCCCTCGACTGGCGCGGCCGTGCGCCGCAGGTCCCATGGTCGCCGCGCCCGGCTGGTGGAAGCCCTAGAAACCGGGGCCACAACACTGTGGTGACGCCCAGACCCGCTCTGCTAGGCCACGGTGGCGCCGATCGCCGACCCTAGTCTGCGAGCATCCGGCTTCTCCTCTCGCCCTGGAGGCGACGTGTACCAGGCAGGATCTCGCGCCGGGCGGTCGAACGCCCCCGACGGCGCCCTCACCGCCCCCAGGTTCACCGCCTCGGCGACCACCAAGGGGAGGTTGATCAGCACCGAGCAGTGCCTCGACTGGCTGGCGCAGCAACGCGCGCAGCGGGCCTTCTCGGTGGAGCAGGTGCCCTTCGACCAGCTGGTCGGCTGGCACTTCCACAAGGACACCGGCAACCTGGTGCACCAGAGCGGACGGTTCTTCACCATCGAGGGCCTGCAGGTCCACCTGGAGCCGGCCCGGGTGCAGGACTGGAACCAGCCCATCATCGTGCAGCGCGAGATCGGCATCCTCGGCATCCTGGTCAAGGAGTTCGACGGGGTGCTGCACTGCCTGATGCAGGCCAAGATGGAGCCGGGCAACAGCAACCTGGTGCAGCTCTCCCCCACCGTCCAGGCCACCCGCTCCAACTACACCGGCGTGCACAAGGGCAAGGCGATCCCCTACCTGGAGCACTTCAGGGCGCCCCGGCAGGGCACGGTGCTGGTCGACTCGCTGCAGTCCGAGCAGAGCGGCTGGTTCCTGCACAAGCGCAACCGCAACATCGTGGTGGAGACCACCGAGGACATCGAACTGCTGCCGGACTTCGCCTGGCTGACCCTGTATCAGATCCAGGAACTGCTGCGTCTCGACAACGTGGTGAACATGGACGCGCGCACCGTGCTCTCCATCATGCCGTTCGCCCCGCCGGAGGCCCCCGCCGAGCAGGACACCGGCTTCCGCGCCGCGCTGGTCCGCTCGCTGGACGCCGAGTCGCCCACGGTGCACTCCGTCACCGAGGCGATGAGCTGGCTGACCGAGAACAAGGCCCGCTACGAACTCACCCAGCAGCGGATCCGGCTGGACGAGGTGGACTGCTGGCACCGCGACGAGGAGCGGATCGCGCACCAGGACGGCGGCTTCTTCAGCATCGTCGGCGTGGCCGTCCGCGCCGAGAACCGGGAGGTCGGGTCGTGGACCCAGCCGCTGCTGGCGCCGGCCCATGAGGGCCTGGTGGCGTTCCTGGTCAAGAAGATCGACGGGGTGCTGCACATCCTGATCCAGGCCCGCCCGTCGGCCGGCGCGCTGGACATCGTCGAGGTGGCGCCGACCCTGCAGTGCACCCCGGAGACCTACCTCGGCCTGCCGGCCGAGCACCGGCCCCGGTTCCTGGACGAGGTGATCGCCGTGCCGCAGAACCGGGTGCGGTATGTCGCCTGGCAGTCCGAGGAGGGCGGCCGCTTCCTCAACGCGCACATCCGCTACCAGGTGATCGAGGTCGAGGACGACTTCCCGGAGCAGGAGCCGGACGGGTTCCGCTGGCTGACGGTGCACCAGCTGAGCGCGCTGGTCGGCTTCGGCGTCGGGGTGAACGTGGAGGCCCGCAGCCTGCTGGCCTGCCTGCACACGCTCTGGTGACGCTCCGCTGACACGGTGACACGCGTGGCCCCGGCCGGCAGACGCCCGGCCGGGGCCGTGGTCAGGGCGTCAGGCCGGGCTGGTGACGAGTTCCCGCTCGGCGGTGGCGTCGGGGAGTTCCCGCTCCATCCGGCGCACCCGGGGCCGTAGCCAGGTGAGCGCGGCCACCGCCAGCAGCAGCGGACCGGACAGCAGAAAGACCATGGCGATCCCCGCGCCGCCGCCGGCGCCGGAACCCGCGCCGGTGAGCCGGTGGGCCGAGGACGCGAGCGGCCCGCCCACGTACTGGGCCAGCGGGCCGGCCAGGCCGTAGGCGACCGGCTCGGCCGACCAGGCGATCATCCGACGGACCGCGAACACCCGGCCCTGCAGGCCGGTCGGGGTCTTGTGCTGCCACAGCGTCGCGGTCACGGCATTGGTCACCGCGTACCCGCCGAGGATGCCGAACAGGCCGGCCGCGAGCACGGCCGGCGACCCGTGGCCCAGACCCATCACGACCAGCAGGCACCCGTGCCCGGCGGCCACCGTGAGCACCGCCCGGACCAGGTTCCGGGGCAGCCGCACCAGGCTGACCAGGCCGCTCACCGCCACCATGCCCACCGCGCCGACGGCGTTCACCAGCCCGAGCGCCGCCGGAGTGTGCGCGCTGAGCACCAGCGGCGGCACCAGCACCAGCGCCGTCTCCATCAGCAGGTTGTTGAGAGCGAAGAACGTCAGCAGGCCGGACAGGCCGGGGCGCTCCCTGATGAACCGCCAGCCCTGCGCCGTCTCGGAGCGCAGCGTGCCGCGTTCGGCGTCCGGCCGGCGCGGTGGCGGGAGCGCGGGAAGCAGCCGGTAGGAGAGCAGCGTGGTCGCCACCGCGAACAGGAAGCTGACCAGGTCGGCACCGAGCAGCCCGCTCAGACCGGTGACCGCGTACAGGCCGCCGCCGAGCAGTTCGCCGAGGACCATCGCGGCCGCCTCGGCCAGACCCACCCGGCCGTTGGCCCGGCCCAGCGCGTCCGGGTCGTCCGGGCCGACCAGTTGCGGCACCAGGCTGGAGAAGGCCGGCCACTGGAAGGCCTTGAACATCGAGCCGAGCGCGACCAGGACGTACAGCTCCCACAGCCGCAGTGCGCCGGCCGCGTCCAGGGCCAGCGCGGCCAGCGGGGTCACCGCGGTGCCCAGGTCGCTGAGGAGCATCACCCGGCGGCGGTCCCAGCGGTCCACCAGGGTCCCGGCGAACGGCAGCGCCAGCAGGCCGGGCAGCGCGCCCGTCATGATCAGCGTGGCGAAGGCGGTCGGCGAACCCGTGTGGGCGAACACCCAGACGCCGATGCCGAAGGTCGTCATCGCGGTGCCGATCAGCGAGACCGCCTGTCCCGCCCAGACCAGTGTGAACACGCGCACGTCAGCGGCCTCCGAGCGTACGGTCGGGGTGGTCGGGACGCTCGGCATGGCCGGGACGCTCCGGGTTCTCCGCCGGGACCGGACGGACCGGTGGCAGCGGCAGGTCCGGACGGTCGATGCCGGCGCGCAGCACGGCAAGGAACTCGTCCAGTCGCGCCCTCGCGCCCTCCGGTTCGAACAGCGCTGTGCTGTACTCCAGCCAGCCGGACAGCCCGTCGGGGGTCCGGTAGCAGCGCAGATGCAGCTCGTAGCGGCAGGTGCCGCGGTCCAGCGTCAGCGGCACGACGTCGAGCCCGTCCAGCGACCGGCCGGCGGCCGGGACGTTCTGCACCGCGAACATCGCCTGACACAGCGGCGGGCGGCCGGGGTCGCCGTCCCCGTGTGCCTCCACCAGCCGCTCGAAGGGGACGGCACGGTGCTCCCAGGCCTCCAGGAAGGTCTCCCGGGCCCGCGCCACCAGTTCCCGGAAGGTCGGTGTTCCGCGCAGGTCGGCCGGGACCGGCAGGATGTCCGCGAACGGGCCTGCCACCTGCTCCGACTCGGCGTCCGGGCGATTGGCCACCGGAACCGCGACCAGCAGCCGCTCCGTTCCCGCCAGCCGTCCGAGCCACAGCTCGAACGCCGCCAGCAGCACCGCGAACTCGGTGGCGTCGGACTCGTCGGCCAGCCGGCGGACGCCGTCGGCCAGCGCCGGGTCGAGGTCGAACAGGTGCAGTGCTCCGGCGAGCGACCACGCGGCGGGCCGGGGCCGGTCGGTGGGCAGCGGCAGCGCCGTGGGTATCCCGCGCAGCCGCTCCGCCCAGTAACCGGCGTCCGCCGCGTAGCCGGGCGAGTCCGGCGGCGTGCGCGCGGCCCAGCGACCGAAGCCCGGAACCGGCTCCAGCTCCGGCAGCCGCCCGGCGGCCAACGCGTTGTAGAGCACCGCCAGATCGTGCTCCAGCACCGACAGTGTCCAGCCGTCGGCCACGATGTGATGCACGGTCAGGCCGAGCACATGCTCGGCCCCGCCGCAGCGGATCAGCGTGGCCCGGGCAGGCGGCCCCGCGCCGAGGTCGAAGGGGGCACGCAGGTCGGCGGTGGCCAGCGCCAGCGCCGCCGCGAGCGGGTCGGGCTCGGTACGGGTGTCCGCGCGGCGCACCGGCAGCAGGATCGCCGGTGCGACCACGGCCACCGGCCCGTCCGGGGTGTCCGGGAACCCGGTGCGCAGCGCCTCGTGACGTGCCGCCAGCGCGTCCAGGGCGCGGATCAGCGCGACCTCGTCGAGGGGTCCCTGCACCTTCGCGTGGAACCCGATGTGGTAGGCGGCGGTGGCGGGGTCACGACGGGTATGCCGCAGCAGGGCCACCTGGCCCGGGGTCGGCGCGGCCCCGGCCGGGCGCTGCGACACTGCGGCCGACGCAGTCGACGCGGCAGACGCGGCCGGTGCGGACGGTTCGGTCGCGTCCAGCCGGGCGGCCAGGGCGGCGACGGTGCGCAGGTCCATCACCGCGCGCAGCGGCAGCGGCCGTCCGGTGGCACGGTGCAGCCGGGCGGAGAGCCGGGCGGCGAGCAGCGAGTGGCCGCCGCGGGCGAAGAAGTCGTCGTCCCGGCCGATCGCCCGGCCGCCGATCCGCTCGGCCCCCAGCACCTCGGCGAAGACCGCCGCGACGGTGTGCTCGGTACTGCTGCCGGGCGGGCTCGGCGTCCCGGCCGGGCCGTCCGGTTCACCGAGGGCGGCCAGGGCCCGGCGGTCCACTTTGTTGTTCGGCGTACGCGGCAGCGCGGGCAGCACCTGCACCGTGCCGGGCACCTGATGCTCCGGCAGCAGGCCACGCAGTGCCGCGCGCACCGCGTCCGGGGCGAGCGTCGCCGGGGCCACCCAGGCGACCAGCCGGACGCTGCCGCCCGGACGGTCCGGTGGGACGGCGAGCACCGCAGCCTCCGCGACCCCGGGCAGGGTGCGCAGCGCGCTCTCGATCCCGGCCGGCTCGACCCGTCGGCCACGGATCTTGACCTGGTCGTCGCCGCGCCCCAGGAAGGTCAGCGTGCCGTCGGGATTCCGGCGGGCCAGATCGCCGGTGCGGTAGGCGCGGGCGCCCGGCAGCCCGGAGAACGGCTCGGGGACGAAGCGCTCGGCGGTCAGCGCGGGAGCGCCGTGGTAGCCCTCGGCCAGCCGGTCGCCGCCGATCCAGACCTCGCCGGGGACGCCGACCGGAGCCAGATCGCCGTGCCGGTCGACGATCCACAGTCGGGCTCCGGCCACCGGCCGGCCCAGCGGGGCGGGTCCGCTCCGCCCGGAGTCGGCGGTGATCCGGGCGCTGGTGGTGGTCATCGTGCCCTCGGTCGGCCCGTACTGGTTCACCACGTCCGGACGGCCCGCGAAGGCGGCGCGGGTACGGGCGCAGTCGGCCAGGTCGAGCGGCTCGCCCGCGGTGAGCAGCAACCGGAGCCTTCCGCCGTGCCCGGGCCCGCGTTCGGCGACCGGCAGCAGCGCCCGCAGCAGGGTCGGGACGATGCTCAGCAGGCAGCTGACGCCGTGGTCGTCGATGGCCGCGACGATGGCCTCCGGGTCGGCGGCCCGCTCGTCGTCGAGCAGCACGACCCGGGCCCCGACGGTGAGCGGGCCGAGCAGATCACGGACCGAGGCGTCGAAGGGCAGCCCGGCCAGTTGCAGCGCGGTGTCCTGCGGGCCCAGACCGAACCGGGCGGCCAGGTAGTCGCGCAGGTAGGCGGCGGCGGCGCGGTGCGGGGTGCGCACCCCCTTGGGGCGGCCGGTCGAACCGGAGGTGTAGCCGAGATAGGCGAGCGCGGCCGGCTCGACCCGGGCGGCGCTCGGCGGCGGCGTGTCGTCCTGGGCGGCGATCAGCTCCGCGTCGTCGCCGAGCACCACCGTGGGCAGCGGGGCGAGGTCGCAGGTGTCGCCGTCACCCGGGACGGCGGCCGCGTCGGCAAACGCCCCGGCCCAGGGACGGTCGGTGACGAGCAGCACGGCGCCGCTGTCGGCCAGCACCCGCCGGGTGACGGCCGCCGGATGGGCCGGATCCAGCGCCACGTAGGCGGCCCCGGCCATCAGCACCGCGAGCACCGCGACCGGCTGCTGCGTCCCCCGGCCGATGCCGAGGGCGACCAGCGCGCCGGGCCGTACCCCGCGCGCGATGAGGTGCCGGGCGAGTTGCGAGGCCCTCCGCACCAGTTGACCGTAGGTCAGGTCCACCCCCCGGCTCACCACCGCGACCCCGTCGGGGGTGCGCTCCGCCTGGTCCAGGACCAGGGTGTGCAGGCAGCCGGGCGCGTCCTGGGCCCGGGCGGCGGCGTCAGGGCCGCTGGGATCCCCGGTGCCCGGGGCGAGCTCGGCCCGCTCGGCGGCGGTGAGCATCGCCAGCGCGGCCAACGGGGCGTCCGGGTCGGCGGTGCCGGCGTCCAGCAGGGCGAGCAGGTGACCCGCCATCCGCCGCACCCGCTCCGGCGCCAGAACCGGCGTGCGGTGCACGAACCAGCCGCCGAGGCCGTGATCGCCGTCCTCCAGCATCAGGTTGAGCTCGGCTTTGGCGAACTCCACTGCGAAGGGCTCCGGTTCGAGGGTGACCCCGTCGCTGAACGGCACGGTGCCGACCCGCAGCGGATCCATGGTGACGCTGTACCGGGTGAGTGCCCGGCCGTCCAGCCCGAGCGCCTCCACCACCTCGTCGAAGGGCAGCGTCCGGTGCTCGTAGGCGTCCAGCAGCACGTCGCGGACCTGGTGCAGCAGTTGGCGGAAGCCGCGGTCGGCGGGGGTCGGGATCCGCAGCGCGACAGTGTCGAGCAGCAGGCCGACGATGCCGTCCAGGTCCGGCCGGCCACGGTCCGCGACCGGGGCGGTCAGCAGCACCTCGTCGGCGCCGCCGCTGTGCCGGGCGAGCAGCGCAGCGTAACCGGCCAGCAGCACCTGGAACGGCGTGCAGTGCTCCGCCTCGGCCAGCGCCCGTATCCGCCGGCCGAGTTCGGCCGGGACGGTGAAGCCGTGCTCCGCGCCGGACGAGCCGTCGTCGGCTCCGCGCGGAGCGTCGGTGGGCAGTTCCTGGATGTCGACCGCCGACAACTGTTCGCGCCAGTGGTTGAGTTCGGCCTGCCGGTGCTGACCGGCGGCGATCCGCTGCTGGTGGTGGGCGTAGTCGCCCGCGCCGATCCGGCGTCCCGGCAGCAGCAGGTGCCGTCCGTCCCGGGCCGCCTGGTAGGCGGCCCGCAGGTCGTCCAGCAGCAGCTGGATCGACCAGCCGTCGGCGACGATGTGATGCAGGGTCAGCGCGAGGACGAGTTCGTCGATGTCCACCAGCAGCACGGCGGCGCGGACGAGTGGGCCGGCGCCGAGGTCGAAGCGGACCCCGCTCTCGGCGGCCAGGACCGCCGCCAGTTCACGTTCCCGGGTCGACGGATCCAGCGGACGCAGGTCCTCGATGCGCAGCGGCAGGTCGATCCGGTCCGCCACCTGCCGCGCGGGGCGGCCGTCGACGGCGGGGAAGGTGGTGCGCAGGGCCTCGTGCGCGGCCGGAAGCGCGCGCAGGGCCGCTGCCAGGGCGACTGCGTCGACGGGGCCGCGCAGTCGGCAGACCACCGGCATGACGTAGGCCGGGTCGCCCGGGTCCAGCTGGTCCGCGAACCAGATCCGGGCCTCGGCAGCGGACACGTCCGCGACACCCTCGGCCCGGGCCGGCACCAGCGGCACCGCCGAAGCCCCGGCGCCGCCGAGCCCGGAGGCGCTGCCGGGCACGACACCGTCGGGGGCAGGAGTGCCGCCGAGGGCTGCCGCACCACCGGGCACCACGCCGTCGGGGGCGGGCGCGCTTCCGGGAGCCGCCGTGCTTGCGGGCAGCACGCCGTCGGGGGCCGCCGGGGTGCCGGGGGTGGGCGGGGTGGTGAGGCGGGCGGCGAATCCGGCGACTGTCGGCTCCTCGAAGATCAGCCGCAGCGGCACCCCTGGCGCCAGCCCGGACCGGACCGCGAGCAGGGCCTGCATCGCCAGCAGCGAGTGCCCGCCGAGGGCGAAGAACCCGTCGTGGCGGCCGACCCGCTCCACGCCGAGCGCGTCCGCCCAGATCGCGGCGAGCGCGAGCTCGCGCTCGCCCACCGGAGCCTCGTACCGCGTCGCGGAGCCGGACCCGTCGGCGTCGCCGACTCCCGCGGCGTCCCCGGCTGCGGGCGCGGGCAGCGCACCCCGGTCCACCTTGCCGCTGGCCAGCTGCGGGAACGCGGCCAGGACGGTGAACGAGCCGGGCACCATGTAGCCGGGCAGCCGGGCTGCCAGCCAGCCGCGCAGTTGCCCGGCCTCCGGACCGCCTCCAGCGCTCGGCAGCACGTACGCGGCCAGCCGGGGGCCGCCCGGTCCGTCCTCGCGGGCGGTGACGACGGCCTGACCGACCGAGGGGTGCTCGGCGAGCAGCGACTCGATCTCGCCGAGCTCGATCCGCAGGCCCCGGATCTTGACCTGCCGGTCCGCGCGGCCGAGGTATTCCAGCTCGCCGTCCGCGCGGCGGCGGACCAGGTCGCCGGTGCGGTAGAGGCGGGCCCCCGGCGGGCCGAAGGGGTCGGGGACGAACTGCTGCGCGGTCAGGTCGGGACGGCCCAGGTACCCCCGGGCCAGCTGCACGCCGCCCACGTACAGCATCCCCGGGACCCCGACCGGCGTCGGGTCCAGCCCGGCGTCCAGCACATGGCAGCGCACATTGTCGACGGGTGTGCCGATCGGCACCCTGGGGTCGTCCGGACGGCAGCGGGCCACGGTGACGTTCACCGCCGTCTCGGTCGGCCCGTAGGCGTTGTAGAGCTCGGCGTCCAGCGCGGCCAGGCAGCGGGCGGCGAGTTCCGGCGGCAGCGCCTCGCCCGCGCTCTTGAGCACCCGCAGCGCCGGCAGTGGGGTGTCGCCGCCGTGCTCCAGCAGCGCGGCCAGCATGGTGGGCACGAACCGGACGTAGCTGATCCGCTCGGCGGCCATCAGCGCGCGCAGGTACTCCGGATCACGGTGCCCGCCGGGCTCGGCGAGCACCAGCCGGGCGCCCCCGGCCAGCGCCGCGAAGACCTCGACGACCGAGTCGTCGAAGGTGACGTTGGTCTTCAGCAGGACGGACTCGCCGGGGCCGATCCCGAAGCGGTCGATCTGCCAGCGGATCTGGTTGTGCGCGGCCCGGTGCGGGACCATCACCCCCTTGGGGCGGCCGGTGGAACCCGAGGTGTAGAAGACGTAGGCCAGTTGGTCCGGCAGCGCCGGGGGCAGATCCCAGCCGTCCGGCCGGGCGGCGATCTCCACCGCGTGCGCGTCCACCAGCACCGGGGTGCAGCCCGCGGCGGCGGCCAGGTCGGCCCGGGCGGCGGTGGTCACCACCAGCCGCGCCCCGGCGTCCCGCAGTACCGCGGTGCTGCGCGCGCCGGGGTGGTCGGGGTCCAGCGGAAGGTAGGGCGCACCGGAGCGGACCGCCGCGACGATGGCCACCACCAGGTCGAACGAGCGCTCCAGCAGCACCCCGACCGGCTGGTCCGGTACCGCGCCGAGCGCGCGGAGCTGGTGCGCGAGCCGGTTGGCCCGCCGGTCGAACTCCCGGTAGGTCAGCTGCTCGCCGCGCAGCACCAGGGCGACGGCGTCGCCGTCCAGTACGGCGCGGTCGGCGACCATGGCGGCCAGGTCCACCGGCCCCGGATGGACCCGCACCGGGCCCCGGGCCTGCTGCTCGGCGAGCACCCGCTCGTCGGCCGCGAGCATCGGCAGCGCGCCGAGTGCCTGCTGCGGCCCGGCCACCACCGACCGGACCAGGGCCAGGAAGTGCCCCAGCATCCGGACGGCGGAGGCCTCGTCCCACAACTCCCGGTCGTACTCCAGTTCAAGGCCGAGTCCGTCGCCCTGCTCGCCGACCTCCAGGGTCAGGTCGAACTTGGCGGTGCCGGGCTCCGCGTAGGGGACGTGGGTCGCCTTGGCGTCGCCGAAGGCCTCCGCCCCCTGGTCCGCCGGGTTCCACAGCACCATCACCTGGAACAGCGGGCTACCGGCCAGGTCCCGTACCGACGGCAGCGACTCCACCACCCGTTCGAACGGCAGGTCCTGGCGCGAGAGGGCGGCGGCCGAGTCCGCGCGCACCTCGGCCAGCAGCTCCCGGAAGGGCAGCCCGGGGCGGCAGTCCGCGCGCAGCACCACGGTGTTGACGAACAGTCCGATCAGCGCCTCGGTCTGCGCCGATCCCCGGTTGGCCACCGGGGTGCCGACCAGGATGTCCGACTGCCCGCTGTAGCGGTGCAGCAACGTCTGGAAGCAGGCCAGCAGCACCATGAACGGCGTCGCCGCCGCCTCCCGCGCGAGCGCGCGGACCCCCCTGGCCAGCTCCGGGCCGACCGTCGCCCGGACCACCCCGCCCGGCCTGCGCCGCAGCGCGGGCCGGGGCCGGTCGGTGGGCAGCTCCAGCGCGGGCGGCGCGTCGCCGAGCCGACCGGTCCAGTAGGCCAGCTGCTCGGAGAACGCGCCGGCGTCCAGCCGCTCGCACTGCCAGCCGGCGTAGTCGGCGTAGCGGACGGCGGGCGGTGCCGGCTGCTCCCCCCGTCCGAGCTCGGCCGCGTAGCCCTGGGTCAGCTCCCGTCGCAGCACGTCGACCGACCAGCCGTCGAAGGCGATGTGATGAACCGTCAGGATCAGGTGGTGCAGCGTGTCATGGGTGCGGGCCAGCTGAGCGCGCCAGACCTGCCCCTCCCGGAGGTCGAACGGCTCGGCGAGGGACCTCTGCTGCAGCTCCGCCAACGCACCAGCGCTGTCCGGAAGTTCGTTGCGGTGCAGGACGAGGGACGGCTCGCCCGGCACCAGCGTCTCCACCCCGTCGCGCCGCTGGTAGGTGCTGCGCAGCACTTCGTGCCGGCGCTCGACGCCGAGCAGCGCGCGCTCCAGCGCGCCGGCGTCCAGCGGGCCGTCCAGCCGCAGGGTGAACAGCAGGTGGTACGCGGTGCTGCCCGGGTCGAGCTCTTCCAGGAACAGCATCCGCTGCTGCGCGGGAGAGACCGGCCCCGGGCCCGCGCCGGGCCGGACGGCCCGGCTCTCCCGGGCCGCCGAGGCCCGCTCCAGCCGCTCCGCGAGCAGCGCCCGCACCCGCTCGGACCGGTGGTCAGGCGCGCTGCTCTGCGCCATCGTCCATCCCCTCGATCTGTTCGATCTGCTCGACGAGCGTCTGCTCGACCACCGCCGCGAAGCCGCCCAGTGTCTGGTGGTCCAGCATCGCCAGCAGCGGCACCTCCACCTCCAGGTCCGACTGGAGCCGCGCCATCACCTGGGTGATCAGCAGTGAGTGACCGCCCAGGTCGAAGAAGTTGTCGTCCACCCCGATGCCCTGGACGTCGAGCACCTCGGCCCACATGTCAGCGACCGCCTGCTCGACCGGGGTACGCGGCGGCACGTGCGGCGGCCGCCCGACGGCGGCGTCCGGCACCGGCAGCGCGGCGCGGTCCAGCTTGCCGTTGGCGGTGGCCGGCAGCGCGTCCAGCACCACGACCTGCGCGGGCACCATGTACGCGGGCAGCCGCTCGGCCAGCGCGGCCCGCAGCGCGCCCGGGTCCAGCACGGCGCCGGGGCGGCGCACGGCGTACCCGGTCAGCCGCGCGCCGGCCGCCGTGTCGTGCACCACCGCGACGGCGGAGGCCACCCCGGGCAGCACGGCCAGACCGGACTCGACCTCGCCGAGCTCCACCCGGAAGCCGCGGATCTTCACCTGGTGGTCCTGGCGGCCGAGGAACTCGATGGTCCCGTCCGGCCAGAACCGGGCCCGGTCGCCGGTCGCGTACAACCGCCCTCCCGGGTCGGCACCGAAGGGGTCGGGGACGAACCTGGCCTCGGTCAGCCGGGGGTCGCCCAGGTAGCCGACGGCCAGGCACGGGCCGCCGATGTAGAGGTCCCCGGGCGCGCCGACGGGGGCCGGCCGCCGTCCGGCGTCCAGCACGTAGTAGCGGGCGTTGGCGATCGGCCGACCGTAGGGGATGCTGGTCCAGCTCGGGTCGACCTTGCCGACCGGGTGGAAGTTGGACCAGATCGCAGCCTCGGTGGCGCCGCCGAGGGCGATCACCTCGGGCTCGGCGAAGGCCGCGCGGATGTCGTCGGGCAGCGCCAGCGGCACCCAGTCGCCGCTGAGGAAGACCAGCCGCAGCGAGTGCTCGGCGGGGGCCTCGCGCAGTGCCAGGAACGGCTGGAGCTGCTGCAACGCGGCCGGCGCGGAGTCCCAGAAGGTGATCGGCTCGCCGTCCAGCAGGGCCAGCAGCCGCTGCGGGTCGCGGACCTCCTCCCCCGCCGCGACCCGGATGCTGCCACCGGCGGCGAGCAGCCCGAACACGTCGTAGACCGAGAGGTCGAAGCTCAGCGAGGCGATGAACAGGACCTGGTCGTCCGGGCCGATCCGGTAGGTCTCGTTGACCCAGTGGATCAGGTTGACGGCCGGCGCGTGGGTCATCAGCACACCCTTGGGGGTGCCGGTGGAGCCAGAGGTGAAGATCGTGTACGCGAGGTCGCCGGGCCGGGCCCGGTCCGGGGTCGGCGAACCCGCCGGCACCTCGCCCAGCGCCCACCCGACGGCGGTGAGCCCGGCCGCCGGCTGATCCCCGCCCGAGTCGTCCGCGGCGGCGTCACCCAGCCAGAGGACCTCGCGCAGCGTGTCCAGCCCCCGGCAGCGGTCCAGTATCCCGGACACCGCCTCCGGGTCCGTCAGGACGACCGGCGCGCCCAGCGCCTCGACCAGTGCGCGGAACCGCCCGGCCGGCAGCGCCGGGTCCAACGGGGCATACGCGGCACCGGACTTGAGCACGCCGAGCAGTGCGACCACGGTGTGCACGGTGCGGCGCAGCGACAGCGCGACCTGGTCGCCGCAGCCGACCCCGGCCGCCGCCAGCCGCGCGGCCAACCGGTCGGCGGCGGCGTCGAGTTCGGCGTAGGTGAGGCGTCGCTCGCCCTGGACCACGGCCAGGGCGTCCGGGGTCCGGGCGGCCTGGCGCTCGAAGAGCTCGTGCAGGCACAGCGGCTCACCCCAGTCCCGCGCGGTGTCGTTCCACTCGTGGACGACCTGCCGGTACTCCTCCACCGACAGCAGGTGCAGGTCCCCGACCGTGGTCCGGGCGACGTCCTGCGCCCTGTCCCGCGCCGTGGCCTCGGTGATCGCGGTGAGCATCCGGTCGACGTGGGAGAGCAGCCGCCGGGCGTCGGTAGCGGCGAGCGCCGCGTCGCAGTGATCCAGCATCAGGGCGGGTTCCGGGCCCAGCAGCGCGGTCAGTACCACCGCGCAGCCGGCCGGGGCGTCGGAGCGGTCGGTGCTGGGCCGACATCGCACCATCGTGTCGATCAGCGGGGTGTCGGCGGGCAGATCCGCGCAGGCGGTGAGTTGATCCATCGTCAGCTGGGCGTGCTCACGCCCGAGACCGGTCCCGGCGCGGACCTCGTCGAGGTAGCCGCGCAGCGAGCGGTCCGGCCGGGCGTCCAGGCGCAGCGGCACCGGGTCCGCGTCCGGGCGGCCGGCCTCGATGCCGAACACCACGTCCAGCTCGCCCGCGTGGGCGGCGAGCACCAGGCCCCAGGCGGCGAGGAGCAGATGCTCGGTGCGTAGGCCCAGGGAGTCGGCGGCGCGCCCCAGCAGGGCCGTCCGATCCGAGGTCCACGCCAGCGTGGCGCGGGCGCTCAGGGCCTGGGACGGGGCCTCCGCGAGGGCCTCCGCCCGGGCTGTGCCGCCGTTCGCGATGCCGAGACGGGTCGGCTGGGCGACGCCCGCGAGCCGTTCCCGCCAGTACCGCAGTGCTGCGTCCGATTCCACCAGGAACTCCTCTATCCGGCGAGCAGGGTCTTCAGATGGGCGGCGACGGTCAGCAGCGGGTCGATGATCCGGGGGCCGTCGCCGCGCTCCCGCAGCCACCGCGTCAGCAGATGGACCTCGGTGCACCCCGCGATCAGCCCCCGGCAGCCGTTCCGTTCGGCCAACTCCAGGAACTCGTCCACAAGTTCGGCACCGACCGGCTCCCACTTCAGCCGGTAGAGCAGACCGTGCAGCCGGTCCTGGGCCTGCGGATCCGGCAGGACCACCCGCTGCGCCAGGTCCGGCCAGCGCGGCGTCCGTTCGAACACCCGGGCGTCCCGGGTCCCATGGGTGGCCACCAGCAGGTAGCGCTCGTCCGGGCCGACCGTCGCCAGATCGTCCAGGACCAGGTCCACCAGCGAGATCACCCGGGCCCGCTCAGCGGGCCCGAGCAGGTCGAGGAAGTGGTGCGCGGTCACGCAGGCGACCACCACCCGGGTCGCACCGAGGTCCAGCAGTCCACCCAGCCGCAGCCTCAGCCGCTCGGCGAACTCGGCCTCCCGCCCCGCGCGGATCGCCTCGGTCCGGTCGGGGAACGCCGGATCCGAGTCCAGCAGGCACCGGGGCAGATCCTGTTCCGCGAACGAGCCCGACCGCTCGGCGGCCACCTCGTACACGGTCCGCAGGAACCCGGCCGAGGCGAACGGCCCCATCCCACCGAGGATGCCGAGCACACCGCCGTCGCTGCCAGTGATCGTCATGGGAACAGTAAAGCCACGACCGCCTAGTGGGTTTGCTAACCCGTCCGGCTCGTCGCTATCCGCGCAGCGCCGCGTCGCACTCCTGGCACCGCCGACCGCGGTACTCCTCGGGATACCAGGGATCCCCGGGGCCGGACGGCCGGTAGTGCTCGTGCTCCATCTCGCTGGAGTCGAGCCCGCAGAGGGTCCGCGGGAGCGGGTCCTCCTGCGCGTCCGGGTCCGCGCCGGCGGCATGGACCCACCGAACCCGCGCCCCGATGTCCACCTCGGCGGAGTCGATGACCTCCGTGGCCGGCTCCAGCTCCAGCAGGACGATCACGCTGTTCATGCTCCCCACCCTGCACCGTCCGCCGGGCAGCCGCATCCCGGCAGTCGCGTCCCGGCGGCGGCGTCGCAGCACAGGGGGCACCGGGGACGCCCCGTCGGCGGGTTCAGAGCCCCCTCGCTCCGTCGATCGCCTCGCGCAGGAGGTCGGCACGGCCGTTGTGGCGGGCGTACTCCTCGTCCGGGCCGCCCCATCATGGACCACCGCCTAACCGTCGCGGCGCAGGCTGGTACGCAGCACGAGGCGGAAGAAGGCGGCGTAGCTGGCTTCGACGTGGACGGCGGTGCGGCGGACCTCGTCGTGGCGTTCGCGCAGCCGGTTGATCGGGACGGTCATCGCGGCGTGGTGCTCCACGTGCAGGTTGTTGCCGTTGGTGAACCAGGTGGACAGACGGCTGCCGCTGATGGAGCGGGTGTTGCGCAGCACGTCGGTGCTCTCGGTGTCGCAGAGCACGTGTTCCGGCAGCTCGACCAGGAAGTGCATCGGCACGGCCACCAGCAGCGGCCCGGCCCACAGGTCGAGCAGTTCCCGCCCGCCGCCGAGCACCAGTGCCACCGGCACCAGCAGCAGCACCGCGCCCGTCAGCCGGTACTCGACGGTGACCGCGCGGCGCATCCGCTCGCTGGTCTGTCCGAGGCCGAAGTCGGGTCCGGCGCCCGGCCGCCAGGCCCGCACCGTGAGCGGCAGCACCAGGAGCAGCCGCCGGTAGTCGAACAGCCCGCTGAGCAGGGCCGTCGGGGTGAGACCGCGCCGGGTGTCGAAGCCGAAGAACTCGCCGTCCTGCGGGGTGCCGAGGTAGCGGTGGTGCTGGAGGTGGCGGATGCGGTAGTGGCTGAAGCAGACCAGCAGCGGCAGGCCGAGCAGGAAGCCGACCGGCCGGTGCGCGCCGGGGCGCAGGAAGGCCGAGTGGTGCAGGCACTGGTGCTGGAGTTCGACGGCGTGGGTGTAGACGGCCCCGAGGAGGAGCCAGCCGGCTGCCGTCCAGTACCAGTCGGGACGCAGTGCGAGATAGCCGCCGAGCAGGCCCAGGGCTGCCGCGAGGGCCAGTCGGAGCAGGAAGGCGCGCTGGTCGGACGGGGTGACCGCGACCCGGCGGAACAGCAGCGGGCGCGGGGGCTGGAGCTGGTCGATCGTCATGGGAAGGTGTTCGCTTTCCGTGCCGGTGCGGTGCGGGGGGCGTTGTGCTACCAGGTGGTGAGCCCGCCTCCCTCGTGCAGTCGGCGGGTGAGCCGGCGCTGCACCTTGCCGCTGGTGGTGCGGGGCAGCCCGCCCGGCCTGAGCAGGACGACGGTGGCCACGCCCAGGTGGTGGTCCTCGGCGATCCGCCGCCCGACCGCGCGGGTGATCTCCAGGGCCGTCACATCGCGGTCGGCGGAGGGCTCTTCGCCGTCCGGCAGGATCCGGCAGCGGCCGATGGTCTCGGCGACGAGGACGAGCCGCGCGGCACTGCCCTCGGCCTCGCGGGTGGCGAAGGCGACGCAGCGGCCGGGGGCCAGCGCCCAGTGGCTCGCGGCGGCGGTGTCCTCGATGTCCTGCGGGAAGTGGTTGCGGCCGTCGACGATGACCAGGTCGTCGGCGCGGCCGACCACGAACAGCTCGCCCCGGTACAGGAAGCCGAGGTCCCCGGTGCGCAGGAACCGTTGGCCGGTGCCGTCGAGCCGTCCGCCGAATCGTTCCTGCGTGGCCTGCGGCTGCTGCCAGTAGCCCTGGCCGATGCTGGGGCCGCTGACCCAGATCTCGCCGATCCGGCCGGCCGGCAGCGGCCGTCCCACCCGCGCGTCCGCGGCCGGTCCGTCGGCCGATGCGGGCGCCTTCGCGTCCACGATGCGCAGGTCGAGGTTGGCCGGCACCCGGCCGCAGGAGACGAGCCGCCTCAGGTCGGCGCCGGGGGTCGCGGCGACGACCCGGCCGTCGCGTTCCAGCGCCGCCGCGTCCAGTTCCAGCACCTGCACCGGACCGGCCGGGCGGGAGCCGCTGACGTAGACCGTGCCCTCGGCCATGCCGTAGCAGGGCAGCAGTGTGCTCTCCCGGAAGCCGACCGGGCCGAAGCGCTCGACGAACGCCCGCAGCGAGTCCCAGCGCACCGGCTCGGCGCCGTTGAGGGCGAAGAGCCAGCTGCTCAGGTCGAGGCCGGACAGTTTCTCCTCGGGGATCTTCCGGGCGCACAGCTCGTAGGCGAAGTCGGGTGCGCTGCTGAGCATGCCCCGGTAGCGGCTCACGGCCTCCAGCCAGAGCACCGGCCGCATCAGGAAGGCCGCGGGCGGCATCAGCACCACCTGGCCCCCGACGAACACGGAGCAGAGCACCTGGGCCAGGCCCATGTCGTGGAACAGCGGCAGCCAGCTCACCACCCGGAAGTCCTCGCACCGGCCCCCGTCGCTGCCCTCGCCGTCGCGGGTACGGAAGGCGCCGGCGACCGCGGCGAGGTTCTCCATCACATTGCGGTGGGTGAGCACCACGCCTTTGGGGGCGCTGGTGGAGCCCGAGGTGTACTGGAGGAAGGCGACCGCGTCGGCACCGGCGTCCGGCTCGCGCCACTCGTCGGCGAGCGCCGGGTCGAGGTCGGGCACAGCGATGCGTTCGACGCCGCCGAGGCCGTCCGCGCCCTCGTCGGCGACCAGCTCACGGGTGGTCAGCACGACGGCCGGGGCGGCGTCCTCGACCACGGTGCGCAGCCGTTCCAGCTGGCGGCGGAACCCGCCCATGGCCTCGGGGTAGGGCACCGGGACCGCGATCACGCCCGCGTACAGGCAGCCGAAGAAGGCCGCCACGAAGTCCGTACCGGTCGGGAAGAGCACCAGGGCCCGGTCTCCGGGCAGCGTGCGGCGCTGCAGCGCGGCGGCCACGGTCCGGGCGCGGCGGTCGAGTTCGGCGTAGCCGAGCTGCTCGGTCTCTGCTCCCTTGAGGCTCAGCAGGGTGCAGGCGGTCGCGTCCGGGCGCTGTCGGGCCTGTCCGCGCAGCAGGGCGGTGAGGGTGTCCACGGCGGGGCGCGGGCTGAGCGGGTGGCGGCGCAGCGGGGTGGGCCGCAGGTCCGTCCACAGCCGTTCGACCTGCTGCACGCAGGACTCCCGGCTGTGGACGGCACCGGCGACCGCGTCGAGTTCGGCGGCGGTGTCGACGGTGTGCCAGCCGGACGGGGTGTCCGGTCCGGCTGGCCAGGTCGCGTACTGGCCGGCGTGGTTGGCCACCACGCGGTGCTGCTGCTCGTGCACGGGCATGCGAAATTCCCTCTCTGGTCGGCGGTCTGATCGGTCGGGTACCGCGGGTGGGCGGTGCCGCGGGTGGGCGGTGCCGCAGCCGACCCCTGCGGGTCGCCGCTGGGCGTGGCGCGCGCGGGCGGCGTGCGGTGGGTGGGCTAGTAGTCCCCGTCCTGCGGGTCGAAGGGCAGCTCGGCGCATCGGGTCTCCGGGGCGTTCGAGACTGCCGTGAGCAGCCGGACCAGCCGGGCCGCGAGCGCCTCCGCGGTGCTCCGGTCGAACAGGTCGGTGCGGTACTCCAGCGCGCCGACGAGTCCGCCGCAGCCGCCGTCCGCTCCGTGCTGTTCCTGGACGCTGAAGAAGAGGTCGAACTTGGCGATGGCGGTGGGGTCCGGCTCCTCGGTGACGGCCAGGCCGGCCGCGCTGATCTCCAGCGGGGTCTCGGTCTCGAAGCCGAGCATCACCTGGAACAGCGGGTGCCGGGCCCGTGAGCGGGGCGGGTTCAGGGCCTGGACCAGGCGTTCGAACGGCAGGTCCTGGTTTCCGAACGCGGCCAGGTCGGTGTCCCTGACCCGTTCCAGCAGCTCCCGGAAGGTCGGGTTGCCGGAGGTGTCGGTGCGCAGCACCAGGGTGTTGACGAAGAATCCGACCAGCTCGTCCAGCGCCTGATCGGTGCGCCCGGAGACCGGGGTGCCGATGGGGATGTCACTGCCCGCGCCGTAGCGGTCGAGCAGCACCGCGAGCGCGGCCTGCACCACCATGAAGACGCTGGCGCGGTTCTCCCGCGCCAGCCGGGCCAGCGCGCCGTGCACGGCGGCGTCGACGGTGAAGCCGAGCTGGTCCCCGGCGTGGCCGGCGACGGCGGGGCGCGGCCGGTCGACCGGCAGCTCCAGCTGGTCCGGCAGTCCGGCCAGCGCCTGCCGCCAGTAGGCGAGCTGCTCGCTGAGCAGGCTGCCGGGATCCTTGTCGCCACCGAGGGCCGCCAGCTGCCAGAGCGTGTAGTCGGCGTACTGGACCGGCAGCGGCGTCCACTGCGGGGCCCGGCCGGCGCGCCGCGCCGCGTAGGCGGCGAGCAGGTCGCGGGCCAGGATGCCGAGCGACCAGCCGTCTCCGGCTGCGTGGTGCAGCACCAGCAGCAGTACCTGTTCGCTGGGGCCGACCTCGAACAGCGTGGCGGTGACCGGCAGGTCGCGGGAGAGGTTGAAGGTGTGCGCCGCTCCCTCCGCCAGCGCGCCGGGCACCTCGGCCGGGTCGATCCGCCGCTCGGTCAGCGGCACCGCCGCCTCGGCCGCGGGCACGATCCGCTGGCGCGGCACACCGCGCTGCTCGGCGAAAACGGTGCGCAACGGCTCGTGCCGGGCGACCACGTCGGCCAGCGCCGCAGCCAGCGCGGCCCGGTCGAGGTCGCCGGTGAGCCGCAAGGGCATGGGCAGGTTGTAGGTGGGGCTGGGGCCTTCGAGCTTGCCGATGAACCACAGCCGCTGCTGGGCGTAGGAGAGCGGCAGCACCTCGGGCCGTTCGGCGCGCACCAGCGGCGGGCGGCCGCCGCCGTCGCCGAGCCGTGCGGCCAGCGCCGCCACGGTGGGGTTCTCGAACAGCCGCCGCAGCGGGAGTTCCACACCCAGTTCCGCGCGGACCCTGGCCGCGACCCGGGTGGCCTGCAACGAGTGCCCGCCGAGGGCGAAGAAGTCGTCGCCGACGCCGATGGCGTCGCTGCCCAGCACCTCGCGCCAGATGTCCAGCAGCCGGGCCTCGATGGTGTTCCTGGGCGGCTGGTACGCGCGGGTGGCGGACACCAGGCGGCCCTCCGCGGCGCGCAGCGCGGCCCGGTCGAGCTTGCCGTTGCCGTTGGCCGGGAGGGTCTCGTGCAGCACGAACCCGTCCGGGACCATGTAGCCGGGCAGCTGTGCGCGCAGCCGCTCGTTCCATTCGGCCACCGCCCGGACCACACCGGCCGGTTCAGTCCCGGCCGGTCCACTGGGGTTCGGTCCACTGGGGTTCGGCCCACCGCCGTTCGGGACCGCGCCGGTCGCCACGTGGGCGAGCAGACGGCGGCCGCCGCCGGGGGCCTCGTGGTCGATCACCGCGACCGCGCCGATGCCGGTGACGGCGCGCACGGCCGCCTCGACCTCGCCGAGCTCGATCCGGTAGCCGCGGATCTTGATCTGACCGTCGCGCCGGCCCAGGTGCTCGATGACCAGGCCGTCCGGGGTGTGCCGGTAGCAGGCGAGGTCGCCGGTGCAGTAGAGCCGCTCGCCGGGCGCGCCCCACGGATGCGGCACAAAGCGTTCGGCGGTCAGATCGGGCCGGCCGAGGTAGCCGCGGGCCAGACCGTCGCCGCCGACGTACAGCAGGCCGGGGACGCCGGGCGGGACCGGCTGCAGATCCCCGTCCAGGATGTGCGCCTCGGCGTTGGGGAACGGCGCGCCGATCAGCGACCGGTGGCCGGAGCCGGGCAGGGCCTGGTGCAGCACGTAGGTGCTGTCGATGGTGGCCTCGGTCAGGCCGTAGGCGTTCAGCACCCGCACCCGCGGGCCGAACACCTGCTGCACCGCCTCCAGTTCACCGTGGTAGATGACGTCGGCGCCGCAGACCACCAGGGCGATCGAGTCGAGCCGCTCGCCGGTGACGCGCATGTGCTCGGCCAGGCCCTTGAGCACCAGCGGGACGAACTCCGCGTAGTCGGTGCCTTCGCGGCGCATCAGCCGCAGCAGTTCGGCCGGCTCCAGCAGCAGGTCGCGCGGACAGAGCACCAGCGCGGCGCCGGAGCACAGCGCCCGGACCACGTCCCCGGCGAAGACGTCGAAGCCGAAGTTGGCCATCTGCAGCAGCGAGGTGATCCGGCCGCTGAGCCCGTACGCCTGGTCGTACCCCCGGTAGACACCGAGCAGGCCGCGGTGGGTCAGCACCACGCCCTTGGGGCGGCCGGTGGAGCCGGACGTGTAGACGATGAAGGCGACGCCGTCCGGCAGGTCGGCCCGCCGCGGGTCGTGGCCGGGCTGCTCGGCGAGGCGGGCCCGCACCGCCTCGGCGTCCAGGCAGAGGGTCGGCGTGGGACGTCCGGAGAACTCCGGCAGCAGCGCGCTGTGGGTGAGCACCAGCGCCGGGCCGGCGTCCTCGACGATGGCCGCGCGGCGGGCCGTCGGCGTCTCCAGGTCCAGGGCGAGATAGCCCGCGCCGGCCTTCCAGATGCCGAGCACGGCGACGAGCAGGTCGCTGCCGCGCTCCAACAACACGCCGATCCGGGTGTCCGGGCCGTGGCCCTCGGCGCGCAGGTGGTGCGCGAGCCGGTTCGCCGCCTCGTTCAGCTCGCGGTAGCTGAGCCGGTCCTCGCTGCCCCACGCGACCGCGAGGGCGTCCGGGGTGCGCCGGGCCCATGCCTCGACCAGGTCGGCGGCCGAGGTCTCGGGACCGCGCGGGGTGCGCGGCGCCCGGCCGAGGGCGACCAGTGCCTGGCGCTCGGCCCCCGCCGCCAGCGCGACCCGGGCGGCCGGCTGCTCCGGGTCGTCCAGGAACGCCTGCAGCAGCCGCTGGTAGGCGGAGACGTACCGGCGCACCGTCGGCTCGTCGAACAGATCGCCGTTGAACTCGAAGGTGACGGTGTGCCGGCCGCCGACGGCGAGCACGTCGACGTCCAGGTCGGACTTCACCCAGTGGCGTTCCGCGGCCGACACCGACACGTCGAGCCCGGCCAGCTTGGGCGGTTCCGGCTCCTGGTCGAGGTTGAACATGGTCCGGTAGAGCGGCCCGTCGCCGTCCTGCGGCAGGCGGGAGCGCAGCGCGGCGAACGGGTGGCCGGAGTGGGCGAAGCCGCCGACCAGGCTGCGCTGCAGCCCGGCGGTGTAGGCGCGGACCGAGTCGCCGGCGCCGAGGCGTGAGCGGATCGGCAGCACGCTGCTGCAGTTCCCGACGATCCGGTCCGCGCCGGGGGCGTCGCGCAGCGCCACCGGCACGCCGACGACCAGGTCGTCCTGACCGCTGAGCCGGTGCAGCAGGGCGGCGTAGGCGGCGAGCAGCAGGGTGAACGGGGTGCAGCCGAGCCGGCTGCCCGCGGCCGCGATCCCGGCCGAGGTCCGCTCGTCGAGTTCGACGGTGACGCTGCCGCCGCGCGCGGTGTCCCGGGCCGGCCGGGGACGGTCGGTGGGCAGCTGGAGCGCCGGTACGCCGTCACCGAAGCGGTCCAGCCAGTAGGCCTCGTCCGCCTGCCACTGCTCGCCGCCGCGCCGGGCGAGCTGCCGCCGGACGTGCTCGCGGTACTGGTGCGGCACCGGCAGCGGATCCGGGCCGCCGCTGACGGCGGCGGTGTAGGCCTGCCCGATCTCGTCCAGCACGATGCCGAACGACCAGCCGTCCACCACGGTGTGATGCGCCGTCACCAGCAGCTGGTGGTGCTCCTCGGCGAGCCGCCGGACCGCCGCGCGCAGCAGCGGTCCCTGCTCCAGGTCGAAGACCAGGTCGGCCCAGTCGGCGGCCTGGGCGTCGGTGAACTCCACCAGCGGCAGCTCGAACCCGCCGGCCGCCCGCACCCGCTGGGTGCCGCCGTCCGCGCTGAACACCGTGCGCAGGCTCTCGTGCCGGCCGACGCAGGTGAGCACCGCCGCCCGCAGCGCCGGGAGGTCCAGCGGACCGCGCAGGTCCAGCCGCAGGCTCTCGTTGTAGGCCCGGGAGTGCTCGTCGCCCATCTGCCCGAGCAGCCACAGCTCCTGCTGGGCGTCGCTGAGCGGCAGGTCGCCCAGCGGTCCGACCGGGACCGCGCCGGGGAAGAAGCCCGCCTCGGTCATCTCGTCCGCGGTGGCCGCCAGCGCCGCGACGATCCGCGCCACCTCCTGGTCGCCGTGCGCGGTCGACAGGAAGCAGTTGCGGCCCTCCCAGACGTAGACGCCCCTGGTCAGCAGCGCGGTGTGGAACACCTCCACGGTCTCCGAGAGCTGGGTCTCGTCGAGGAAGCGCAGCCGGAACAGCGAACCGAAGTCGGTGATCCGGATCGGCACACCGGCAGCCGCGAACAGGCTGTTGACCTCGCTGGCGAGGGCCGAGGTCCGGCGGCTGACCTCGGCCTGGAGCTCCGGTCCGCGCCGCTTCATCTCGCGCAGCACCGCCCGCCCGGCGGCCAGGGCCAGCGGGTGCTTGCAGAACGTCCCGGTGAAGAAGGTACGGGTGGCATGCGGGTACGGGGTGTCACCGAAGGTCCAGGCTCCCCCGTCGATCGCGTCGAGGTACTCGGCCCGTCCGGCCACCACGCCGATCGGCAGGCCGCCGCCGATCACCTTCCCGTAGGTGGCCAGGTCGGCGTCGACCCCGAAAAGGGCCTGCGCTCCGCCCGGGTGCATCCGGAAGCCGGTGATCACCTCGTCGAAGATCAGCGCGACACCGGCCTCCCGGGTCAGCTCCCGCAGTTCGCGCAGGAACGCACCGGGCTGCACGTCGGGGCGCCGGCTCTGCACCGGCTCGACCAGCACCGCCGCCAGCTCGTGGGCGTGCTCGCGCAGCGCCTCCAACGAGGCGGGGTCGTCGTAGGGCAGCACCAGGACGTTGCCGGCGACCTGGTCGGGGATTCCCGGGGCCAGCGGCACCGACTCCCCCGTCCCGCCGTCGAAACCCTGCCGGGCCAGGATCGGGTCAGCCGAGCCGTGGTAGGCACCCGCGAACAGGGCGATCTTCGCCCGTCCGGTCACCGTGCGGGCGAGCCGGACGGCCACCATCACCGCCTCCGAGCCGGTGTTGCAGAACACCGCCCGCTCCGTACCGGTCAGCTCGCAGATCAGTTCGGCGGTCTCGGCGGCCAGGGTGTTGTGCGGACCGAGGTGCATGCCCAGCGCCAGCTGCTCGCGGATCGCCCGGTCGACCAGCGGTTCGCCGTGCCCGAAGAAGTTGACCCCGAAGCCCATGGTCAGGTCGAGGTACTCGTTGCCGTCCACGTCCCACAGCCGCGCCCCCTCGGAGCGTTCCACCACCAGCGGGTAACGGGTCTCCCGCAGGTTCAGGTACGGCTGGACGGCGTGGCGTACGTCGGAGTGGAACCCGCGTTCACGGACGGCCTGCGCCTTGGACCCGGCGGTGCGCGCGCAGTGCCGCGCGACCAGCTCCGCGACGTACGCCCGCCGGGCCGGGTCGGCCGTCGCCGGCGCGGCCTGCCGCCCGGCCGGCCGGAACGCGACGAAGGTGTCCGCCGACGCCAGCGGAATCCGCTGACGCGGGATGCTGCCCTCCGGCAGCGGCGCACCGGCGGCGGCATCGGGGGCCACGGCGTCGGGGGCGGCGTCGGGCCGGGGCGGTGCAGCGTGCACGGGCACGTACGGTGCGAGCGTCGGCGGGACGGGCGGGACGGCCGCGGACGGTGCGGCAGCAGCGCGAGCGCCGCCGCGCAGCAGCTCGTACGCCTGGCCCATCACCTGGGTGTGAGCCTCCATCATCTGGGCGTGCACGCTCAGGAACCGCTCCACCGAACCGTCCTCGACCGGGCCGGAGACGGGTACCGGCACCGGGCCGGTGACAGGCCCGGTGCCGGTACCCGGACTCGCGGCTCCCAGGTGCGGCGCCGAGGTCGGCGGTGTCGTCGGCGAAGGGACGGGGGCGGCAGCGGGCGACGCGGGCGCATGGTCCGCGTCCGTCAGCGCGGAGAGCACCTCGGCCGGGGCCTGCGCCCGGATGTGGGCGGCGAGCAGCCGCAGCGTGTTGACCTCTTCGAACAGCCGGCTGATCGGCAGCTTCACCGCAAAGGTCTGCTGCACCGTCTGCAACGTCTGCATCAGCGCCAGCGAGTCCGCGCCCAGCTCCAGGAAGGAGGAGTCCGGGTCGACCGGACCGGCGTTCTCCAGCACCCGCGCGACCGTGGCCGCCAGCAGCGACAGCACCGGATCCGGCGACGGGTCCTGGGACCGGTCCGGCTGGGCGTGCTGCGAGGGGTCCTGTGCGGAAGGGCCGCTCGGAGGGGTTTCCACGACGGCGGGTCCTCTCGGTCCGGGGACGACGGCGGTCTCGGCGCCGCCGTCGGGCAGCCAGTGGCGGCGGCGTTCGAAGGGGTAGCTGGGGATCGGGACCCGCATGCGCGCCAGCCCGGCGTCGAAGGCGGCCCAGTCGACGGTCCTGCCGTCCACATGCAGCGCGGACGCGCTGTCGGCCAGCACCGCCCAGTCGGCCGCGCCGTCCCGCAGCGAGGCCAGCCAGGTGGCGTCCGGAGCGGTGCGGCGCCCCGCGCCGATCAGCGCCCGTCCCGGGCCGGTCTCCAGGAACACCGAGCAGCCCGCTGCGGCGAGCGCGCGCAGCCCGTCGGCGAACCGGACCGGCTGCTCCAGGTGCCGGGCCCAGTGGTCCGCGTCCGGGCGCAGCCCGGCGTCGAACAGCCGCCCGTCGGTGTCGCTGACCAGCGGGATCGCCGGGTCCCGGTAGCGCACCGAGCGGGCCTCCTCGGCGAACGCCGCGCGCGCGGGGGCCATCATCGGCGAGTGGAAGGCGTACGAGGCCTCCAGCTCATGGGTGGTGACGCCGCGTTCGGCGAACCGGCGACGGGCCTCGGCAACGCCGTCGGGAGAACCGGAGACCACCGTCGTGCGCTCGCTGTTGACGGCCGCGACGCCGATCGTCCCGTGCTCGTGCAGCGCTTCCAGCACCTCGCCGACGGTCTGCTCGTCGGCGAGCACCAGCAGCATCCGGCCGGGACCGGTCAGTTCCTCGACCAGACGTCCCCGGGCGACCGCGAGGCGCATCCCGTCCTCCGGGCCGAACACCCCCGCCACGCAGGCAGCGGCCAGCGCGCCGACGCTGTGCCCGAGCAGGTAGTCGGGCTCCACGCCCCACGACAGCCACAGCCGGGCCAGCGCGTACTCGACCGCGAACAGGGCGGGCTGGGTCCAGCGGGTGCGGCCGAGCAGGTCCCGGTCGGTGGGAGCGGCGAAGAGCACAGAGGTGAGCGGGCGGCCGAGCAGCGGCTCGGCCATCGCGTCGCAGCCGTCGAGCTCGCGCCGGAACGTGGCGTCGGTCTCGTACAGCTTCCGTGCCATGGACGGGTACTGGGATCCCTGGCCGGGGAAGAGGAAGGCCAGCCCGGGCGGCCCGGAGGCTGGGGCCCGACCGGTGCGCACCCCGGGCGCGGTGCCGGAACCGAGCCATCGGTCGGCGCGGGTCAGCGCCTCCTCCCGGGAACCGGCGGTGATCGCCAGCCGGTGCGGGAGGGCGGCGCGGCCGGTGTTGGCGGTGTGGCAGAGGTCCTCGAACGCCGGTCCGGCGGGGTCACGCAACGCCTCCGCGTACCTGGCGACCAGGGCGGTCAGCGCGGTCCGCGACCGGGCGGACGCGGTCAGCACCTCGACCGGCCGCACCGCCGACGCCGGCAGCGGCCCGGACCCGGGGACTGACTCGGCCCCGGGGACCGGCTCGGGTTCGGGCTGTGGCTCGGGCCGTGGCGCCTCGCCCACGATGACATGCGCGTTGGTGCCGCCGAAGCCGAAGGAGCTGACCCCGGCGACGCGTGGCACGCCGTCGGAGGGCCAGTCGGTGAGCGTGGTCGGTACGGCGAGCTGTGCGCCGAGGTCGATCTCCGGGTTCACCTCGCGCAGGTGCAGGTGCGGGGCGACGGCCCCGTGCCGCAGCATCAGCACCGTCTTGATCAGCCCGGCGACCCCGGCGGCGGACTCGGCGTGCCCCAGGTTGGTCTTCACCGAGCCGACCAGGAGCGGAGCCCCGGCGGATCGATCCATCGCCAGGACGTCCCGCAGAGCGCTGATCTCGATGGGGTCGCCGAGCGGGGTACCGGTGCCGTGGGCCTCCACGTAGCCGACCGCGGCCGGTTCGACCCCGGCGTCCCGGAGCGCCGCGCGGACCACCCGACGCTGGGCCGCCGCGCTGGGCGCGGTGAGTCCGTTGCTGCGCCCGTCCTGGTTCACCGCCGAGCCGAGGATGACCGCCAGCACCGGGTCGCCGTCGCGCCGCGCGGCGCTGAGGGTCTTCAGCACCAGTACGCCGCAGCCCTCGGCCCGCACATAGCCGTCGGCCGAGGCGTCGAAAGTCTTGCAGCGGCCGTCGGCCGCCATCATCCCCGCCTGCTCGAACACCTCGGTGGCGTCCGGCGCCAGGATCACGTTGACCCCACCGGCCAGCGCGGTGGTCGACTCCCCCGACCGCAGGCTGCGGCAGGCCAGGTGCACGGCGACGAGCGAGGAGGAGCAGGCGGTGTCGACGGCGAGGCTGGGCCCGCCCAGGTCGAGGGTGTACGACACCCGGTTGGCGGCGATGCTGTGGGCCTGCCCGCTGCCGCTGTACGGGCCGAGCAGCCGGGTGTCGGCGCTCTGCAACCGTCCGAAGTCGCTGTTGCTGACGCCGACGAAGACCCCGGTGTCCGTCCCGGCCAGGGAGGGCGGTGCGATGCCCGCTCCCTCCAGCGCCTCCCAGGCGCACTCCAGCAGCAGCCGCTGCTGCGGGTCGAGATAGGCCGCCTCGCGGCCGGACAGCGAGAAGAACTCCGCGTCGAATCCGTCGATGTCGTCCAACAGACCCAAGGGCTTGTGCGCGCCCAGCAGTTCGAGCCGCCGACCGGCGCCGCCGACCAGATCGGCGCCCTCGGCCAGGCGCTGCCAGAAGGCGTCGGGGCCGTCCGCGCCGGGGAATCGGCAGCCGATGCCCACGATCGCGACCGGCTCGGGCTGGTTCCCCGGCACCGGACCGGATCCGCGCTCCGCCCCCTGGCCCAACTCCCGGCCGGACCCGGACCCCTGTGCCGCGGCAGGCTGCGCGTCGTGCTCCGGGCGCTCATCGGCGAGGTGCTCGCTCAGCGCCCGCGGCGTCGGGAAATGCCACAACAGGGTCGGCGACAGCTCGCGCGACAGGTGCTCCTGGAGGTCGCCCACCAGCTGTACGGCGTCGCGTGACGAGAGGCCGAAGTCGGCGAACGGGGCACGCGGGTCGATCGTCTCCAGGGACAGCCCGGTCTGTTCGGCGATCCGCCTGGTGATCCAGTCTTCGACCGCAGCCGCGATGGGAGGTGGATCCGCTGAGGGGTGGCTCGGCTTCATGGGGTCTCTTTCTCCTGCTGACCGCGCAGCGCCGTGACTGTCAGTCACCGACACAAGGCGGTCGCCGTCCTTGGAAAGTAAACCCACGCACCCCCTAGGGGCATTGCTAACAGTCGCTCACAGCAGCACCGGAGCGCGGTCGACAAAGGGTGACTGACCATCACCAACCTTGACCACCGGGGCACTTCACCGGACTGCTCGTCCACCGACGTAGGGGCCGTGCGGGTCCAGCCGGAAGCCGAACTCGAACCAGCGCAGGTCGACGGCGGCGAAGCCGGCCGCTTCGATCCGGCGCCAAGTGGCGCGGTGCGGGTCACAGCCCGCGTCCCAGCGGCGGGAGCACGGCGCCCACGCCCGCTGGACCCGGGAGCGCCAACTGCCCTCTGGTGCGGCGACATGCTCGACGAACACGAAGGTGCCACCGGGACGCAGCACTCTGCGGATCTCGGCCAGCACCGCGTCCTGGTCCCGGACCGAGCAGAGCACCACGGTGGCGAGCACCGCGTCCACGCAGCCGTCGGCCAGCGGCAGCGCCTCGGCCACGCCCGCCACCACGGCGCGGGCCGGCCCCCGCGCCCCCGACGGCGCAGCTGCCGCCACCGCCCCCGGGGTCGCGGTCACCGCCGCGGCACTCGCTGTCGCGGCCGTGCTCGCCGTCGCGGTCCGGGCGAGCCGGCGTCGGCGGCCGGGGTCCGGTTCCAGTCCGATCCAGCGCACTCCGTCGCCCAGCGCGGCGAGGTTGGCACCGGACCCCGCGCCGATCTCCAGCACCCTGCCGCGCAGTTCCCCGATCAGACGGCGTTTGAACGCGACGTACTCGCCGTACCCGCCCCGGGTCGTCGCGCCCCACTCCGACTCGGGCCCGGAAGTGGGCTCCAGCAGCGATTCTGACGCTGCGCCAGGTATCCGTGCCGGTAATGGATCAGGCACGGCCACGGGCTCTCCGCCCCGCCCGCAGCAGCAGACCCAGGCCCACGCCGACGGTCAGGCCGACGCCGTGGCTGTCGTGCATGGCGATCATCGCGGCGGCTCCGGCCACGGTGAACACGGTCAGTCCGGTCCGCAGGCCCCGGTACCGACCCTGGCGCCACAGCGTCATCAGCGCCGCGGCGCCGACCGAGCCGACCACCATTGCGGGCAGCGGGCCGACCGCGTCCAGCACGGCGAGATAGCTGATGAAGTACCCGGCGTAGAGGTATCCGGGCCACCACGGCGGCTGCCGGTCGGACCACAGCGAGACGACCAGCATGCCGATCAGCGCGGCGACGGCGTCCGAGGAGCCACCGCCGGTGCCGTGCGGCTCCCAGTAGTACGTGGCGAGGATCCCGGCGACGCCGCCCGCGAGATAGGCGCCGACCCAGCGGGTACGGCCCCAGTACGGTTCCACGGCGACGCCCACCAGCAGGCTGCCGGTCAGGTTGAAGGCGTACTGGGTCCAGCCCGAGGACTGCACCAGCACCGGGCTGACCAGGCGCCAGTCCTGGCCGGAGTGCAGAGCGTCGGGGTCACGCTGCAGCAGGTGCAGCACGGCCGGGTGGGCCAGCTGCACGGCGCCGACCAGCGCGGTCGCGCCGGTGACCCAGAGAGTGACCGGCGAGGGCCGCCACGCGCGCCCCACCCGTTCGGTGATGGTGGTCACGGCGTCCTCCGGGTGGCCAGGTCGACCATGGTCGTGATCTCGCTGCTGTAGGAGTCGAGGTCCAGGTCAGGCCGGGTCTCCAGCAGTATCGGGTAGCCCTCGACACAGCGCTGCACCACCGACGCCATCACATAGGTGTCGAACGCGCGGAACTCCCCCGCGGCCTGGCCGTCCCGCAGGATCGCCTCGATCGGCGCCAGCACCTGCTCGTGCTCGACCGCGTCGAAGCGGAACCCGCCCGCGGTGAACACGGCCAGCAGCGCCTTCATCTCGGTGCGGTGGCTCGCGGTGAACTCGATGTTGGCCCGCAGGTAGACGTGCAGCGCGCCGCGCGCGGTGGTCTCCCGCTGTACCCGGGTGCCGACGTACTCGCCCAGCGAGGCCAGCACCTGCACCACGACCTCGCTGATCAGGTCCTTCTTGTCGGTGAAGTGATACGAGATCAGCCGCGTGCTGGACAGCTCCGCCCGTTCCGCGATCCGGGCGAAGGAGGCCGCCGCGAAGCCGTGCTCGGCGATGGTCTCGATGGCCGCGCTGACGATCTGCGTACGGCGGGCGGCCGCGATGAACGACAGACCCCCGCCCCGCTCTCCAGTTACTTCCATGAGCAATTTCTACCACGACTGAGTAAATCGCAAACGGGATGCGCCCCCCGCTTTCCCCGCTCCAACCGGGACCAGCGCAGATCTGCCCTCCCCCCTTGGTGACGATGCCCACGGCGGCCATGCTGGTCAGAACAGCCGATTAGGTGATCTTCGGATTAGTGAGGGCGCGTCGGTTCGGCCAGGTCCATGGGGTGGGAGTCAATGGTGCCGCACCGCCCCGAGGCGTACGGGCTCCATGGCGGGGCAGACCGGTGGAGGGCCCGACCGGCCCGACCGGGGCCAAGGGCGACACCGGTGCGACGGGTCCTGCTGGTGCGAAGGGCGATGCGGGAGCCAACGGTGCGACCGGGGCTACCGGGGCTGAGGGTCCGAAGGGCAGCACCGGAGCGACGGGTCCCGGCGGTGCGAAGGGGGACACGGGAGCCACCGGCCCCGCGGGAGTCAAGGGCGACACCGGGGGAACCGGCCCAGCCGGTGCCCAGGGCAAGGACGCCTACGACGAGGCGGTGGAGACCGGGACGTTCACACCGGACAAGGCCAAGTCCCGCGATGAGAACGTCAAGGACTGGCTCACGTCCCGGAAGGGCGCTCATGGGCCCGCCGGCGCGCTGGGGCCGATGGGCGACCGCGGACCTGCCGGACCCCGGGGGCCGAAGGGCGACCGCGGTCCGGCCGGCCCACGTGGATCGCCCGGCGGGTCGAAGGTCAGCCCGTACAGGGTCCGGATCATCCTGGCGAACCTCCCGATCCGCTCCGGCCCCGGTCTGGGATACAAGTCCGTCGGTTCACTGCCTTACGGGCGGATCGTGGGCATCAACTGCAAGCTGAACTCCACCGTCATCGGCGGTAACCCGCGCTGGTACAAGCTGGCCGACGGCCGAGGCTGGATCACAGCCCGCTACGCCCCCAACGTCGGAGCCATCGAACCCTACTGCTAGAGCAGGCAGCCGCCTACGCGGGCCGCGCCGCCGTGTCGCGGGCCAGGGTGGCGACGGTCCGCAGGGTGGGGGCTCGGATGATCTCCCCGAGCCCGCCCATGAAGGCCGCCTCCCCATCCGCACCCACCACTTCGGCGCCGACCCGGGCCAGCATCGCCAGCAACAGCACCGACGTCCCGCCGAGCTGGTGGAAGTCGGACGAGCCGTCCAGCCGCCCGACGTCCACGCCCAGCACACCCGCCCAGATCCCGGCGACGGCCGCGACCACCCCGTCCGCGTCGTCATCGCCCCGGGGAACCAGAGCACTGCCGGCGGGCGCGACCGGGAGCCCGTCGCGGAACGGGTCCGGCAGGGCGTCCACGTCGATCTTGCCGTTGGGCGTCTGCGTGAAGTCGTCCACCAGCCGTATCGCCGAGGGAACGAGGTAGCGCGGCAGCCGTCCGGCCAGGAACTCCGTCAGGTCGGCCGGGGTGACCCCGGGTTCCGCGACCGCGTACCCGACCAGCAACGCGTCGCCGCCGGGGCCGCGCCGGACCACGGCCACCGCCCGGCTCACCCCTGGGTGCGTCTCCAGGGCACGGGTCACCTCGGCCGGCTCCACCCGGTGCCCCATCACCTTGGCCTGCTGGTCCACACGTCCGATGAACTCCAGTTCCCCGGACTCCAGTTGCCGGGCCAGGTCCCCGCTGCGGTAGGCCCGCGAGCCGTCCGCGAGCCGGACGAAGCGCTCCCGGGTGAGCTCCGGGCGTCCCCGGTAGCCCTGCGCGACCTGGGCACCCGCGAGGTACATCTCGCCCGCCTCGCCCATCGGGACCGGCCTGCGGTCGGCGTCCAGCAGGTGCACCCGGCAGCCCGGGGCGGGCCGGCCGATCGGGACCACGGTCAGCTCGTCGTGCTCGGGCCGGTAGCGGTTCACCACGCAGCCGACGGTGGCCTCGGTCGGGCCGTAGTGGTTGAAGATCTCGCAGTCCGGGCCGAACTGCCGGGCCGCGCGGGCCGCCACCTCGGACCGCAGCGGCTCGCCGCCGACCACCAGGGTGCGGAAACCCTCCGGTTTCACCCCGAGCCGGGCGATCAGGTCGAGGTGGGAGGGGGTGAGCTTGAGCGCGTTCGCGCCGGAGCCTTCCAGCAGATGACGTATCGTCAGATGGCTGGGCCGGTCCGGCACCAGCACCAGCGTGCCGCCCGCCAGTGTGGACAGGTACAGGGCGGTGTTGGGCAGGTCGAAGGAGAGCGAGCTGAACACCGCGAAGCGGGTCGACGCGTCGACGCCGAACCGCTCGCCCGCCCAGGCCGCGTAGCTCGCCAGCTGGGCGTGCCCGACCTCGACGCCTTTCGGCTCGCCGGTGGAGCCCGAGGTGTAGATCACGTACGCGAGGTCGTCCGGCGTGGGATCCCCGGCCACGGGAACCCGTGCGGCGGTGGACGGCAGGGCGTCCAGCCGCAGCGCCCCGCAGCCCTCGGGCAGGAAGCCCTGCTCCTGCACCTGCTCCGGCTCGGGTCCGGGCATCAGGCAGTACGCTGCGCCCGCGTCGGCCAGCAGCCCGGTGAGCCGGGCGTCCGGGTGCTCCGGATCCAGCGGCAGGTAGGCGGCGCCCGCCTTCAGTACGCCCCACAGCGCGGTGACCGCCGCCGCCGACCGCTCGGCGAGCACCCCCACCACCGCGCCCCGGCCCTGCCCGAGTTCCCGCAACCGGGCGGCGACCGCCTCCGAGCGGGCGTCCAGCTCGGCGAAGCTCATCTCCCCGTCCGGCCAGCGCAGTGCGACCGCCCCGGGGTCGCGGGCGACCACCTCCCGGAACCGTCGCACGACGGTCGGGCCCGCCCCTGGCCCGGGTACCGGGCCGGTCAGCACCGCACTCCGGGCGGCCGGGGTGAGCCGCTCGACCACGGCGTCCAGCACCGCGCCGGCCCGTTCCGCCGTCCCGGCACCGGTGCGCCAGGTCAGCGTCAGTTCGGTCCGGCCGCCGAACTCGACGAAGTTCAGCTCCGGCGGGGTCATCCCGGCGAGCAGCGGCAGCAGGTAGGTCGACCGGGCCTCGAAGGACGGCGCGCACACCTCGGTGGGTTCGACCCGGCCGAGGTGGGAGAGCACGGACGCGGCGGCGTGCCGGTCCTTGCGACCCCGGTCCAGCACCCGGATCATGCCGCGCAGGGCGAACAGCGGGGTCTTCAGCAGGGACGGGTCGAGCCGCCAGCTGATCTCGCGACCGGCCGCCATCGTGCTCAGCAGCCGCTCGTGCAGCGCCTGCCACGGCTCGTCGGCCGCCACCTGGAACAGTTCGGTCTGCACCATGTTGCCGGTGGTCCTGGCCTCCGGCAGATGGCGGCGGAGGTCGAACGCGACCGCGAAGTGTCCCGGGTCCAGCCCGAACGCGGCGGTGAGCGCGGTGGCCACCTTCGCGGTCAGGGCCGGGTGGTAGCCGTCCACGGTACGGCGCACCCAGGTGGTCCGGGGCGTGCCGACGGTCTGCGGGCGGGGCAGCGGTGAGCGGTGCCAGACGTCGGGCGTGCTCTCCGCGTTGGTGATCCCGAGCCGTTGGTACGCATCGGCATCGGTCACCGGGTCGGCGGCGCCGACCGGGTCCTCGCCGCGCAGCGCCCGGAACACGTCGGCGATCCACAGCGCCTTGCCCCGGCCGTCCATGACGGCGTGCGAGGCCCGGAAGACCAGCACCGCAGGCGTGCCGGGGCACCACAGCACCTCGCAGAACGCACCATCGGCGGCGGGCAGCGGATCGTGCAGCGCGGCGATGCCGAGCACGCCGGGACCCTCGAGGCCTCCGGCTGTCCCGGTAACCCCGGGCACGACTGTGCCGCCCGGCAGCCCGGCCCCGTCGGGCGCCGCGCGGACCTGCCGGACCGGAGGCGGCGCGTCGACGGCGACCCACATCCGCCCGCGCCGCCGCAGCCGGGTGCCGGGGAGCACGTCGGCCGCGCGGGCGACCGCGGCGGTCAGGTCGTCGAGGCGCAGTTCCCCGTCGCCCTCGATCACTGTCTGGATCACGGGGGACATCGATCGCGGGTGCGCGGCGAACCACCAGTCCGTCGCGGACAGCGGCCGACGGTACCCCTCCCCGGCCGCCGCGCTCACCGCAGCGCCCCACTCACGGCGTGCATCCCTCTCCCGCCTGGGGATGCCGCCCCTGGGGCTCTCCCGGCCCATGCCACGGTCCGGGCCACGGTCCGGATGGGCGACGCCGTCAGAAGAAGGGTCAAGGTGGGCATACAGACCTCCGATGTTGACATGACCACCTCTATCACCTTTTCGCCTAGCGGAACCCCTAAGGGCGCCCGCAGGAGCCTCACCCACGCCGTGCCGGCAGAAACACTGCCCGAGTTGACGGCCCGGCAGACCCGCAGGCGTGCCCTCGCGGCCACGCTCGTCCGACGTAGCGTCGTCGAATGCGAACCATCGAGACGTGTCCCATCTCAAATCATCCGGTCCAGGCCCAGGGCCGTGACCTGCGGCGGCCAGGCGGAACCAGCGCTTCCGGCGAGGCGGGTTCCAGGATTGCGCGGTGAACGTCAACAGCATGCCGGCCGCCGAGGTGCGGGTCTCCCCGCACCTCGTGCAACGGCTGCTGGCCGACCAACACCCCGAGCTTGCCGGGCTCGGCATCGAGGTGCTGGCCAACGGCTGGGACAACATGGTCTGCCGACTAACGGCGACGGAGGGCGCATCGCGCATGCCGAGATCGCCGTGAGCGGCTCCGTGCTGTTGCTCAGCGACCCCGATCCCGACGGGCCGTTCTCCACCCCGGGCGAGGACGGGCCCGCCGTGGCGCTGCACGTCTTCGTGCCCGACGTGGACGCGCTGACCACGCGGGCCGTGGCGGCCGGCGCGGAGCTGCTGCTCGCTGCGGCCGACATGCCCTACGGCGCCCGGCAGTCGACGCTGCGCGACCCGTTCGGCCACATCTGGATCCTGCTGACCTGGCTCGCCGACTGAGCGGGACGCCGGCCGGGACGGGGTGGCCTCAGAAGTTCTTCGCGGCTGAGGTGATCGCCTCGCGGATCCGGTGGTAGGTGCCGCAGCGGCAGATGTTGCGGATCTCGTCGAAGTCCGCGTCGCCGATCTCGTGCCCGGCGGCCCGGGCCTGCAGCACCTTGGCGACGGCGGCCATGATCTGGCCGGGCTGGCAGTACCCGCACTGGGCGACGTCGAACTCCAGCCAGGCCTCCTGCATGGGGTGCAGCGGCTTGCCGACGATCGCGGGCAGGCCCTCGATGGTGGTGACCTGGTCGGTGGGCTGGAGGTCGGAGACCGGGACGCAGCACGGGTTGACGGCCTTGCCGTTGACGTGGCTGGTGCACGCCTGGCAGACGCCCAGGCCGCAGCCGTACTTGGGCCCGGTGACGCCGAGGACGTCACGCAGGACCCACAGCAGCCGCACGTCGTCCTCGACGTCGACGGTGACCGGCGTGCCGTTCAGGACGAAGGTGTGCTGGGGCAAGGGGTTCTCCTAGCTGGTACGGCACGTGGCGCTGACGGCGCGCTCTAGTAGGCGCGGCTCAGGCCGTCGGTGGGGGACGCCGGGATGGACGGCACGGTGGGCAGCGGGGTGAAGCCGAGCGGGGCGTCGTGGTTGATCGGGAAGCCGGTCGGCATGGTGCCGGTGGCCCGCGCGTAGGCGCAGGCCACCCCGGCCATCGCGCCGGCCACCGCCAGTTCGCCCGCGCCGCCCGGGTTGCCGGTGGTCGGCGGCATCACGATGATCTCCAGGTCCGGCGGGGTGTTCCACTGCCGGGTGTAGAAGTACTCGTCCCAACTGCCTTCCAGGAACGTGCCGTTCTGCAGGTGCAGGCTGGAGCTGAGGGTGATCGCGATACCGTCCATGATGCCGCCCATCATCTGCGCCTCCAGGCCGCGCGGGTTGACCGCCAGGCCCACGTCCACGGCGCAGACGACCTTGGTGACCCGCGGTCCGGCGTAGCCGTTCGGGATCTGCCGGCCGGTGGTCGCCGCGGTGCAGTCGATCTCGACGAGGACGGCGACGAAGCCGTGGTACTCGGGGTGCAGCGCGATCCCCTGCGCCGTGCCCGGCGCCATGGTCCGTCCCCAGGCGCCCACTTGGGCGACCTGGTCGAGCACGGCGCGGGCCCGGGGGTCCTTCAGGAACTGGCGCCGGAACTGGTAAGGGTCCTGGCCCATCCCCGCCGCGAGCTGGTCGACCACCAGCTCCTGCGCGCAGCGGACGTTGGGCGAGTAGATGTTGCGCATGCTGCCGGTGTTGAAGCCCTTGTCGACCTCGCTGAGCAACTGGGTGGTGACCCCGAAGTTGTAGGGGGTCTGCTGGGTGAGCTCGAAGATGGTCTCGGAGAAGCCGATGTCGCCGACCGGCAGCTTCGCCACCATCGCGGTGATGATCTCGCCCAGGCCGTGGCTGAAGTCGGTGGCCACCGAGGTGTGCCGCTGCTCGTAGCTGATGACCTGGCCCAGTCCGTAGGTGGCGCGCACCCGGGAGGTGGACATCGGATGGGTCCGGCCCTGGCGGAAGTCGTCGGTGCGGTGCCACATCAGCTTCACCGGTTTGCCCATGGCCCTGGACACCTCGGCGGCCTCGCGGGCGGCGTCGAAGAAGAGCTTGCGGCCGAACGAGCCCCCGCCCTGGACCACGTGCACGGTGACCGCCGGGACGGGCAGGCCGAGCTCGGCGGCGATCTGCCCCTGTGCGACGATCGGCGACTTCACCGCGGCCCAGATCTCCGCCGAGTCGCTGCGTACGTCCGCGATCGCGCAGTTGGGCTCCAGGGCGCTGTTACTGGCGAAGTGGAACGTGAAGCGGGCGTCCACGGCCTGTGTGAGCAGCGGCAACGGCGGTACCACCAGCGGGAGTTCGGCTGCGGCCAGCTCCTGCAGCACGGTGGCGTCCGAGGAGTTGTCCTCGGTGCCCGGGCCCCAGCCGACCTGGAGCGCCCGGACCGCGTCGATGCACTGCCCGAAGGTCGACCCGCGCACGGCCACCCCGGTGGAGACCACCGCGACGTCGGTGATGCCCGGCATCGCCTGTACCGCCGCGAGGTTCTGCACCGACCGGACCGTGCCGTTGACCGTCGGCGGGCGGCAGACCATGGTCGGCAGCGCCCCCGGGACGGACAGGTCCATCGCGAACTGCTTGCGGCCGGTGACCGCGTCCAGTGCGTCGATCCGGCCCTGCGGAGTGCCGATCATCGTGAACCGGGTGGGGTCCTTGAGCGTGACCGACACCTGAAGAGTGGTCAGGCTGGCTGCCGCCACCGCCAGTTGAGCGTAGGTCATGCTGGCGCCGGTGGACGCGGTGATGACGCCGGCCGCGACGGTCAGCGAGGGAACCGCCTCGCCCAGCGCGGTGGCGGCCGCCTGCAGCAGCCTGCCCCTGGCGACGGCGGCGGCCACCCGGATCGGGGTGTAGGTGGAGATGGTGGTGTTGGACGCGCCGGTCAGCTGGTTGAACAGCAGCTCGGGGCGGGCGTCCGCGAGGGTGACCCGGACCATGGACAGCGGCAGGTCCAGCTCCTCGGCGATCAGCATCGCGCTGGAGGTGGTCACCCCCTGGCCGACCTCGGCGCGCGGCAGCGCGAGCGAGGCGGTGCCGTCGGTGTTGATCTGGATGGTGATCAGGTTCGCCGTCGGCAGCGCGGCGTCGGTGAGCATGTCGTTGAGGTCGTAGACCTCGGACGGCTCCGGCAGTGAGGGTATCGCCGCGGCGGCGGTCGTCGGTACGCCGAGCGTCTCGCCGAGCTGCGCGGCGACGGTCAGCGTCGAGGCCGCCACCACATACCCCAGGAACGTACGCCGCCCGACCCCGGGCCCCCGATCGGCCATCAACTGCCCCTCCCCTGCCGCTGTGTCGATGCGGAGCCTGGCACATCCGACCACCTCAGCGCCACATGACCGTGTACACGCCCCGCGCAGCCTCGGAGCCGCCTGGACGCCTTCGCCGCTGGGGGCGGTGACGTCGGCCACTGCCCGTACCGGCCCTTGAGGGTGGCTCAGTGGCGACGGGCCCGGCGGCGGCGCGTGACCAGGGTCGCCCCGGTGCCGACGGCGGCCGCGGTGGCGGCGACGCCGAGGAGCAGCGGCCCGCCGGACGCCCCGGTGTCGGCCAGGTGCCCGTCCCGGCCCGAGCTGCGGCTGGGGCCGGGGCCGGGCTCGGACGACTCCCCCGACTCCGAGGACTCATCGTCCGTCGGCTCGGCGGTGGTGGGCGTGGGCGAGGCCGTCTCCTCGTTCTCGGTCCTGGTGGGGGTCGGCGGCCTGGGCGTGTGGTCCGTCGGGGTCGGCGGCCCGGGTGTGGTCTCGGTCGGGGTGGGTGGCGTCGGGGAGGGTGTGATCTCCTCGTCCCGACAGCTCACCTGGACCTCGCCCAGCCGCAGGAAGGTGACGTCGCCCTGGTACAGCCGGGTGCCGCCGGTGTCGTTGAAGGTCCCGGCGACATTGATGTCCAGCGCCGCACGGGCGGTGAACTGGCGGCTCTGGACGGTGGGGTCCTGGTGCTGGGTGACGGTCACGGTCAGCGTGCTGGGGCCGATGGTCGACAGGCCCAGGTCGGCCCCGGTGATGGTCAGCAGGGTCGTCCCGATCGGCACCGGCCGCCCCAGCACGAAGATCTGCGCGGCGTCGGTGCGGTTGTAGGCCAGCGCCCACGGCCCGATCGGCGGCGGGACGCACTCCGCGTAGGAGTCCAGCGAGCCGACCGAGCCGGCGTTGCGCGGCCCCAGCCTGACCAGGTCCCTGCCGTTGAACCCGACGGTGAGGCCGGTGAGTTGCGCCTGGGCGTAGTTCTTCGACGGCTGGCTGGAGGTCCGCGTGGTCATCGTGGCGATCGTCATCCGCGCCAGCATGCTGTCCGGGTCGCTGAAGTTCCCGTTGTCGTCCTGGCCGACGGCGGTGCTGACGGCGGTGCCGTAGACGCCGTGGTAGGCGTTCAGCCCGATCGCGTCGACCTGCCTGTCCGTCAGCTGCACCAGGGTGGCCCTGGCCGGCACCGGCGGCGCGGCGTCCGCGGCGTACCAGGCCGGCAGCAGGGCGGTCGCCGCGACGGTCACCGCGGCCGCGCCGAGCAACGCGGCGCGGTGCGGCGGGCGGGTCTGCAGTCTCATGACACAGAGATATCAGTACATTTCCGCACTGTTCAGGACATCCGACCAGGGCCGGGATTCGTGTTGCCACGGTCGCCCCGCCCGGCGCGTGGTCAGTCGCCCAGGGCAGCCCGGAGGTCGGCCCGGCCGCGGATGCCGAGTTTGCGGTAGGTGCTGGTCAGATGGGTTTCGACGGTGCGGCGGGCGAGATGCAGAAGGTCGGCGATCTCGGCGTTGGTGCTGCCGTCCGCGGCGAGGCGGGCGATCCGGTCCTCGCTGCCGGTCAGCGCGTCGGCGCCGGTGAGGGGGGTGTCCCGGCGGCGTCCGCCGCCGTCGCGCAGGGCCAGCTCGGCATCGGTGAGCAGGCGGGCCGCGCCGAGGCGTTCGGCGCTGGCGGCGGCCTCGTGCAGCAGCGGCCGGGCCTGCCCCGAGTGCCCGGCGGCGGTGAGCTGCCGTCCCCGGGCGATGAGGGCCGCGACGAGTTCGGTGTCCAGGCCGGCGCCGCGCAGGAGGTCGACCGCACCGGCGGTCAGGTCCAGTCCGCGCCTGCCGCCGGTGGCGGCGCCGAGGACCCGCAGCGCCCGGCCGAGCACCCGGGGGGTGTTCCACACCGTGGCGAGCCGGTACTCCTCCTCGGCGAGCGGCAGGGCCGCCTGGGGGCGGCCGAGCGCCAGCAGGCACTCTGCGGCGGCCGACCGCCAGGGGGTGACCACGGGGCTCAGGACCTCGCGCGCGGTCTGCCGTCGGCCGCATTCCAGGAAGTCCTCCAGGGCGCCCGCCGCATCGCCGGAGGCGGTGCGCAGCAGGCCCCGCGCGAAGAGGTACCGGTGAAGTTCCCAGTTGTCGTGCGCGTCCCGGAGCAGGACGGAGCCGGCGAACCGTTCGGCCTCGGGCAGACGGCCGGACTCGACCAGCGCCAGCAGGGTCTGCGCCTGGAGGTTGCTGGGGCCGGCCGGGGCGGCGCGGTCCGCCGGGAGGTCCTGGTGCCCGGGGCCGGCCAGTACCCGGGCGTACTGGCCGCGGGCGACGGCGATGTCGGTGCGGACGTTGAGCAGCGCCCGGCGCATCGGGTGCAGGGGCGAGAGGCGGCGTTCGGCGAGGCCGGAGGTGACGAGCCGTTCGGCGTCGTCGAGCGCGTCGGCCCACTGGGCGACGGCGGCGGCCGTGCCCAGCAGATACGGCGTCAGCAGCGGGTCCTCCGGGGCTTCCAGCAGAGCGTGCACCCGTCGCATGGCCTGTTCGGCCGAGACCAGGCCGGCGGTAGCCTCGTAGCGCACCAGCAGGGCCTGCTCGGCCGGTCCGATCAGGGCCGGGGACTGTGCGGCGGTGTCGCGCAGCCGGGTGTAGACCTCCCGGCGGATCTCCCGGTCGTGGTCCGAGAGCAGCGCGGACGCGGTCCGGACCGTGCGGGCCAGGACCGGGTCCCCGGCCGGACCGCCGTCGGGCCCGAGGTCGAGGTCGAGGTCGTGGAGCACGGCGAACGCGGCGTGCGCCTCGCCCCGGTGGGCCAGCGCGGTGCCCAGGGTGACCGCGGCCTGGACCCGGTCGCGGGGCAGGTCCTGCAGCCGCAGCGCCTCGGTCAGCCGGGGAATCCCGGTGCTGCGGGCGGCGGTGGCGAACTCCAGGACCCCCAGTTCGGTGAGCGCCGCGGCCCTGCGCTCGCGCGGCATCGGCTCGTCCAGCGCCCGGCGCAGGTACGCCAGCGCGTCCTCGGGGCGGTCCGCCCGGACCGCGGTGGGGACCGCGTCCAGCAGGGCGTCCGCCGCCCACGCCGTGCCGACCGGCGCCGCCTTGAGCAGGTGCGCGGCCACCGCCTCGGCCGGGTCGCCCCGGCGGTGCCGCAGCACGGCGGCGGCGTGGTGCGCGGCCTGACGGTGCGCGCGGGGCCAGCCGTCCAGCACGGCGTCCCGGAGCAGCGGGTGCGCGAAGCGGGGGCCGCCGGACACCGGGTCGTGGCGGAGCACCCCGAGCCGGACCATCGCGGTGACCCATCCCGCCACCCGGGCCGGGTCCGCCCCGGCCACCCCGGCGAGCAGCTCGGCGGCGTCGTCCCCGTCCTCCAGTTCGGCCAGTGTCCGGGCCACGGCCGCCGTGCCGGGCCCCGCGCTGTCCAGCCACCAGGCGACGGCGGCCGCGAAGGCGCCCGGGTAGAGGGCGGCGCAGCTGTCCGGCAGCGCCCCGGTGGCGGCGCCGTCCGGCGCGTCGGCGGGGGCGCCGTTCCAGGCCGCGGGCGAGGCGGCCGGCGAGCCCAGGTCGTGCAGCAGCGCGCGCAGCAGCAGCGGACTGCCCGCGCCGGCCCGTACGCAGTCGTCCACCCACGTGTCCGGGACGTGACGGCCGAAGCGGTCGCGGACCAGGTCCCGGGCGGCGTCCCGGCTCAGCGGGGCGAGGGTGTGCACCCGGACCAGGGTGGGCGAGAGGGCGTGGGCCAGTCCCGGCGTCGGCGGGGCGATGTCGTACTGGCTGCGTTCGCTGGCCACGATCAGTAGCGGTAACCGGTCGATCCTGCGGGCCGCCTCGGCGAGCCAGCTCCGCGAGGGACGGTCGGCGAGATGGACGTCGTCCACGATCAGCAGCAGCGGGTGGGCGGCGGCCTGCGAGCACAGCAACTGCCACAGCCGGGCGGCGGTCCCCTGCTGACCCACGGTCAGCAGGGGGTCCCGGACGGGGCCGGCGGGGCCGGACGGGGCATCGGGGTGCGACCCGGGCCGCCGGCACAGCAGCCGCAGCACGGTGGCGAAGGGGGTGCCGGTGTCCTCGGCGGAGCAGTGCGCCCGCAGCACCCGCATCCCCTGCGCCGCGCCCAGGTCCGCGACCGCTTCCAGCAGCGCGCTGCGCCCGGTCCCGGTGGCGCCCCGGATCAGCGTCAGCCCTCCGGCTCCGGCGCGGGCCCGCACGGTCTCCGAGGCCACCAGGTCCAGGGCGTCCCGCCGTTCGCGGAGCACGGCGTCGTCGGTGCGGGCTTCGTCGGCACCGACGACGCCGGTGTGCCGGTCCGAGGTGCCGAGTCGCGTCATCGGTTCCTCCCGGCGGCTGGGGTGGCACTCGTCACTCGTGGTCATGGTCGTACTGGTGCTCGATCTCGTGGTCGGTCTCGTGGTCAACCACGATTGTGGCGGACACGCCAGACAGGTTTGAGTGGGGGAGTCCGTTTGGTCCACACCTGCACGTACGTAAGGACATCAGCGAATGGTTCAGCGAACGTCTTCCGGGGCAACGGGATCCCTGCCCCCGACGCCGATTCCGGTCGCGGTCCACGCCTCGGATCCGCTCTCCCGCGCCGGAGTTCACAGCCAGTTGCGCCAGCAGCCGACGATAGAACTGGTCGACCCGGCCGGCAGCCGACCGGGAACCGTGGCGGTCCTGGTCACCGACACGCTGGACGAGGCCGCGCTGTCGTCGTTGCGCCGGCTGGTACGGGCCGACGGCGCGCGGGCGGTGCTGGTCGCGAGCATGATCCGCGAGGCCGAGTTGCTCCAGGTGATCGAATGCGGGGTCGGGGCCATCGTGTGGCGGCAGGAGGCCACCGGACACCGGCTGTTGCAGGCGGTCCTGGCGGCCTCGCGGGGCGACGGAGACCTTCCCTCCGACCTGCTGGGACGGCTGATCACCCAGGTCGGCTCGATGCAGCGCAGCACGTCGGGCGCGGCGGGCGGCCCCGTCTCCGGCCTGGCACCCCGCGAGGTCGACGTGCTCCGGCTGGTCGCCGAGGGCATGGACACCGAGGAGATCGCGGGCAAGCTGTCGTACTCCGAACGCACCGTCAAAAACGTGATGCACGGCCTCACGACCCGTCTGCTGCTGCGGAACCGGGCACACGCCGTGGCGTACGCCCTCCGGGAAGGCTACATCTGACCACCGGATGTCAACGACCCCGGGGGGCAACCCCGGCTGCCCCCGGGACATCCCCCACGGCCCTGTGAGGGCCGCGGCCCGGCGGGCAGGATGACTTCCGGGTGCGCGCCGAACCGGGCGGCGGACCTGTGACCGGTGACACCGAAGGGCGCCAGGGTGATCCACGAAGTGGACGAGGTCCTCAAGGGCCTGCTGTCCGGCGGCGCCCTGGCCGGGACCGGGGTCGAGATCGCCTTTGACGCCCCGACCCGGGACTGGTCGTCCCGGCGCAACGCCCCGACCATCAACGCCTACCTGTACGACATCCGCGAGGACGTCAGGCGGCGTGAGCGCGGGGCGATCTCGGTCAAGGACGAGCACGGCATCGTGCTGCGCCGGCGTCAGCCGCCGCGCTGGTTCCGGCTGTCGTACCTCGTCACCGCCTGGACCAAGCGGCCCCAGGACGAGCACCGGATGCTCTCCGCCGTGCTGGCCACCCTGCTGCCCCGCGAGGTGCTGCCGCCCGACCAGCTGACCGGGGCGCTGGCCGCGCTCGGTCTCACCGTGCCGCTCACCGTCGCCGGGCTGCACACCGAGGCCCGGTCGCTGGCCGACATCTGGTCCGCGCTGGGTGGCGAACTCAAGCCGTCCCTCGACGTGGTGATCACCGCTCCCTTCCCGGCCTTCCCCGAGTACGAGGCCGGGCCCCCGGTCACCGAGGGCGCGGGAGTGCGGGTCCGGGGCACCGACGGCACCCTGGAGGGCTCGCCCGAGCGGTACCACCGCCCGCGCCACCTGTCCCGGGTGACCGGCGAGACCTCGGAACCGGGACCGGGACAGCGGTGAGCGCGTCCGGCACGCTGCTCGACCGGCTCGCCGCACTGCGCGACCGGGTCGCCCTGCTGGTCGAGCGGCGCAGCGCCGACGACCCGACCGCCGGCGACCCGCTGCGCGGCCTGTACCTGTCCGACGACGCCGTACGGCACCTGCTGCGGTCGGCCAACGAGCCCCAGGGCAAGGCCCAGGCCGGCGACGACCAGGCCGGCGACGCTGAGGACGGCGACACGTTCGGCGAGGGCGACCGGCTGCACCGGCTCGCGCTCCGGTTCGGCCTCACCGCGCTGGACGCCCGGATCCTGCTGGTGGCGCTCGCCCCGGATGTCGATCGCGGCTTCGAGCCGCTGTACGGCTACCTCAACGACGACGTCAGCCGCCGCCGGGCGACCACCGGGCTCGCGCTCCAACTCGTCGGCCTGCCCCCGCACTCCGCCGAGGCACGGGCACGCTTCCACCCCTCCGCACCGCTGTTCGCCCTGAACCTGCTCCGCGTCGAGGAGCCGGAACGCCCCTTCCTCAGCCGTTCACTGCGCGTGCCCGACCGGGTCGCCGCGCATCTGCTGGGCGACGACACCCAGGACCCGGCGCTCGACGGGCACACCCGGCCGCTGCCGGCACCGCCACCGCACCCCGGCCAACGGCCCTTCGACGCCCCGCCGTTCGACGCCCACCTGCTCGATGCCGCTCCGTTCGACATGCTGACCCAGCGGCTGGCCAGGCATCTCGCTGCCGGTCCGCTCACGGTGTACCTGCGCGAACGCCGCGAGGGCGACGGGCTCGCCTGCGCGACGGCCGCCCTGGGCGCGGCCGGACTGGAAGCGCTGCACTACACCCCCGCCGACCCCCGCACCTCCGGAGCCGCCGGAGCCCCCGTCAGCGGCGAGCACGACCCGGGTCACCCCGGCGACCCGGTCGCCGAACTGCTGCGCGAGGCCCGGCTGCGCGGCTGCGCCCTCGTCGTGGCCCCGCTGCCCGAACGCCCGGGACCACTGGTCCGCGCGCTGGCCGTCGGCGACGTACCGGTGCTGCTGGCCGGACCCCGGCCGTACGACCCGCAGTGGTGCGACCGCCACCGCGACCCGCTGGTGCTCGACGCCCCCCGGCAGCGCTCCGGCGACCTCGACACCTGGGCGGACGCCCTCGGGCCGGCGCGGGAACCCGGCTTCGACCTGGCCTCCGTCGTGACGTCCTACCGGCTCGGCGGCGACCGGATCCGTCGTGCCGCCCGCGCCGCCCGGGGTCTGGCCGCGTTCGAGGGCGTCCCGCTGTCCGGCGCGCATGTGCGGCTGGCCGCCCGGCAGCAGTCCGCGTCCGGCCTGGAGCAGCACGCCCGCCGGATCCGGCCCGCCGTGACCTGGGACGATCTGGTCCTGCCCGAACAGCCGCTGACGCACCTGCGTGAGCTGGCGCTCCGGGCCCGGCACCGCGATCTGGTCCTCGGCGACTGGCGGCTGAGTGCCGGCGGCGGGCGGGGCCGGGGGGTGCTGGCACTGTTCGCGGGCGAGTCCGGCACCGGGAAGACGCTCTCCGCCGAGGTGGTCGCCGCCGAACTCGGCCTGGACCTCTACGTCGTCCAGCTCTCCTCCGTGGTCGACAAGTACGTCGGCGAGACCGAGAAGAACCTGGAGCGGATCTTCACCGAGGCCGACCGCACCGACGCCGTCCTGCTCTTCGACGAGGCGGACGCCGTCTTCGGCAAGCGCTCCGAGGTCAAGGACTCCCACGACCGCTACGCCAACCTGGAGAGCGCCTACCTGCTCCAGCGGCTGGAGTCCTTCGACGGCATCGCCGTGCTCACCACCAACCTGCGGTCCAACATCGACGACGCGTTCACCCGGCGGCTGGACCTGGTGGTCGACTTCCCCTTCCCCGACGCCGCGCAGCGCCTCGCCCTGTGGCGGCACAGCCTCGCCTCGGTGCCCTGCTCGGACGACATCGACCCCGGACCGTGCGCGCGGGAGTTCGAGCTGGCCGGCGGGTCGATCCGCAGCGCCGTGGTGACCGCCGCGTACGCCTCGGCCGACCGGGGCGACCTGGTCACCACCGCGGACCTGCTGGCCGGAGCGCAGCGCGAGTACCGCAAGGCCGGACGCCTGGTGCTGGACGACGGCGGCTGGTGACGCCCCGTCGTGGCTCCGGTCACCACGCACCCGGACGGGCCGGTCCGGGTGCGCGGTGACGGTCGCGTCACACCGTGAAGGTGACCGCCTCCAGCCAGAGCGTGTTGTCCAGCGTCCCCCCGAAGATGTAGTGGCCGGGGACGTCACAGGCCAGGCCCAGCCAGCCCTGGTTGTGCACCTGCGCGTTCTGGCACACGGAGCCCGACCCGACGTTGATGACGAAGCCCCGCATGTTCAGCGCCGTCTGCGAGGGCGTCCCGATGTAGAGATCGATGCCGTCGGCGGCGGATGTCCAGGGCGTCACCCAGCCGCCGTTCTGGATGTATCCGTTGGCCGCTGTGCCACCGGTCCCGGACACGGCGATGTTGAGGGCCTTGATGGGGCGCCACTGTCCCACGGTGCCCGCCATGACACCGTCGCAGACCGGATCCTGCCAGCCGGTGCCGGTCTCGTAGGCCCGGTAGCAGATGTGCCGCCCCGGACTGGTCGCGTCCAGCCGCTGGACCGCGAGAGCCGCGGTGTTCTCCGGGGGCTTGGCGGGCGCCGGCTTCGCCCCGCCTCCTCCCCCGCCCCCACCGCCGCCCTTGGCCGGTGCGTGGGCGGGAGTCGGCGACGGTGCGGCGGCGGCCGCGGGCGACGGCGGCGGGGGCGGGGTCACCGCCACGGGGGTGGGGGTGGGCACCGGAATGGTGCTCACGGCGACCGGCTGGACCTGCTCCTGGGCCAGGCTGACGACGTGGGGCCGGTAGCCGAACCACAGCGCCACCAGGGCCACGGCCAGGCCGACGAGAAGGCTGAGCGAGGTCGCCAGCCAGCGCGGCAGCACGCCCTTCTGCACATAGGTCCCCTCCACGCCGACCGGAGTGGTGCCGGAGCGCAGAACGGACAGCCGGTACGGGCGGTTCTCCTTGCGTCCGAACCAGGTGATCCGGCGGGGCCTGAGCGTCGTGTTGACGAAGGCCGCCCGTCCGGGCTCGATCTGGACGTTGGCGGGGTGGATCTCGTAGCCGATCTGGTCGCCGTTGTCGCTGCCGCTGACCGAGGCGGTGAGCCGGGTGTTGCCGAGGTTGTCGATGGCGAGTCTGGAACGGCCCCGGAAGCGTCCCTTGACGGTGGGCGGGACCAGCTCCGCCCGTATCTCGGTGAAGGGGGTGATGGTGACGTTGCCCTCGGGGACGGTGGTCGCCTCGGGGTGTTCGGTCGGGATGATCTGGACGGCGTACGGATTCGGCCCGGCGACGGCGTCGGGAGTACGCGGCGGCGCGAAGGTGAGCTGGACGGTTCCGGTCGTGCCCGGGTACAGCCGCAGCGTCGGCGGCTCCACGGTCATGTACGGGGCGATGTCGCCGACCGGCGCGAAACGGTACTCGTCGACCACGTCACCGGTGTTGCGCAGCCGCAGTCTGACGGTGGTCGTGCCGCCCGGGTCCACCACAGTGGACGCGGGCTCCAGGGAAGTCCATATGCTCACCCACCGACGCTACGGTGATCGACGAACTCCCGTCAGGGGCCCGCGAGGCAGGAGTGCCGGTGCGCGAGGGCACCGCATGCTGCCCTCGTTCTCCTTCCGGGCGCACCCGTGGTCGCCTAGGAATGGGGTAGGACAACTCTCGGCTCCCTGGGAAGGCCCGCCCCATGCGCGCGCAGGACCCCGTCAAGGCACCCGGCGTGGCCAGGCCACGCCGTCCCGAGTCCCGTGTGGCGGGGGCCGCCCCGAATCCGGTGGCGCTCGGCGGCGCCGGCGGCACACCGGCCGCGATCCTCGCCCTCCAGCGGAGCGTGGGCAACGCGGCCGTGACCCGGATGCTGGGGCAGACGGCACCCGGGCGGACGGAGCACGAGCACGGCGCCGGATGCGGCCACGACGAGCCCGCCGCGCCGGTCCAGCGCTCCGCCGTCCACGAGGTGATCGAGTCCCGGGGGCGGTCGTTGCCGGATCCGGTCAGGTCGGACGCGGAAGACCGGCTCGGGGTGCCCTCGGGGACGTTCCGGTCGGTCTCCCTGCACGACTCCCCGCGCGACATCCAGGTGTCCCGGTCCATCGGCGCGACCGCCTTCACCTCGGGCGAGCACGTCGTCGGAGACGTCTCCAGGCTGCAGACGCTGCTGCACGAACTGCACCACGTCGGCCAGCAGCGCAGGGGCCCGGTGCCCGGCACGGACACCGGTGACGGTCTGCGGACGTCCGACCCGAACGACCCCGCCGAGCGGGAGGCCGAGGCGGTCGCGGCCCACGCCGCCGCCCTGGAATAGGCCGGAAATCGAGGAAGTGCCACGGCGGGCTGCCCCTTGGGGCACCGCACGGGGCACCCGCGGTGCCCCAGGTCAGGCCCCCTGGGACGTGTACCGATCGGGTGCCGCCCGGAAGTGTTGCTTGGGTCCTGTCTCGTAACTCCGAGGAGAACAGAGCATGCCTTCGTACCTGTCACCGGGTGTCTACGTCGAGGAGGTGGCCAGCGGCTCGCGTCCGATCGAGGGGGTTGGCACCTCCGTGGCCGCCTTCGTCGGCCTCGCGCCGACCGGCCCGTTGAACGAGCCGACGCTGGTCACCAACTGGTCGCAGTACGTGGCCTCCTTCGGTGAGTTCACCGACGGGTATTTCCTGGCCCACTCGGTCTACGGGTTCTTCAACAACGGCGGCTCGGCCGCCTACGTGATCCGCGTCGGCGGCACGGTCGGCGGGGTGTCCGGCGAGGGGTCGCAGACCCCGGCCGCCGTCGCCGCCGGTACCGCCCCGGCAGCGCTGCCGCCCGGCGAGGCGAAGCAGCTCGGCTCCTTCACGGTGGCGGCGATCGCGTCCGGCGAGAGCGGCGCCGGGATCAGCGTCGAGGTCGCGGACGCCGAGGGCGAAGGCCCCGCCGAGCGGTTCCGACTGGTCGTCAGGGACGGCGAGCGGACCGCCGAGACCTTCGACGTGACCGCGAAGAAGGGCGGCCGGAACTACGTCGTCACCCAGGTCAAGGAACGCTCCAAGCTGATCACCGTCCAGGAGGCCGCCCCCGCCGGGCAGTTGGTCCGGCCGGACAACCAGTCGGTCGCGCTGGCCTCCCCGGCGGCACCCGCCGTCCCCACGGCTCCTGCGGCGAGCCACGGCGACCAGGTCGGCATCCGCGAGTACCTGGGCGACTCCGCCGACCGCACCGGCTTCGGCGGGCTGGAGGCGGTGGACGAGATCTCGATGGTCGCCGTCCCCGACCTGATGGCCGCCTACCAGCGCGGTGCCATCGACATGGAGGCCGTCAAGGCGGTCCAGCTCGGCCTGATCGCGCACTGCGAGCTGATGGGCGACCGGCTGGCCGTCATCGACCCCCCGCCGGGCATGAACGCCCGTCAGATCCGGGTCTGGCGCCAGGACACCGCCGGCTACGACTCCAAGTACGCGGCGCTGTACTTCCCCTGGATCAAGGTCTTCGACCCCGCCAGCGGCCAGACCCGGATGGTGCCGCCGAGCGGCCACGTCGCCGGCATCTGGGCCCGCAACGACTTCGAGCGCGGCGTGCACAAGGCGCCCGCCAACGAGGTCGTGCGCGGCGCGGTGGACCTGGAGATGCAGATCACCCGGGGCGAGCAGGACCTGCTCAACCCGCTGGGCATCAACTGCATCCGCTCCTTCCCCGGCCGGGGCATCCGGGTCTGGGGCGCCCGCACCCTCTCCTCCGACCCGGCCTGGCGCTACCTCAACGTACGCCGGTACTTCAACTACCTCGAAGAGTCGATCCTGACCGGCACCCAGTGGGTGGTCTTCGAGCCCAACGACCAGGCGCTGTGGGCCCGGATCCGGCGGAACATCTCCGCCTTCCTGGTCACCGAGTGGCGCGGCGGGGCCCTGTTCGGCGGCACGCCGGAGGATGCCTACTACGTGAAGTGCGACGCCGAGACCAACCCGCCGGAGTCGGTGGACCTCGGACGGGTGATCTGCGAGATCGGTGTCTCCCCGGTCAAGCCGGCCGAGTTCGTGATCTTCCGGCTGGCCCAGTTCTCCAGTGGCGGCGGCGAGTTGGACGAGTAGCACCCAGCAGGCAGCGCCCAGCATGAGCGGTACGAGCAGAAAGAGCAGAACCCATGAGTCTTCAGCCCGGTGATGCGCTCACCTCACACAACTTCGGCCTCCAGATCGACGGGGTCTTCGTCGAGTACCTCCAGGAGGTCAACGGCCTGTCGATGACCCAGGACGTCATCGAGTTCCAGCAGGTCTCGGCCAACGGCCAGCCGGTCACCAAGAAGATGCCCGGCGTGAAGAAGGCCGGAGAGGCGACCGTGGTGCGCGGCATGACCGACAGCACCGCGTTCAACGACTGGATCAACGCCTCCGAGCGGGGCGACATGTCCTCGGCGCGCAAGAACGCCAGCATCATCGTCATGGACTACATGAACAACCCGGTGCGGCGGTACCACCTGCGCAACGCCTGGTGCAGCAGCGTCCAGGCCAGCACGGTGAAGGCCGGCGAGGCGTCCGCGCTGACCGAGACCGTGACCATCACCTTCGAAGAAATGATCATTGAGTAATGCGCAGGGGAACCCCCCAGAAGACCGCCGCCCCCCTGGAGGAGGCGGCGGTCCCGGTGGGACCGGCGGCGGCCCCGGCGGCAGAAGCAGCGCCCGCCCGGCGGCAGTTGCGCACCGAGTTCGCGTTCGAGCTGCCGCGCGGGTACGTGGACGACTCCGGCACCGTGCACCGGGACGGGGTGATGCGCCTGGCGACCGCCAGGGACGAGCTGATCCCGCTGCGGGACCTGCGGGTGCAGGAGAACCCCGCGTACCTGTCGGTGGTACTGCTCGGCCGGGTGATCACCCGGCTGGGCTCGGTGGCGCACATCCACGACGGCGTGGTGGAGAACATGTTCGCCTCCGACCTCGCCTTCCTGCAGGACTTCTACCGCCAGATCAACGCCGAGGGCCACACCCGGGCCGGGGTCACCTGCCCGCACTGCGAGCAGCCGTTCGAGGTCGAGCTCGGCGGGAGCCGCCTGGGGGAATCGTGACGTACGCGACCGACCGTGTTCACGAGGAGATCGCGTACATCGCCTATCACTTCCACTGGAGCCTGGAGGACATCCTGGACCTCGAACACCGCGACCGCCGCCGGTACGCCGAGCAGATCGCCACGCTCGTCACCAGCGCCACGGCACAGCGGTAAGGGGGCGGGTGGAGCACCATGGGAATCCTCGACCGACTGCGCGGACGCACGTCCGCGGCACCTGCCGCCGACGCGACGGGCGCCGCGAGCGCCACGGACGGCGCCACGGCTGTGACGGAGGTGGAGCCGGGCGGCTTCGCCTCCGCCGGCGCAGCCGCGCATGACACCGATCCCGGTGGGCGACGCGGCTGGTCCGGCCTGCCGCCGATCCAGCGCGCGACCGCCGCGCCGGAGCGGCAGCTCGTCGTGCCCACCGACTTCGCCGGCGCGCTGGCGTCCTGGCGGAGCCCCGCATTCTCCGGGTCGCTCTCGCACGCCGTCCTCGCGGCCGCTCCGACCGGCCTGATCCACGGCCTGCTGACGCCCACGGTGACGGCAGCCACCGGACCGTCCGCGCGGCTCGGCGAACCCGCTCTCTCCCTGCCGGTCGCCGTACCAGCGGCCGAGGGGACAACGGACGACCAGCCGGTGCAGCCGTCGGTGTCACCGGCCCGCGCGACCGGCCCCCAGGTCGTCCCGGTACGCCCCCGACGCAGCCAACCCGCCCGGTCCACCCCGCCCGCCCGCTCCGCACCACTGACCAGGGCCCCCGCCGCACCCGTGGCCCAACGCCGACTCCTCCCCACCGCGACGCCAACGCCGGCCTCAGCCCCCGGCGCGGCGCCGACGACGCTGCCCGGCGCGGCGTCGCCGTCGGTGTCCGGCCGAGCGTCCGCCTCGGGCGAACCCCCTGCTACTGGGACCCACCAGGCCCGCGCCATCGCCCCGGAGCGCAGTGCACCGACAGGCGGTGCACCGGCAGGCGGTGCACCGGCTCCGGGCGGGGTCAGGGCGGCTGACGGTGGCGCCGGCGCAGCTCCGGCAGGTGCGGGGATGCCGTCCCTGGGCCGGGTTGTGCCGACCCCGAGTGGGGGAACGCCGTCGCCGGTACCGGTCCAGAGCTCGTCCTCGCGTCGACCGCCCTCGGTTCCCGGCGGGGCCTCGTCCCCCGCTCCAGTGCACTCGGATCCCGCCCCGCCGGTACCGGTCCGGGGTGCGTCTCCGGCTGCACCGTCGTCAGTTCCGGCCCCATCGGTGCCAGTCCAGACCTCGACCCCGGATCGAGCTCAGCCGGCCCCCGTTCAAGCCTCACCCTCAGCTCCGCCCCAAACGTCACCGACTCCGCCGGTCCCGGTCCAGTCCTCGCCCCCGGCGCAACCACTCTCCGTTCCGGCCCAGGCCCCTTCGCCCGCTCCACCGTCCCCGGCTCCGGCCCCGCCCGTTCCGATCCGCGCCTCAACTCCAGGTCCGCCGCCGGCAGTTCCGGTCCAGGCCTCGACTCCGGCCGCGCCTGCGGTCTCGGCGGCCCCCGCGTCACCGGTCCATGCCCCGTCCTCAGCTCCGGGCTCGGCGCCCACCCCGGCTCCACGCTCAGCACCGGCACCCATACCAGCACCGGGCTCGGCTGGCCAGGTTCCGGATCAACTGCCTGGCGTGCCAGTGGTTCAGCGGCGCGTCGTACCGGGCGCGGCGGAGGTGCCTGCCGGGGCCAAGGAAACGGGTGCGCCGCCAGCCGGGACAGCTCGCGCGGCCCGCACCACCGCCCCGGGCGGCGGCGACACGCCATCACCCGGACCGCTCCCATCGCCCGTCCCGCCACCGGTGCAGCGTCAGGTCCCACCGAGCGCGGCCGCGGCATCCGTGACGGCTCCGCGAACAGGTGCCCTTCCTGCGCGCGCCGCCAACCCTGCACCCACCACAGCGCCCGGCGGCGTCACGCCGACGGATGCCCCGCCCCCTGTCCCACGCTCCCTTCAGCGGCGGGTCGTCCCGGGTGGACCTCCTTCCGGAGCTGACATCCCGTCGCCGGTCTCGTCGCCGGTGCAGCGGCGGGTTGTTCCGGGCGCCGCATCCGGGATGGGCGGCGTACCCGCACCGGCCTCAACTGCGCTGCCCCTTGCTGGGCCTGGAGCAGGATCGGTCCAGCAGTTGGCCCAGCCTGGTCCACGCGGCGCGGGCAACCCCTCGGTCGTGCCGGCGCCGCAGAGTGCGGCGCCCGTGCAGCGCCGGGCGTCGGGGCTGGGCGCGCCCAGCGGCGGGGTTCCGGTCGGTCCTGGCGCCGGGCTCTCCAGCAGCCCGCTGTCGACCCCGGCCGGCCCCTCGACCCCGCGTCGCCGCCCACTGCTCGGTGCCCCGTTGGCCGCGCCGCCCCCGGGGGCAGTGCCGCTCACCGGACGATCCTCCCGGCCCGCCGCCGGGGCCGGCCCGACGGTGCAGCGGGCAACGGCAGTTCGCCCAACGGGTTCTGCTGTTCCGTCAACTCCTGCTGGAGGCATCCGGACTGCCGTCACGCCCGGCCCTGTGGTCGGCGTGACGCCTGGTTCGCCCCCGGTGGAGCGGCCGACTCCGGCTGCCGGCACGCCGTCGGCACCCACCGTGCATCGGTCCGCGCCGCCCGTCGCCGATCAAGTGCTGCCGCCGCTACGGCCGTTGGCCTCGGTGCGGCCGCTGATGCCCCCATCGGGCGTCGCAGTCCAGCGGCAGGGCACGCCGAGCGCGGTTCCGCTGCGCGCCGCCGCCCTCGGGCCGACGGAGGGGCCCGCAGGTTCAGCCACGACTGCACGTACAGTCCGTGTACCGGCACCGGCACCGGCTGGGCCTTCCGTGCAGCGCGCCGCACGGGCCGCAGCTGGCGGTCCGGACTCGCGCCCTCCCGCGTCGCAGGCTGCCGCTCCGGTCCAACGCAGCGCCGAGGGCCTCAGGTTCAGCGGTGTGGCGCAGGCCTTCCCCGCCGTGCTGCGGTCGGCTCCACTCCGCAGCGTTGCGCCGGGCCCGGCCGTGCCCTCAAGCGCACCGCACGGGCACGGGCACGGGCACGGGCCTGACCGTCCGGTACCGGTCACGATGGCCGCGCCCGCGCCGTCGGTGGCGTTGCCGGTACAGCGCGCGTCGGCGACTCCCCCTGTGGCCGCCCCGGTGCGAACGCCGGTTTCCCCGCCACCACCACCGCGGCCGCGATCACGGCCGACGCCGGTCGCCGTCCAACGGGACGTCGGCGGCGGCGAAGGCGGCAGCGGTGGCGGAGGTGGCAGGTCGATCCCGCCTCCGCCGTACAGCGCGTCCGCCGACAATCCGGCCACCGGCTCTCAGGCCACCACTTCTCGGGCCACCGACGATCCGCCGGCGTACAGCCGGCACGACCCGAACAGCACCACCGGCGGGTTCGACGCCCGCGCGCTCTCCGACGGACAGGTCGACGAGCTGAGCCACCGGCTGATCGGCCCGCTGACCAGGCTGCTGCGGACCGAGCTCCGACTCGACCGCGAGCGGATCGGCAGATTGCGTGACCCCCGACGCTGACCCGCGGACCCGCTGACCGCTCGCCCGCCCCGCGAACCCACGGACCTGCAAACCCGCAGACCCGCAGCCGCGGCCGACACGCCGCCCCGCACCGCCACGACCCGCCCGCAGGAAGGCCGCATCCGATGCCCCAGGACCTGGACCCCGGTTCCACCATCTTCTTCAACCTGACCATCGACGGTGAGAGCCTGGGCGACTTCAACACCTGCGAAGGACTCTCCTCCACCGTGGAGATCCATCAGCACCAGGAGGGCGGCAACAACGGCTTCGTGTGGCAACTGCCGTCCCGGGTCACGTTCTCCACCATCACGCTGACCCGCCCGCTCACCCCCGACACCTCCAAGGTCGCGGCCTGGATCAGCTCCGTCACCACCGGCATCACCCGCCCCACCGCGCAGATCGCCGCGAAGCGCGCCGACGGCTCGGTCGTCGCCCGCTGGGGGCTGATCGACGTGCTCCCGGTGAGCTGGAGGGGGCCGTCGCTCAACCCGTCCAGTCCGGCCGTGGCCGTGGAGACCCTGGAGATCACCCACCACGGCTTCACCGACGCGGGGGCGGCGTAGATGGCGGGCAGCGGAGGCGCGGGCAAGAGCCTGGTGCGGGCCTCCCTGGCCATTCACCAGCCGCCCGTCGGCTACAGCACCACACCGGGCGCCCTGATGAAGACCCTGGACTTCGACTTCAACCCGTCCCAGCTGGCGCTGAGCCGCCGTGCCCAGTGGCGGAGGAGCCCGGCCGCGGCCGCGCGCTCGGGATCGGTCCCGGAATTCATGGGCCCGGTCCCGCGCACCCTGTCGCTGGAGATCCTGCTGGACCGTTCGCAGGACCCGGACAGCCACGACGTGCGCAAGAACGTCGAGTTGCTCTTCTCATGCTGCGAGACGACCTCGGCCAGCATTTCGGCGAAGCAGCCCTCGACGCCCTGGGTGGTCTTCAACTGGGGCGCACACTCCACCGTGCGCTTCACCGCCTACATCAGCTCGGTGGACGTGTCGTACGTCCAGTTCAGCACCACCGGGGTGCCGACCCGCGCCGTCTGCCAGGTGCAGCTGAACGAGATCCCGAGCATGACCGCCGGCCAGAACCCCACCTCCGGCGCGCTCACCGCCCGGCGGGTGCACCGGGTGGTCTCGGGCGACTCGCTGCAGTTCCTGGCCTGGCGCGAGTACGGGGACGCCACCGCCTGGCGCACCATCGCCGAGGCCAACGGCATCGACGACCCGGCACAGCTGCGCCCGGGTACCGAACTCATGCTCCCCGCCGCTGAAGAGGTCGGCCACTGATGACGCAGATCGGCTACTCCAACGTCCTGCACGTCACGATCGGCGGCGTGGTGCTCAAGGAGCCCCTCTCCACGCTGCTGGTGGCGGGCTGGGTCGACTTCGGCGCCGGTGTGCCGGGCGCGTTCCAGCTCACCTTCCGCGACCCGAAGAAGCAGTTGCTCGGCGAGGCCGGTATCGAACTCGGCACCAAGGTGGTGCTGGCCCCGGTCGCCGACGGTCAGGGGGCGCAGTCGCCGCTGCTCACCGGCGAGGTCACCGGGCTGGAGACGGACTACGACGGCACCGGCACCTACACCGTCGTCCGCGGCTACGACCTGGGCCACCGGTTGCTGCGGCAGCGCCGGGTGGTCGGCTACACCAGGATGACCGCCTCCGCCATCGTGGCCGAGCTGGCCGGCAAGGACAGCGTCCCGCTCGGCACCGTCCACGCGACGAAGACCGAGTACGAGTTCATCACCCAGGCCAATGTCACCGACTGGGACTTCCTCTGCCGGCTCGCCGACGAGAACGACAGGGTGCTGTCCCTCAGCGCCGAGGGCGAGCTCCGGTTCGTCAGACCCGAACCGGCGTCCGGCGCGCCGCCGGTGGGCCTGGCGAGCGAGAAGAGCCCGTCCGTCCTGCAGGGCGGCGTCGACATCCTGCGCTGCCGCGCCGCGGTCACCGCCGCCGACCAGGTGGCCACCGTGGAGGCGCGCGGCTGGGACGTGACGGCCAAGCGGGACCTGATCGGCCGGGCGACCGCGGAGGCCAACCCCGGCATCACCATCGGGACCTCGCCCGCCAGGGCCGTCAGCGCCTTCGGCCCGGTCACGCTGGTGGAGACGGACACGCCCTACGACAAGCAGGCCGAGGTGAAGAACGCCGCCGACGCCCTCGCCGCGGACGTGACCGCCGCCTTCGCCGAGTTGGAGGTGACCGTGTACGGCAATCCCCTGCTGCGTCCCGGCCGCCCGGTCACCCTCTCCGACGTGGGCAAGCCCTTCGAGGGCCAGTACACCGTCACCGCCGCGCGCCACAGCTTCGGGGACAGCGAGCACTACACGACCGTGCTGACCGTCAGCGGACGCCAGTGGCGTTCGCTGTACGGCCTCGCCTCGGGCGGCACCGGGGCCGTACCCCGGCTGCCGAGCGTCGCCAACGCCCTGGTCACCGACGTCAAGGACCCGCTCAAGCAGGGCCGGGTCAAGCTGCGGTTCCCCTGGCTGGACGACCTGTACATCAGCGACTGGACCCGTAGCGTGCAGTTCGGCGGGAAGGGCGGCGGCGGGCTGATCACCCCGGACGTCGGCGACGAGGTGCTGGTGGCGTTCGACCGGGGCGCCCTGGACCACCCCTTCGTCATCGGCGGCCTCTACAACGGCAAGGACATGCCCCCGCGCGGCGACGTCCCGGTCTTCCATCCGACCAGCGGAAAGATCAACCGGCGCACCCTGGCCGACCGCAGCAACAACCGTCTGGACCTGCTCGACCAGAGCGCCGGCGGCAAGCGCGGGGTGCGGCTGAGCACCGGCGACGACCGGCTGACCATCAACCTGGACCGGACCGGCACCGAGATCAGCATCGACAGCAAGGGCGACGTCACCATCACCGGCACCACCTCGGTGTCCGTCAAGGCCGGGGCGACCATGTCGCTGGAGGCGGGCGGAGACCTCTCGATCAAGAGCGGCGGCATCCTCAACATCGAGGCGAGCACCGTCAACGCCAAGTCGCTGGGCCCGTTCAGCATCGAGGGGCTGGCGGCGGTCACCGTGAACGCCGGGGCGGCGCTGGAGATGAACGCGCTGGGCACCGCCCTGCTGTCCGGCGAGGCCTCGCTGGTCCTCGCCTCGCCCGCGAACGTCAACATCGGCGGCCTCAACGTCGCGATGGTGGGCGTCGTCACCGCCAACGCATTGCCGGTGGTCTGATGGCAGAGGTGGTCTGATGGCAGAGCAGTTCGTCGGCACCGGCTGGGCGTTCCCGATGCGGATCGGCCCCACCGGCGGCATCGCCCTGGTCAGCGGGGAACGCGAGGTCGAGGAGGCGATGCGGCTGGTGCTGGCGACCGCGCCGGGCGAACGGCCGATGCGCCCCGAATTCGGCTGCGCCATCCACGACATGGTCTTCGCCCCCGTCAACGAGGCCACCGCGGGCCGCATCCAGCACGAGGTGTACGCCAGCCTGGACCGCTGGGAGCCGCGCATCGAGGTCGAGGACGTCCAGGTGACGGCCGGCGAGGACCAGGGCGTGCTCTACATCGACGTCCGCTACTCGATCCGGGGCACCAACAACCCGCGCAGCCTGGTCTTCCCGTTCTACGTCATCCCCTCCCACGACTCCCCCGGCGAGGCGTCCCCGGGCCGGGGACCGGCCACCGAAAGCGACCGCTGATGGCACTGCCCTCCCCCAACCTCGACGACCGCCGCTTCCAGCAGTTCGTCGACGACGCCAAGCGCTACATCCAGCAGCGCGCCCCGGAATGGACCGACCACAACGTGTCCGACCCCGGCGTCACCCTGATCGAGACGGTCGCCCACATGGCCGACCAGGTGGTGTACCGGCTCAACCGCGTGCCGGAGAAGAACCACCTGGCCTTCCTCGACCTCATCGGGATCACCCGCTTCCCGCCGTCTGCCGCGCGCACCGATGTCACCTTCTGGCTGTCCGCTCCCCTGGACGAGGCCGTCCGGGTGCCCCTGGGCACCGAGGTCGCCACCGCCCGCACCGAGAGCGAGGAGGCCGCGGTCTTCGCCACCGAGCGCGAACTCGTGGTGGTGTCCAGCGAGTTGTCCTACCTCGTGGTCCAGCACCACGGGGAGTCGGTGGTCGACCGGACTTCGGACCTCGCCGAGGGCAAGGACCTGCTCTGCTTCGCCGAGTCGCCGCAGCCCGGGGACTGCCTGCTGCTGGGGCTGAGCGCGGCCGTCCCGCACTGCGCGGTGGCGCTGACGCTCGACAGCCGGGTCGACGGCGTCGGTGTGGACCCCCGGCAGCCGCCGCTGGTCTGGGAGGCGTGGACCCCCGACGGCTGGAGCGCGTGCGAGGTCGACCGAGACGGCACCGGCGGCCTCAACCGTCCCGGCGAGGTGGTCCTGCACGTCCCCGGCGGCCACACCCTGTCCCGCTTCGGGCGGCGCGAGGCGGGCTGGCTCCGCTGCCGGGTCACCGACCCGCTGCCCGACCAGCCCTTCTACACCACCTCGCCCACGGTCCGGTCGGCCGAGGCGTTCACCATCGGCGGCACCACCCGCGTGGTGCACTCCGAGACGGTGCGGGACGAGGGGCTCGGGGAGTCCACCGGGCTGCCCGGCCAGCGGCTTCGGCTCGCCCACGCACCCGTGGTCGGCGATGTGCCCCCGCTGCTGCTCCAGGTCGCCGAGGACGACGGCTGGGCCGACTGGGAGGTCGTCCCGCACTTCACCACCTCCGGCCCGGACGACCGCCACCTCACCCTGGACGCGACCACCGGCGAGATCGCCTTCGGCCCCGCCGTCCGCGAACCCGACGGCACCCTGCGCCAGTACGGCGGCGTGCCGTCCAAGGGCGCCTTCATCCGCGCCCGCCGGTACCGCACCGGCGGCGGAAGGGCGGGCAACGTCGCCCGGGGCGCGGTCCAGGTGCTGCGCAGCTCCGTCCCCTACGTCTCCGAGGTCGTCAACCGCGAGGCCGCCGGCGGCGGGGTGGACGGTGAGACCGTCGCCGAGGCGAAGGCCCGCGCCCCGATCACGCTGCGCGCCCAGGACCGCGCGGTGACCCTGCGCGACTACGAGGAGCTGGCCCGGCGCGCCGCCCCGGAGACCGCCCGGATCACCTGCCTCGAAGGCGACCCGGACCAGCACGGCGCCCACGCGGTACGGGTGCTGGTGGTCCCGCAGGCCGTGCCCGACCCCGGCGGACGGCTGCGTTTCGAGCAACTGGTCCCGGGCGACGCGCTGCTGGAGCGGATCACCCGGTATCTCGACGACCGTCGGCTGATCGGCACCCGGCTGGCCGTCGGCCCGCCGTACTACCAGGGCGTCACCGTCGTCGCGACCGTGCACGCCTTCCGGGGCACCGACACCGACCGGGTCCGCCGGCAGGCCCATGACGCCCTGTACCGGCACCTCGACCCGCTGGTCGGCGGAGCCCACGGCACCGGCTGGCCGTTCGGCCGCCCGGTGCAGTCGGGCGAGGTCTTCGCGGTGCTGCAGCGGGTGCCCGGCATCGAGCTCGTCGACGAGGTGCTGCTGCACCCGGCCGACCCGCTGACCGGCAAGCGCGGCGACGCGACGGAGCGGATCAACCTCGACGCCCCGTCCCTGGTCTTCTCCTTCGACCACCGGGTCCGCGTGATCGGGGACCCGTCGTGAGGGGTTCCATCGACGGTCTGGAGTCCTCCGCCCCGCTGGGCGGGATGCTGCCCGCCGTCTTCGCCGAGGACGACCTGGCCCAGCGCTTCGTCGCCGGTCTTGACGAGGTGCTGGCCCCGATCCACAACGTCCTGGACTGCCTGGAAGCCTACTTCGACCCGTCGTTGGCCCCCGTCGACTTCACCCGCTGGCTCGGCGACTGGGTCGGCGCGGAGACCGACGGGGTGGAGTCGGAGGCGGTGCTCCGCGCGGCGGTCGCGGCCGCCGCGGGCCTGCACCGGATCCGTGGCACCCGGCGCGGCCTGGCCGAGGCGGTACGTCTCGCCTTCGGCGTGGAGCCGGAGATCACCGAGAGCGGCGCCGCCGCCTGGGACGCCCGGCCGCTGGGCCCGGTACCCGGCGAACCCCGCCCGCGCCTGCACGTCGCCGTCGCGCTGCCCGACCCGACGCCCGCCGACCGGCACCGGCTGGAGACCGTCGTGGCCGCCGCCCGCCCCGCCCACATGCCCTACACGGTCCAGGTGACCGCCGCCGAAAGGACTCCCCACAGGTGACCAGCCAGACCTCCGACCAAGGCCCCGAGGGTGGCGCCGCCCAGACCTGCGCCGAGTGCGGCACCCGGTCGCCCCTGGGCCAGTCGTTCTGCGACGGCTGCGGCGCGGTGCTCAGCTGGACCCCGGACCGGGAGCGCGCCGCCACGCCCGGGACGGCGCCCGCACCCGCGCCGAAGCCCGCACCTGCGGCCCTGTCGCCGGAGCCCGCAGCCGAGCCCGCGTCAGACGCCGCGTCCCGGTCCCGGTCCGACGCGTCCACGGCCGCCACTGCTGCCTCTGCTGCCCCCGCCGCCGTCCGGGCCGAAGACGACACGGTGCCCCAGCCACTGGCTCCCGCCGCCGCTCCCCTCCCCCCGGCGGCCGTCCCGCCGCGACCGGCCTTCCCTCCGGCGGCGGCCCCGCCGGAGCCGGGCACCCCGATGGCGGGGCCCCCTACGGGCATCGCCGAACCGACCAAAGCCCCGGATACCGTCCCGCAGCCGACCCTCCCGCAGCCGACCGTGCCACAGCCAGCGGTCCCGCAGCCGACGGTCTCCGCCGCCGAACGGGCCCGGGCCCTGCTCGTGCCGGTTGCCGACCCGGCGCAGCCGGTGGCGTCCACGCCGTCGGTCGCGCCCGTCCTGCCGGGGCGTCCGATCGCGGCGCCGCCGCAGGTCCAGGCGCCCGGCGCGGAGTCGGGCGACGAGGGCGGCGCCCCCTGTCCGTGGTGCGGCACCGGCAACCGGCCCGACCGCCACTTCTGCCGTCGCTGCGCGATGAGCATGGCCGGACGGTCGCAGGACCCGGCCCGCCGGCCCTGGTGGCGCCGGCTCCCGGGCCTCCGCGAGCGGCGGGTGCCGTGGGCCGGCGAGCGGCCCCGGCTGCGCCGGGACCTGGGCCGCATCGCGACCTGGGTGGGCTGGGCCGCGCTGCTGACGCTGGTGGTGTACGCCGCGCTCAACGTCGGCACGGCAGTCCAGGCGGTGAGCGACCACTTCGCCAAGCGGGCCCCGGTGTCGCCGGACTCCTCCACCGCCTCCCGGTCGTTCCCCGGCCACGGTCCCGAGCTGGCCTTCGACAAGATCAACAACACCTGGTGGGGACCCGGCATCTCCGGGGACGGCGCGGGCCAGTGGATCGACGCCCACTTCGACCAGCCGACCCGCCTGCTGAACCTGGTCATCACCTCGGGCGAATCGACCCAGCCGAGCGACCTGGCGAAGTCCGCCCTCCCGCACAGCATCGAGGCCGTCGTCACCACCGCCGACGGCAGGACCAAGTCCGTCTTCCTCACCCTGGACCAGGTCAGCGGGGGCCAGACCCGCGACTTCCGGGTCGGCTCGGTCACCGACGTCCGCTTCATCATTCGCTCGGCCTACGGCGCCGCGCCGGACAAGCAGGTGGCCATCGCCGAGATCGAGTTCTTCGGCCCGTCCAGCGCCGGCAACTCCTGACGGCGAGGCACCGTCCCGGGGTCGCACCCGGCCTGCGGCGACGGGCCTACGCCAGGAAGTCCCAGTCGGGGAAGGAGTAGTCGTTCCACAGGGCCCGCTCGTTCTCCTGTGGGGCGTCCTGCACGCTCGGTCGCAGGTCCCAGATCCGGGTCGCGCGGACCGCTGCCGTATAGGACGGCCAGCCGGGGGCGCCGGAGCGGGCGAACGAGGTCCAGGCGCCGATCATGTCGTGAGACAGCCGGGTCAGTGCCGGCCGGTTCGCGGCGACGGTCGCCGCCCCGCGCGGGACCCTGCCCAGGTCGAGGTTCCCGAACACGAACGGCAGTTCCAGGGTGTGCATGGCACCGAGGTTCTGGGCCGCGGGCAGCCCCTCGACGTAGGGCACATGCCAGTCGAACTGGTAGACGTAGGTGGGCCGCCAGTGCGACTGGGCCTCGGCGAGCCGCAGGGTGGGCACCCGTTCGAGCTGGTCGGTGAGCATCGCGTTCACGACCCGGCCCTCGGTCTCCCCCGGGCGGTCCGCGGCGTAGACGTCGAACATCTGCTGCTTGCGGGCCGCGAGCACGGCCGGGAAGCTGCGGTAGGCACTGAGCGGATAGTTCAGCACCGCCGGTTCGAACATCGCGAAGTAGTCGGTCTCGTTCTCGTTGGTCCCGACCATCACGTCGACGTTGCGGGCACTGCCTGCGGCGATCCGGTCGACCACGGGTCCGGGCACCAGCGACCCGTCGATGTAGGGCCCGAAGAACACGGCACCGGCCAGACCGGACAGGCCGTTCTGCGCCTTCTGCTGCAGGAGCAGGACCTGCTGCGTCGTCAGGGAGTCCAGCTGGCCGATACTGCGGATGCCGCCCGCGGTCAGCACACGCGACGCGACCGCCTGAGCGTAGTCCCGGGTGTGCACCAGGTATCCCGGCCCGCTCTCGGCGACGGCGCGGCTGAACAGCCGCTCGGGCTGGTGTCCGGCCAGCAGTGCGTCGATCGAGATCGCCCCCGCGGACTCACCGAAGACGGTGACATCCCGCGGGTTGCCACCGAAGGAGCGGACGTGCTGCCGCACCCAGGCCAGCGCCGCGATCTGGTCACGCAGCCCGTTGTCGCCCGACCCGGCGTACCGCGGATCGAGGCCGCCGAGCTCCGTCCAGCCCAGCACGCCAAGCCGGTAGTCCACCCCGACCACGATCGCACCGCCCCGCGCGGCGAGTTCGGCGCCGTCGTACCCGGAGTCGCCGGCGGATCCGTAGACGTCGGCTCCGCCGTGCAGAAACACCATGACGGGCTTGTTCCCGCCCGGCGCCCGCGACGACCAGATGTCGACATGCAGACAGTCCTCGACCCCGCCGCCGCCCGCGTCGGTGAGGTCCTGCGGGCAGCCCGGCTTCGCGACGGTCGCCGGCAGGACGCCGTGCCAGGGCGCGGGCGGGGCCGGCGGCCGGAACCGCCGGGCGCCGGTGGGCGGCGCGGCGTACGGCACGCCGAGGTAGGAGCAGGTCCCCGCCTCCGGTGCGCCCTGGACCCGGCCCAGCGAGGTCCGCACCAGGCAACCCGCCCGGGACGCCGCACCGGCAGGCCCCGGCAGGCCCGCCACCATGCCCAGCGCAAGGGCGAGCACCGCCACCACCGCGCCGATCCTGCGCCGTAGCGCCTTCATCCCCGGGAACATCACGGTCTCCTCCTCATGGTGCCGCGCACGGAGGCGGCCCCCGGGCCCAGCATCGACGAGCCGACCACCCGAGGTCATCGGAGCCCGGGTGGACAGCCCGTCTCCACCCCCGGCTGGAGATGCGGCGGCGGATGAGGCATGCACCAGAAGGTGTTTGACGTCTCATCAGACTCACGGCGTGGCTCCCCCGCACGCGGCCGGTATCGCGCGCGGCCTGGCCGCTGCGGGCGCACCCTCGGGCTCTGCCGAGGGTGCGCCTGGCTGGTGCTACTTCCAGATGCCGTTGATCGGGTCGGCGTAGAGGTCGTTCTTGGTGAGGCTGGGCAGGCTGAGTGCCGCCTCGACGGTGCGCAGCACGCTGTAGTGGGTGTAGCGGTCGGCGGAGGTGCTGCCGGCCCGGACGCCCTGGGAGCCGAGGACCAGGGTGGGGATCCGCTGCAGCTGCTTCTGCCCGTCGGCCGCGTCCTCGTCCCAGGTGACGATGAGAAGCGAGCGCTGGGTCTTCCAGGCAGGCGAGTTGAAGAGGGTCGGCAGCGTCTTGGAGAGCCAGGTGTCACCGGCGGTGACGCCGCAGCCCTCCATGTCGTCGCAGTCGTCGGCGCTGAGCCAGGCGAAGGTGGGCGTGGTCGCGGCCGACTTCAGGTCGGTGGTCATCTGGGTGAGCGGCAGCAGGTGCGCCTGGCAGTTGGCCGGGTTGTTCTTGATGTCGTTGAAGAAGTAGAACGGCAGGTCGTCGATGGTGTAGGCGCCGTGGCTGGTGGTGTCACACGGCGTGGCCGCGTTCTCCATGTAACCGCGCCAGCTGCCACCGGCGTTGTCGACCAGGTCGCCGATGTGCTGGGCGTTGACGGTGCTGGTGAACGGCGTGTTGCCGGTGACGCCGAACAGGCTGCCGCCGGCCAGGGCGACGTAGTTGGGGTCGCTCGGGTGGGTCTCGCCGACGGCGTTGGTGAGACTGGCGCCCTTGGGGAGCAGGCTGTTGAGGTACGGCGCCTTGCTCTTGTTGCCGACGATGCCGTTGTAGTCCTGGTTCTCCATCATCACGACGAAGACGTGGTCGTACCCGGGGACGTGGGCCTGCGAGGGCAGGGGCAGTGCCGGGGCCGGGACCGGCGCGGAGATCCGCAGCGAGAGGTCGTCGGCGTAACCCTGGCCGTGGCCGGTACGGTCGGTGGGCAGGTTGCCGGTGATGGTGAGCACGGTGCGGATCGAGCGGGTGCCGGCCGGGATCTTCCCCAGCGCCTGCACGGGCAGCAGCTCGGTGGTGTTGCCGCGCTGCGCCGCGGTGACCGGCTTGAGGGTGGCCGTTCCCAGCGCCTTGCCCTTGCCGTTGAGGAAGGTGCTGGTCACCGTGGCGTTGTCGGCCAGCGAACCGGTGCCGCCGAGCCAGCCGGTCAGGTTGTAGCTGACGGTGCCCTTGTCGATGCGCTTGGCCGCGGCCGACACGTCGGCGGTCTGGGTACCGGTGCTGACGCCGCCACCACCGCCGGAGAAGAAGTTCTGGCCGCGGTCCACCGGCCCGGTCGAGGTGAGCGTCGGGTAGCCGGAGACCCCCTCTCCGCCCTGGGCGCCGTAGGCCACGGAGTTGAGCAGTCCGGTGACCTTCCAGCCGGGCACCGTGTTGGTGTCGACGCCGTCGAGGGTGCCCTCACCCTGCTCGGCCCCGCCGTTGACGATCAGGTTGGGCCCGGTCCCGGTGTCCGGCTGCTTGGGCGGCGGGTTCCCCGACGGCGGAGTCACGACGGGCAGGACGGTCAGGGTCAGCGGACCGGACAGGACCGTGTAGCCGTCGTTGTAGAGGTAGTAGACGTTCCAGTTGCCGGCGGCCAGCGTGTGGGTGTCGAAGCTGACGCTACCGCTGGCGTTGGGGGTGTACTGCCAGATGGTCGAGCCCTGCGTGCCGGGGGTGGCTCCGGCCGGGTAGATCCCGATCCAGTTCTTGGCGCTGAGCTGCGCGGCGGGCGTCGAGTAGGCGAAGGTGACCTGGTCGCCCTGGTGCACCGGCGTCGTGGTCGTCTCGGTCAGTGACGCGCCGCCGCTCTGGGCGGCGGCGGTGTGCGCGGAAGCCGTGGGCTGGGGAGCGGAGACGGCCTGCGTGACTCCGGCGCCCACCACGGCCACAGCTGCGGCGATGACCATGCTGGAACGGACTCCGCGGCGCAGGTGCCAGGCGGGTCGACCCTCAAGTTGTTCAGACATGTGGGCGAGATTCCCAGAGCCCAGCGGTTCGCCTCCCTCCTCCGGGCGACGTTCTCATGTCGATCGGACGAACAATCCGTCAGTTTCGCGCAGGCCACGCCAAGATCCGCGCAGGAACGCGCAGGGGCCGTGGTGCCCCCGTCGAATCGGACGCCTGATCAGTCGGGCCTGTTCATCCTGCTTCTGGCCACGCTGATGACCAGCCGGACGACCAGGCCCAGGACCGCCAGGTCGAGCAGCATCTGCACGCTGACGGCCGCCCGCGCGGTCTGGCTGACCGGGGCGATGTCGCCGAAGCCGACCGTGGCGAAGACGGAGATGGTGAAGTACAGGGCGTCGAGGCGGTCCAGCGACTCGTTGAAGGAGCCCGGCGTACTGTCGGCGAGCGACCAGTACAGCGAGGCGAAGATCACCAGGAACAGCACGACGCCGACCGCGACCGCCCGTGCCGCGCGCAGCATCGGCATCGCGGACCGCAGCACTCCGCGCAGCTGCCAGCCGACCACTCCGGCGAAGACCGCCAGGCTCGCGGCCAGCCCCAGCCAGCTGTCCCTCCACGGGCGGTCCAGCGGCGCCAGCGCGTACAGGACCAGCAGCGCCGAGACCGAGGCGACCACCTCGACGACGACGCCCACGAGTGCCCGGGCGCGTCGCCGCGGGGACAGCTCCATGAGGCGGGTGGGGCGCTGCGGCTGCCGCCCTCCGCGACCGGTCCTCACCGGCCGCTCACCGGCCGGCCGACGACCCCACCCACCATGACCTCCCCGTTCACCCGCACTGCACGCCACCCCGATCTTCGGTCCCGGCCGGGCCGCCCGCAATCCGACCACGCGCGGACGGCGGACCCGGCCACCCGTACGGGTGACAGGCGGCGGCGTACCCGTGCGGCGCCGCGTTAATCCTTGAGGGCTTGTCGCCAGACTGTTGGGTCGCCGAGGTGGAGCCCGCCGCAGGCGCAGTCGAGGGCTTCTTCAGGGCTTCCGGCGTTTCATGAACACTCATGTCACATGGTCTGGTTCTCGGCCGACTGCTGCTTCGCCCGCCACTCGGCCCCCGCGCGCTGGATGCGGTCCCACAGAGCAGCGCGGTCGGCGTCGTCGATGGCCGACAGGTCCAGATGGAACACGTCCGTTGCGATCTTGAACAGCTCCTCAGCGGACTCGAGGGTGCGTGTCGTGCGCCGTCCGGCCCCCTCATCGCGCGTGAACTCGTCATCCAGCACGAACTCGGCGCAGCCCGCGTCGCGGCGGAAGAGCTCGAACCACCTGACGTAGGGAGACTGCGGCGACGTCGACAACTCGGTGTGGCAGCTCCTGAAGTCCTCCCACGTGGCCGGCGCCAGCGTGAAGTCCATGCTGTGGAAGGTCGTCTGCGCCGGATCGGTGAAGAACCGCCAGGCGTCCGGGCCGATCTCCGGCAGCGGCCGCAGCTCGAAGCGGAAGGGACCCTGGACGTGGACGCCCTCCCGAAGCGGGATGGGCTCGTGGTGCGAGTTGGCCAGGCCGACGTCGACCGACCAGCGTTCGCCGTCGATCACGACGGTGAGGGCCATGTGCGTGTCGTATTCGTCGGCGGTCGCCTTGGCGGTCGCGGCGGAGCCGTTTATCTGGCCGCGGTGCACGGTGACGTCGTACCCGAGGACGGTCAGCAGCTCGCAGAAGGCGTTGTTCAGGTTGAAGCAGTAGCCGCCCCGGCCGGCCAGGATGCGGGCTATGGACTCGGCCGGGTCGATGCCCTGCGGGCGTCCGAGCTGGATGTCGAAGTTCTCGAAGGCGATGAGCTCGACGTGTGCGCGGTGCAGTCTGCGCAGGGTGTCGACCGACGGGGCGCCGAGGGACTGCGGGTCGTCGACGCCGAGCCTGGCCAGGTAGGGCGCGGTCCAGGCGGGATGATCGTTCGTCTTCGAGGTCATGGCTCCGCACCCTAGTGCAGCGCCGCGAATCCGCTCAGGGATTAACGCGCCGCTGCACTAGGGTGCGGCCATGACTGCGCAGACGTACCTCTCCGGCCTGTTCTCGCTCGACGGCCGCGTCGCCGCGGTGACCGGCGGAAGTTCGGGCATCGGCCGGGCCATCGCCGGGGCGCTCGCGCGGGCCGGGGCGCGTGTCGTGGTCGTGGCGCGCCGCGAGGAGGAACTGGCGGCCACCGTCGCCGAGCTGACGGCGGACGGCTGCGAGGCCGCCTGGGTGAGCGGCGACCTGGGCAGCCGCGCGGGCGTGCGGGCGGCGGCCGAGCAGGCCGCGGCCGTGTTCGGGGAGCCCGACATCCTGGTCAACAGCGCCGGCGTCAACCTGCGGCCGCCGCTGGGCGAGCTCGGCGAGGACGTCTGGGACACCACCATGGCGGTGAACCTGGAGGCGCCCTTCCTGCTGGGCCAGCGGTTCGGCCCGGGGATGGCCGAGCGGGGCTTCGGCCGGATCATCCACATCAGCTCGCAGCAGGCGCACCGGGCGTTCGTGCAGAGCGGCGCCTACGGGGTCTCCAAGGGCGCGCTGGAGTCACTGGCCCGCTCGCAGGCCGAGGCCTGGTCGCCGCACGGGGTCACCGCCAACACGCTGGTGCCGGGCTTCGTGATGACCCCGCTCAACGCACGGCTGTCCTCCGACCCGGAGCGGGTCGCGGCGCTGGCCGCGCGCACCCTGGTCGGACGCAACGGCCTGGCCGAGGACTTCGCCGCGCCCGCGCTGTTCCTGGCGAGCCCCGCCGCCGCCTACGTCACCGGCCAGTCGCTCTTCGTCGACGGCGGCCTCTCGGTCCACTGACCGCGGTGCACCAGCCCCGCCGGGCTCACCCCGTCGAGGCGGCCAGCCGGGTCCAGCGGTCGGCCAGCAGGCCGAAGAGCACGTCGTCGGTCCACTCCCCCTTCATCCAGGTGTTGGCGGGGCGCCGCCCCTCCTCCTGGAAGCCCAGCCGCTCCAGCAGCCGCGCGGAGTCCAGGTTGCGGGCGTCGCACTCCGCGGACACGCGGTGCAGACCACGCCGCTCGAACAGGTCCCGCAGCACCGCGCGCACCGCCTCGGTGGCGTACCCCTGTCCCTGCCGCTCCCTGGCGAGGGTGAACCCCACCTCGGCCTGCATCAGGTTCTCGTGCAGCTTCACCCCCACATCGCCCACCAGGCAACCCTCGGCCCGGAGTTCGATCGCGTACTGGAACCACCCGGGCCGTCCGGGGTCCGCTGCGGCGAACTCCCGCACCAGAGCGGCCGCGGCCTCGGCCGACACCGGCGCGGTCCAGCCCTGATAGAAGGCCACGGCCGGGTCCGAGCGGTACGCGGCGAGCGCGGGCGCGTCCTCCGGCCGGAAGCGGCGTACCTGGAGTCGAGGAGTCTCAAGAAGCATCAGACGATCATCCCACCCGTGTCCCGTCGATCAGACCCAAATGAATGACGGGGGTCACCAGAGGCCGAGGGTGCGGGCGAGGTGTTCGGCCTCGCGGGCCCAGCGGGCGCAGAGCGCCAGGCTGGCGGCTCGCGCAGCGTAGCGGGCGCCCCCGTCGACGGCGGCCTCGCCGCCGTAGTCGCGCTGCTGACCGGCGGAGGCGAGGGCAAGGCTTCTGACGGTCAGCCAGTCGTGCTTCACCCCGGAGGCACAGATGCCGAGCCGGGACCAGGCGCTCGTCACCGGACCAGCCTGCCTCGGCGAGGCCGGCGAGGTAGGCCCGGGTGGCCCGGGAATCGATCTCGTCGAGCAGCGTGTGGGGCAGCAGCAGGTCGAAGACCGAGTCCGGGACGAGGTTGCCCACGTCCTCCCCCAGCGCGCCGTCGCCCACGAAGGACCAATCGAGTAGCACCACCTCGCCGTCGGGGCGGCGGATGACGTTGCTGGGCCAGACATCGAGGTGGCAGACCGTACGGGGCAGCCTCCGCGCGACCGACAGCAGGCGCTCGCGGTCATCGTGCAGCCGCCGGAGCGCGTGTCGGAGATCCGGGGGAAAGTGGTCCCGAACGAGCGGCTGGGACCAGGCCCGGTCGTCGTCGAGCAGGCTCCAGTCCGCGGGCCGCGAGGTGCTGTAGTCCGTCAAGAACCCGCGGCTGAGCCGCGGGTGGTCGGGAAGCTCACGCCGGCCCTGGCTATGGCCCAGGGCCCGGGCGGTCTCGGCGATGTCCTCGACGGACAGCTGACCCGAGTGCCTGCCCTTCACGTCCACGGGAGAGCACCTTGTGGACCACCCCGCCCTCACGCCGGATGCCGCCGGTCACCGCGTTCTGCCGGTTGTGAGTCAGCTCCTCCCTGGCCATCCGGCCACTGTAGGCCCCGGACCGGACCGGAAGCTGAGCGAACGTCACAACGCCATCCCAAGGCGGGCACTGCCCGAGGCCAGCCCGGAGGTAACATGGTGGGGCTGCCGGCCGCTGCGCGCGGCCGGCGCTTGCTGCGGGGCGGCGGGGGGCTGCTTGATGCGCGTCGTGATCATCGGAGCCGGGATCGGCGGGCTGTGCCTGGCGCAGGGGCTGGTGCGGGCGGGCATCGAGACCGTCGTGTACGAGCGCGACCCCGGCGTGGACAGCCGGCGGCAGGGGTACCGGATCCATCTGGACGGGCGCGGCGCGCTCGCCCTGCACGCCTGCCTGCCCCCGGAGCTGTACGAGCTCTTCCTCGCCACCATGAGCCGGCCGAGCCGGCAGACGACCGTCGTCAGCCGGCAGTTGCGCACCCTGCACACGGTCCGGGGCTCCGATCCGGACCTGTCCAGCCCCGCGACGGTGAGCGCCGGCGTGGACCGCGCCGTGCTCCGCTCGGTCATGCTCTGCGGACTGCAGGACGTGGTCCGCTTCGGCAAGGAGTTCGAACGGTATGAGACCGGCCCGGACGGGTCGGTGACGGCGCACTTCGCCGACGGCGGCCGGGACCACGGCGACCTGCTGGTGGCCGCGGACGGGGTCGGCTCGCGGATCCGCGGCCAGTACCTGCCGCACGCGGTCGTGCGCGACACCGGCGGCCGGACCCTGTACGGCAGGACTCCGCTGACGGACGAGGTGCGGGCGCAGCTGCCGCCGACGATGTGGGAGGGCTTCACCGCCGTGGTCGGCTCCCGCTCGCTGGGCATGGCCCTCGGGCTGGTCGACTTCCGGGAGCCGCCCGCCGAGGCGGCGGCGCGGCTGCGGCCCGGTGCGGCCGTCCGGGACTGCGCCCCCTACGCGATGTGGGCGCTGTCCGGCGAGGCCCGGGCGTTCCCCGGCGACGCCCGGATGCGGGCGCTCGACAGCGCCGGACTGCACGCGGTGGCCACGTCCCTGGTCCGCCGCTGGCACCCCGACCTCCGGGCACTGGTGCGCCACGCCGACGTCGCCGGGACGTTCTACCTCGCCGTCCGCACCTCGGAGCGGATCGACCCGTGGCCGGCGACGGCGGTGACGCTGCTCGGCGACGCGATCCACGCGATGTCGCCGAGCCGCGGCTCGGGGGCGAACATCGCGCTGAAGGACGCCGCGCTGCTGTGCACGGAGCTGACCGCCGCCGCCCGGGGCGGGCACCCGCCGGCGGACGCGGTCGCCGGCTACGAGGCGGAGATGGTGGACTACGGCTTCACCGCCGTCAGCGACTCGCTGGCCCTCGCCCGCCGGAGCGGCGGCGTGGCCGGCGCCCTGGCCTCGCTGGCCACCCGGCTGCGAAATCGCTGACGGACAGCCATCGAGCCGACCCGGCACCTAGGCTGGGACCGGAGAGACGACCGAGTGCCACCCGTGCGACGGAGGACTTCTGTGAGTTCCTACAATGCCGCGATCATCGCCGAGTTCCGGGCCAACGAGGGCCGGGTGGGCGGCAACTTCGCCGGCGCGCCACTGCTCCTGCTGACCAGCAGCGGCGCGAAGTCCGGCCGACCGTCCACCTCGCCGATGATGTACCTGGCCGAGGGCGACCGCTGGCTGGTGTTCGCGTCCAACGCGGGCGCCCCCACCAACCCCGCCTGGTACCACAATCTGCGCGCCAACCCGGATGCCGTGATCGAGGTCGGCTCGGAGACGGTCGAGGTGACCGCCACCGTCACCGAGGGCGCCGAACGCGACCGGATCTACGCGGAACAGGCCCGGCTCTACCCCGGTTTCGGCGAGTACCAGGAGAAGACCACCCGGGTCATCCCGGTGGTGGCGCTGGAGCGCCGCGCCGGCTGACCCGTGGTCCGCACCGCCTGGCCGGTGAACTCCCGTGCCGCTGTGGGGGATTACCGTAGATCCGGCACGCGCCGGCCGGGCTGCGCGCGCCGTAGCAGCAGCGCCGAATCCCGCGCAGGGCCTTCGCCGAGCGCTAGGGATACATCAAAGGTGGCGCCGTGTAAGGCGGTTGATGTTGCATCACAATGATCCAAACCGGCTAAGCTACGGACGGGTTCGGCCATATGTTGCGTCCATGACAGAATAGCCCCGGCTTGCCTGACGCTTCGGGCGGTGGGTTCACCCCTGCCCGGCCACTCCGCGCCGACCCCTTCCGCTCGTCGTTCCCCCGACCTTCCGATCGCTTGAGGACGCTGATGGTTCGTGCTGGATCCCCACCCGAACGCCGACCGGCTCCGGTTCTCGCGTGGCTCCTGCCCACGGTCGTGACGGCGGGTGCGGCGGTCGCCGCCGCGTCGTTCGCCGCGGCGGCCGCGCGCGCCGAGGTCATCTGGTGCGGCGTCGCCGCGACGGTGATGGTGGCCGCCGTGGCCGTCGAGGCGGCCCGTCGCGGGCGTGCCCTCAGCACGCTGCGGGAACGCCACGCGCAGGCCGAGGCGGAGCTGCGGCACCGGCTCGCCGAGCAGGAGGCGCAGACCGTCCGGCTCGCCGAGGTACTGCTCCCGCAGGCGGTGGCACGACTGCAGCAGGGCGACTTCGTCGAGGACGTGCTCAGGGACGCCGCCGCCGACACCGGCGCGGTCACCCCCGAGTTCCACGCCGCGCGGCTGTCGGTGCTGCGCTGGGTGCTGCAGGCGGTCGAGGCGGAGGAGGGTCTGCGCGAGTCCGCGCAGCGCGCCTTCGTGAACATCGCCCGCCGGGTGCAGGCCATCGTGCACCGCCAGGCCCAGGAGCTGCGGGAGATGGAGGACTGGCACGGCCACGACCCCGCCGTCTTCGACGACCTGCTGCGTGTGGACCACGGGAACGCGCTGGTCGGACGGCTCGCGGACAGCATCGCGGTGCTCGGCGGCGCCCGGCCGGGACGCCAGTGGAGCAACCCGGTCCCGCTCTACAGCGTGCTGCGCGGCTCCATGTCGCGGATCCTGGACTACCAGCGGGTGGAACTGCACCCGGTGTCCGAGGTCGCCGTGGTCGGCCTGGCCGTCGAGCCGCTGATCCACGCGCTGGCCGAGCTGCTGGACAACGCCACCCGCTACTCGCCGCCGCAGACCCGGGTGCACCTGACCGCGGTCGAGGTGCAGACCGGCATCGCCATCGAGATCGAGGACGGCGGGCTGAGCCTGAGCGAGGAGGGCCGGGCCCGGGCCGAGCGGATGCTCAAGGAGGCCCAGGCCGGGATCGACCTCAACGACCTCGGCGAGACTCCCCGGCTCGGTCTGGCCGTGGTCGGCCGGCTCGCGCAGGCCTACGGGTTCCAGGTGTCGCTGCGGCCGTCCGCCTATGGCGGGGTCCGCGCGGTGCTGATCGTGCCGCAGGAGCTGATCACCACGGCCCCGGCGACCGGAAAGGCGCACGGAATCGGCGCCTCCTCCGGCCCGCGTCCGACCGCCCCGGCGGACACCACCGGCACCACCCCGGCCGCCCGTCGGCCGGTGAACGGACCGCAGCCGATCGCTGCGGGGGAGGACGAGGCCCCGGTGGTGACCGAGCGGACCCCGATCGGGCTGCCGCAGCGGCGCCGCCGCAGCCCGGCCCCGGCGGCGGCCACCGCCACCGCGGCGCTCCGGGCCGAGCACGACTCCGGACCGGCGAACGACCACCGCGACGCGAGCGGACACGGAACCTCGGAAGCCGTGCAACCCGGCCTGTGGCTGGCCGCCTTCCAGAGCGCGGTGAGTGGCGACTCGCGTGAGTCGCGCCCGTCAGCGCCGGCCGGCCACAGCAACAGTGACGACACGTCAGGCATGAGGGAGCAGCAGCCGTGATTCAGCAACGGGCCAACATGGACTGGATGCTCAAGGATCTAGCGGACGGCGTCCCGCAGACGCGCCACGTGGTGGTGCTGTCCTCCGACGGGCTGCGCATGGCCCAGTACGGGACCGACACCGACACCGCCGACCGCCTGGCCGCGGCCTGCGCCGGACTTCAGAGCCTGGCGGCCGCCGTCGCCCTGGAGTTCCCGCACGCCGACGGGCGGATGCGGCTGGTCGTGATCGAGATGTCCGGCGGGTTCTTCTACCTGATGGCGGCCGGCGCCCGGGCGTACCTCGCGGTACTCGCCGACGAGGGCGTGGACGCCGGGCTGATGGGCCAGCGGATGCGGGACCTGGTGGCCCGGATCGGCGAGCACCTCAGTACCCCGCCGCGCAACGACGAGCAGGCCGAATGAGTGGTCCGGACCGGAGCCGCGGCCAGGGCCGGGACCGCGGTCGCGACCGCGGTCGGCAGTGGGACGACGACGAGCCGGAGCGGCTGTACGTGATCACGCGGGGGCGCGGTGGAGTGCGGCAGCGGGCCGCGCTCGATCTGGTCACCCTGATCGTGTCGAGTGCCGAGCCCGATCCGGTCATGCCGCCGGAGCAGGCTTCCATCCTGCGGCTCTGTCGCTCCCCGTTGTCCGTTGCCGAGCTCTCCGCCTACCTGCGGCTGCCGGTGAGCCTGGTGACGGTGCTGCTCGCCGACCTGTTAGCGGACGGCCGGGTCAAGGCCCGCGCTCCCATCCCCAAGGCCCTCCTTCCCGACCCTGCCCTGATCGAGGCGGTGATGCATGGACTTCAACGGCTCTGACATCAGGAGCGCCGACGTCAACGGCTCCGACACCCACGGCGGTTCGGACACCCTGGTCGGCCCGAGCAGCGACGACGCGCTGCCGGCGTCGGCGACGGCCGCCGTCAAGATCGTGATCGTGGGTGGTTTCGGCGTCGGCAAGACCACCATGGTCGGCTCGGTGAGCGAGATCCGACCACTGACGACCGAGGAGACGATGACGCAGGCCGGCGTCGGCGTCGATGACACCGTCGGGGTGGAGCGCAAGGCCGCGACCACGGTGGCGATGGACTTCGGCCGGATCAGCATCAACGACGAACTGGTGCTCTACCTCTTCGGCACCCCGGGTCAGCAGCGCTTCTGGTTCCTCTGGAACGGGCTGTTCGAGGGCGCGCTGGGCGCGGTGGTGCTGGTCGACACCCGCCGTCTGGAGGTCAGCTTCGACGTGATCGGACGGCTGGAGGAACGCGGCGTGCCGTTCGTCGTCGCCCTCAACACCTTCCCCGGCGCCCCGTCCCACCCCGTCGAGGAACTGCGCGCCGCGCTGGACCTGCCCGACGACGTACCGATCGTGGACTGCGACGCCCGCCTGCGCGAGTCCAGCCGGGACGTACTGATGTCCCTGATGCGTTACCTCTACTCCCTCACCGTGTCCCCGGAGCAACCGTGACCACCCCCCACACCGACCACAACCGCAGTGAGACCTCTCCCGCCGGTCCGGGCACCCTGGACCCCGCCGCCGTCCCGCCGCCGGGCTGCCCGGCCCACGGCCTCGGGACGGACGGAATCCGCCGGCTCTACGGCGAGGAGGCCGAGGCCGACCCCACTGGCCTGTACGAGAAGCTGCGTGCCGAGCACGGCGCGGTCGCGCCGGTGCTGCTGCACGGCGACCTCCCGGCCTGGCTCGTGCTGGGCCACCGGGAGAACCTGACCGTGATGCGCACCTCGTCCACCTTCTCCCGGGACTCCCGGCGGTGGAAGGCGCTGCAGGACGGCAGGATCGCCGCGGACTCGCCGCTGCTGCCGATGGTCGGCTGGCAGCCGCTGTGCGTGTTCGCCGACGGCGAGGAGCACAAGCGGCTGCGCGGCGCGGTCACCGACAGCCTCGGCCGCTTCGACCGCCGCGGCGTCCGCCGCCATGTCACCCGCTTCGCGGACCAGCTGATCGACGCCTTCGCCGCGGATGGCCGGGCCGACCTGGTCAGCCAGTTCGCGGAACAGCTGCCGATGTTGGTGATGACGCAGTTGCTCGGCATGCCCGAGGAGTACGGACCGCGTCTGGTCGCCGCGGCCCGCGATCTGATGAAGGGCACCGAAACCGCCCTGGCCAGCAATGACTTTGTGGTGGAGACGCTGCGTCAGCTGCTGATGCGCAAGGCCGCCGAGCCGTCCCAGGACCTCACGTCCTGGCTGATGTCGCACGACGCGGAGCTCAGCCAGGACGAGGTCCTGGAGCACCTGCGGCTGATCCTGGTCGCCGCCAACGAGACCACGGTCAACCTGATCGCCAACACCCTGCGGATGGTACTCACCGACGACCGGTTCCGGGCCAATCTGTCCGGCGGGCACATGACCCTGCCCGACGCCCTGGAGCAGGTGCTGTGGGACGAGCCGCCGCTGGCCGTGGTGCCCGGACGCTGGGCCACCGGCGACACCGAGCTGGCCGGCCAGCAGATCAAGGAGGGCGACATGCTGCTGCTCGCCCTGGCGGCCGGCAACGTCGACCCGCAGGTCCGCCCCGACCTCACCACGCCGGTGCACGGCAACCGCTCGCACCTCTCTTTCAGCAGCGGCCCGCACGAGTGCCCGGGCCAGGACCTGGGCCGGGCCATCGCTGACACCGGCATCGACGTGCTGCTGACCCGGCTCGCCGACGTGCACCTGGCGGTCGACGAAAGCGGGCTGAGCTGGACCTCGGCGTGGCTCTCACGCCATCTGGCCGAGCTTCCGGTGGAGTTCAGGCCCCGGACGCAGGCGCCCAGGGAGCGGACCGGTGAGATCCCGGCCCCCACGCCGCAGCCAGCCGCCACGGCCGCGCCCGACACTGCAACCGCCACCGTGGGCCCTGCACCGTCCGGGCAGACGGAACTGCCGGCGCCGGTGGCACGCCGTTCGTGGTGGCGCCGACTGCTGGGACGCTGAGCGGCGGAGTCCGCGCCCTGAGCGACTGAATGTGTCCGGGTATGACAATGCGCCAGTGGCGCATTGTCATACCTTGACGGTTCGCCTCCGTTTCCGGTGTATTTGCCTCTCGTGTGATCCACTTCGGCCGGTGCCGCGAGCTTGCTCGGCGAACCGGACGGACAGTGGCAGGCCGATGCCGGATGACCGAGATGAGGACCTATGCGCGCCCTGACGGTGCCCCCGATCTACTCCCCCATACCTCCCGCCATCCATCCCCGGCATGCTGCCATCGACCGGCGGACCGCCGAGTGGGCGCACCGCTTCGGTATCGGATCGGAGGAACTGCGCGGCCAGTTGGTGGCACACGGCATCGGCGCCTTTGCCGCCCGCATCCTGCCCGAGGGCCGCGAGGAGGTCATCGGGATACTCGCCGACTTCGTTCTGTGGCTCTTCGGCGTCGACGACGGCCACTGCGAGGAGGGCGAACTGGGGCGCCTCCCCGGCCAGCTGACGGCGACCCTGGGCAGACTGCTGCGGATCGCGCAGAACCCCGAGGTCCCCATGATGCTGGGCGATCCGCTGGCGATGGGCCTGCGCGACCTGCGCCACCGGCTCTCCGACCACGCGACTCCGGGGCAGGTGGTGCGCTGGATCGACGCCCTGCGCGAGTACTTCTTCACCGTGGTGTGGGAGGCGTCGCACCGCAGCGCCGGGACCGTACCGGACCTCAACGACTACACCCTGATGCGGCTGTACGACGGCGCGACCTCGGTGGTTCTCCCGCTCCTGGAGATGGGCCACGGCTACGAGCTCCAGCCGCACGAGCGCGACCACGTCCGGGTCCGGGCCGCGGCGGAGATGGCCTTCTTCATCATCACCTGGGACAACGACCTGTTCTCCTACCACAAGGAGAGCCGGACCGGTCACTACTACCTCAATGTGATCCGGGTCCTGGAACAGGAGCACGGCTGCACCCCCGACAAGGCGATGACCGTCGCGATCGGGCAGCGCGACCGGGTGATGAGCCTGTTCCTGCGCCTCTGCACCGACCTTCGTAGACAGGGAAGCCCGCAACTGCGGCAGTACCTGGACGGTCTGGGCAGCTTCATCCGCGGCGCCCAGGACTGGGGCATCAGCTCGATCCGCTACACCCGGCCCGAGGACCCGGCCGACCTCCCGGGCGCGTTCCGCGAAACGCCGACCGATGACAGCCCCGACCCCCTGGACATCCCCGCCATCGCCTGGTGGTGGGACCTGCTCCCGGCACTGGCCGCCCCCCCGCGGGTCCGCCTCACCGCGTAGCCACACTCCCAACCACCTGCCGAGTGCCCACTGCCTGCCCGCCCGAAAGGAGTACCGCGTGCCCGCCGCACTGCGAACTGTCCCGCCTGCCCCCGGTGGCCTCCCGCTGCTCGGGCACACCTGGGCACTGTGGCGGGTCCGGCATCACCTGCTGGCTTTCCTGGAGTCCCTCGGGGACGTGGCCCCGCTGGTGCGGGTGGACGTCGGCACCCTGCCGGTCCTGTTCGCCACCCGGCCCGAGCTCGCCCACGAGGTGATGGTCGGCAAGGCCGCCTGCTTCGAGAAGGGCAGGCTGTTCACCCGGATGCGTCCGCTGGTGGGCGATGGGCTGGCCACCGCGGCCACCGAGGTGCATCGCAGGCACCGCAGGCTGATGCAGCCCGCATTCCATCGCTCCCGGATCGCCGGCTACGGCGAGGTGATGGGCCGTCGGGCCGTCGAGATGGCCGAGTCCTGGCACCCCGGACAACTGCTGGACGTCGACGACGCGGCAAGCGGCTTCGCGATCGCGACGCTGGCCGAGACGATGTTCTCGGCGGACATAGGCCGGTCGGCGGTCGAGGTGGTGCGCCGGGACGTACCGGTGATCCTCAAGAACATGCTGCTGCGCGCGATGTTCCCGCCCGCCCTGGACCGGCTGCCGATCACCCCCAACCGCGCGTTCGACGCGGCCGCGGCGCGGCTGCGTCAGGTCATCGACCAAGTGATCGCCGCCGCGCGGCACTCCGGCGACACCAACAGCCCCGACCTGCTGTCGCTGCTGCTCGCGGCCCGCGACGCCGACACCGGCGACGCGCTCACCGACGAGGAGGTGCGTGACGAACTGATGACCATCCTGTTCGCGGGTACCGAGACCGCCGCCAGCACCCTCGCCTGGGCCTTCCACGAGATCGCCGGGAACCCCCGGATCGAGCAGCGGCTGTTCGACGAGGTCGACTCCGTAGTCGGCCCGGGCCCCATCGGCTTCGAGGACCTGCCTAAGCTCGACCTCACCGGCCGGGTGGTCGAGGAGTCGCTGCGCCTGCACAGCGTAACGCTGCTGATGCGCCGCACCACCGAGCCGGTCGAGCTCGGCGGGCACCTGCTGCCGGAGGGGACCGAGGTGGCGTTCAGCCTCTACGCGCTGAACCGGCGGCTGGACCCGGAGTCCCGGCGCTTCGATCCGGACCGCTGGCTGCCGGAACGACGAGCCCGAATGTCCCGGGAGTCCTACCTGCCGTTCGGCGCAGGCGCCCGGAAGTGCATCGGCGACGCCTACGCGTCGGCGGAGATGACCATCGCACTGGCGACGGTGCTGGCCCGCTGGCGGCTGGTGCCCGAGCCCGGTCACACCCCGCGCGAGGCCGTCGCGGCCATGCCGCACCCCGACCGGCTGCCGATGCGGGTGACACCGCGCGGGCGGTGAGCCCGGCGGACTATGAGCCACTACAGCGCGATCAACTCGAACGGTTGCCGCGAGCTGGCCAAGGGAGGGACTGAAGGGGCCGCCAGCGTCACCCGCGGCTGACCCGAACAATGCTGAAGGCCCGGGCGCCCGTCACGAGCGCCGGGGCCTTCGCATTGCCTACGCGAAGGCTTGCCTACGCGAAGGCTCAGTAGTGGAAGTCGGCGCTGCCGGGGCCGCTGTTCCAGCCGTTCGAGAAGTCGTGGGTGGAGCCGGTGATGGTTTTGGGGCCGAGCGTCTCGCAACCGAATGGGGCACAACCGCACACGGCCCGGGAGCGGGACCTCCCGCCACCGAGCCGTGTGCCCTGCCCTGTTGCCCCGCCGTGTGCCCGTCAGTGGATACCGGCGGCGCTGCACGCCGAGGTGAGGTTGGGGGTGCAGATCTGGGCGGCGGTGTAGAGGCCGTCGGCCACCACGGTGTCCTCGATGTTCGCCTTCACCAGCAGCACCGGGGACAGCAGCTGCGCCGGCATGCTGTCACCGGAACCGCTGGTCACGGTCGTGGTGGCGACCATGGAGATGCTGGTGCCGTCCATCAGGTGCACCGCGATGGTCGCGGCGGCCTGGGCCTCGGGCTGGTAGGCCTTGTAGATGCTGTAGGCCTGGGTGCCCCCCAGGATCCGCTGGACCGCGTCGAGCTGGCCGTCCTGGCCGCCGATCGGGCGGTCGCCGATCCCGGCGTGCTTCATGGCCGTGATGATCCCGCCGGCCATGCCGTCGTTGGCCGAGTAGAAGCCCGCGATGTTGCTCGCGCCGATCTGGTTGATGGCGTCCGTGGCCTTGCTCTCGGCGACGTCGGGCTTCCAGTCCCCGGACGCGTCGTAGGCGATGTCCAGGTGGCCCTGGACGGCGCTCTGGAAGCCCTTCTTGAAGTCGGCGGCGTTGGGGTCGGAGGCGGCGCCGTCGATCTCGACGATCTTCGACGAGGACGAGGCGTTGCCGTGCAGCGCCGCGAGCAGCCCCTGGCCCTGCAGTTCGCCGACCTTCTCGTTGTCGAAGGAGACGTAGGCGTCCACCGGTCCCTGGGCCAGCCGGTCGTAGGCGATGATCTTGACGCCCTTGGCGTGGGCCGCCTGGATCGCGGGCTTGATCCCCGCCGGGTCCTGAGCGTCGATCACCAGCACCTTGACGCCGGCGTCGACCATCTGGCCGACCTGTTGCGACTGGGTCTCCGCACTGCCGCCCGCATTCGCGTACTGCACGGTCGCGTTGGTGTCCAACTCCTTGACCATGGACTCGAACAGAGGCTTGTCGAACTGCTCGTAGCGGGCCGTGCTCTTGTCCGGCAGCAGCAGACCGACCACCAGGGAACTGGTCGACGTACCCGAGTAGATCGGGGCTGAGCTGCCGAAAGCGCCGCAGCCGGCCGTGCCGAGGCCAAGGGAAAGCGCTGCCGTGGCCATCGCCGTACGGCGCAGAGTGCTGTTCATAGTGCGTGCGGTGCCTCCGAGACGCGGCCGCCGCGTTGCGACCGAGGTGTCCGGGAGTCAACCGGTCTGGGTGGTTTCCCGTCAACCTGTAGATCGTACCTGCCCATAATCCGATCCTTTTCGTTATCTTCGTGAACTCACCACAACCGGGAGGCCTCATCTGGATGACGGCCGTCTCCCGCTGCGCCGACCCTTGTCGTGTACAGAAGCCGGGACTACCGTGCACCCCAGCGCCCTGACACCACCCCGATCCGGGGTGGCAGTCAACCCTCCAGCGTTCAGCGCCAGTTCCGGCACCGCACGGCATCTGCTCGCTCCACCGCCATGGAAAGGGACGGCCCATGCACGACTCCCAGCCCGCACCCGACGAGGCCGAACCGATCCACCAGGCCCCGACCCGCAGGGGCGTCCTGCACGGCGGGGTGCTCGCGGCGGCCGTGGCCGGCCTGGAGCTGCTCAAGCACTCAGCCACCGTCCCGGTCCGGACGGCTCCCACGGCCGCGACCGCCGGCGCCCCCGGCACGCCCCCGGGGGACGAGCACCTGCCCGACGTCCAGTTCGACCTCGCGCCGTTCATCGCGCCGGTGCAGACCGTCGACGGGGTCCAGGTGCAGTTCGGCCCGGTGCACACCGTCTTCGCCACCGCCACGCTGCTGCGCACCCCCACCCCGGGCGACCAGTACCTGCTGCGCTACGCGCTGCAGGCCATCGAGGCCTCCTACCCGTTCGCCCCGGCGGGGGTCTTCACCTTTGTCTCCTACGGCCTGCCCTACTTCGCCCGGCTTCCCGGCGGCGTGCAGGGACCGCTGGTGCGCCGGTACATGCCGCGCCTGGCGGCCGACGCCGGCCGGGCGGTCCTGGAGGAGGCCGTCCCCGGCCCGACCGACGTCTCCCCGGGCAATCCGCAGATCAGCAAGCTGCGGTTCAACGTGCCGGTCACGATCGAGTCCAACGACCTGCTCTTCACCTTCCGCAGCGACAACGCCGCGAACATCCAGGACGTGCTGCGCTGGCTGGCGGGCAGCAACCGGCTGGCCGGACGCCCGCTGCCGTCACCGCACCTGAGCCGGCTGCTCCGGTTCACCTCCAGCCGGGCGATGTTCGGCCAGGTCGGCCTGCCCCGCAAGGTCGCCGACGCCAATGCGCTGATCTACGCCTTCATGGTCAACCCGCGCTCGTCCATGTGGATGGGCTTCGTCGACCAGCAGATCACCGGCGCCGGCCCGGCCGCCCAGATCACCTTCCAGGGCACGGATCTGACCACCGCGAAGCCGGGCGACTACTTCGACAACGGCGCGGTCCAGCACCTCTCCCACGTGATCATGGATCTGCAGCAGTTCTACGACGTCGACGACCACGGCGTCCCCGGCGACGACGCCGGATTCGCCGAGCGGGTGCAGTACATGTTCCGCTCCACTCCCCCGCCGTCCACCGGCTATCCCGACCAGATCACCGACGGCGGCGGCCCGGCCTTCCTGGACAACACCTTCCAGGGCACCGGGGACGCCCTGCAGGGCGCGCAGGGCAACGGCACGCCGGGGGGAGAGCACCGGCTCGGCCACCTGGCCGCCCTGCAGCGCTCCAGCCGCACCGCCGACGGCCGGCCGCTGCACCTGCGCATGGACGGCCCCGGCTTCGACGCCATGGACGTCCCCGACGGGAGCCGCCAGCCCAAGCTCCAGTTCACCGCCTTCGTCCCCAGCGCCGACTTCTTCGCCACCATGCGCCGCAGCCAGGCGTCGCTGGACCTCGCCGCCGCCAACGCCGTCCCGGCCTCGGACAACGGACTGGAGCGCTTCCTCACCGCCACCCGCCGGCAGAACTTCCTGATCCCGCCGCGACGCCACCGGGCCTTCCCGCTCACCGAGTTCGGCTGACGGGTCGCGCGCGGTTCCGGTGGGGGTCTACGCGCCGGTGTCGACACCCCAGTAGCCGGGGCCGCCGCCCTCCCAGCGGATCCGGGGGTCGTTGGCCAGGTCGATCCCGTGCAGGCCGGCCAGCCGGGCGAACTCGGCGACGTCGTCGAGGCGGTAGGCCTTGCCCACGAAGACGCCCTCGACCTCGACGCGGCGCCAGGGCGGGCGCTCGTCGAGCTCCGGCGGGTGGATGGTCATGATGTAGCGGTGGCTCATGGCTCAACGCTGGCGGTCCCCGGGCCCCGGCGCAGCACGGACTGACCCGTTCGGACCAAGCCCGGAACCGGCTCCTGCTCGGCCCGCGTCCGACCCCGCAGCGTCCGGTCTGTCACCACAGCGGCGGGGGCGCCGGGGGGCGGGCGCCCCGGGGGGGGGGGGGCCGGGGCGCCCCGCGGGCGCGGGCCGGGGCGGGGGGTGAGTGGCGCCGGGTGATGAGGGCGGTGGCGGGGGGGGGGGGGCGGCCGCCCCCGCCCCCGGGGGAGGGGGCGGGGGGCCCCCCGCCCGGCGCGGGGCGGGGCGGGCGTCGCCCGGGCCGCCGCGGCGGGACCCCCCACCGGGGGGCCCGCGGGCG